>JBQCZX010000053.1:0-22244 GCA_052089485.1 Marinobacter sp. | reverse complement strand
ATTGTCCATGGCAAGAAAGTATGGACCTCAACCGCCCAGCATGCAGACAAGATTATGCTGTTGGCCCGCACCACCCCTGTAGAGGAGTGTAAGCGCTCTACCGATGGGTTGTCGCTGTTCTATACCGACCTCAATCGTGAGTACGTCGATGTGGTCGAGATTGAAAAGATGGGGCGCAAGGCGGTCGATTCAAACGAGACCTTCATTGATGGCTTGCCGGTACCCAAGGAAGATCTGATCGGGGAAGAAGGCAAAGGCTTTCGCTATCTGCTGCACAGTCTGAATCCCGAAAGGGTGCTGATTGGCGCCGAGGCGATTGGCATCGGCCGCAATGCGCTGGACCGTGCGGTGAAATATGCACGGGATCGTGTGGTTTTTGGCCGGCCCATCGGCAAAAACCAGTCCATTCAGCACCCGCTGGCGGTGAACTGGATGGAGCTTGAAGCCGCCTTCTACACTTGCATGAACGCGGCATCCCGTTATGACAAGGGCCTCGATTGTGGCGCACAGGCTAACTCAGCCAAGTATCTGGCGGCGGAAGCGGCTTTTAAAGCCTGCACTCAGGCGGTGATGACCCACGGTGGTATGGGGTATGCCAAAGAGTTTCATGTCGAACGGCTGATGCGGGAAGTGATGATCCCTCGGATCGCGCCGGTGAGCCCGCAGTTGATTCTTTGCTATATCGCCGAGCAAGTTCTGGGGCTGCCTAAATCCTATTAGGCTTATATTAAATGTAGGCAGTGCATCATAAATGCTGACCGAACAAGAAGAATACTATGCGTTATGTTCATCTGGATGACCTGGATCTTTCTAATTATGTACAGCCCGGTGACCGCGTTGTTTGCGGGCAGGGAACAGCGGAGCCCTGTGCCCTGACAGAAAGGCTGATGCATGACGCGCCTGCAATCGAGTCGTTTGATGTTTTTCTCGGCGTCGCATTCTCACAGACATTTTTAACCGAGGTTGATGCCACTCTGTGCTTTCGCTCCTATGGAGCGATTGGCACCAGCACCGAGATAGCGCGACGGGGCCAACTCGAAATCCTTCCGTGTCACTATAGTGCCCTTTATGAAGCCTTTGACCGCAGATCAGAACGAGCTGATGTGGTTCTCATTCAACTGTGTGGTAATGAAATTACAGGGTTCAATATGGGACTGGCCCACGATTATGTTGCCCGTGCAGCGGCCGGGGCGAGCACGGTCATTGCGGAAATCAACCCCCGGGTTCCCTGGACAACGGGTGCAGAATTGCCCGCAGATATCAGTATTGATATCGCGGTAGAGGTGGATCGCGAACCGTTAGAGCTGGCCCCGGCATCGCTGGGGCTGACCGAGCAAAAAATAGCCACCCGAGTCGCCAGTCTGATACCGGATGGTGCCGTACTTCAGTTGGGGGTCGGCTCTGTTCCTGAGGCTGTTCTCTCTGGCCTCAGGAACCATCGCGATCTGGGGATTCACTCCGGGGTGATCGGCGATCGTGTCATGGAGCTGATGGAGCAGGGGGTGATTTCCAATGGTCGTAAGTCTATCGACCAAGGTGTCAGTGTCTGTGGCAGTTTGTTTGGCACCCGGCGCCTTTATGACTTTGTCCATCAAAACCCGTCGGTATACATGCGCCCGGCTTCTTATACCCATGCTTTGTCGACAATGGCCAGGCTGAATAATTTCATCGCGCTGAATTCTGCGATTGAAGTGGATCTGTCAGGTCAGGTGAATGCTGAAGTGGCCAACGGCAGACTTGTCGGGGCCGTCGGTGGTCAGGTTGATTTCATTCGGGGTGCCAACGCCTCACTCGGTGGTCGTGCCATCATCGCGCTGCCCTCGACGGCTAAAAACGGTACGGTTTCACGCATTGTGCCCACGGTCGGCAATGTTACCTGCGCCCGCAGTGATGTGGATGCAATCGTAACGGAATGGGGAGTGGCTGAGCTGCGCGGCCTGGGGCTGGCAGCAAGGGCGGGACGCATGATTGAAGTAGCCGCGCCGCAATTCAGGGAAGGGCTTGCCCGGGCGGCCTTCGGGCAAAAGCGACATCGCTGAAACACCTGTGTCAATGGTGAATGGCGGGCGCGTGCTTGTGCCCCGGAGCGCCAATAACGACGGAGAAACCGTGGTATGGATCTGAAACTCAGCTCTGAATATGACGCCTTTCGCACTGAGGTGAGATACTTTCTGGACGAGCACAAGCACAGCGCGCCCAGCGAAGATGATGTGGTGCTGAAAAGCTCTCAACGCATGGCTTGGCAGCAACTCTTGCTTGCACATGGATACATCGCACGCACTATTCCGAAGGAGTATGGCGGCTTTGGCGAGGCTCCGGATATCCTCAAGGCACGCATCATAACAGAAGAGTTTGAACGCGCCGGAGTGCCGGTAAGAGTTCGGGTGGCCAACCGGCAGGGAGTCAATATGTTGGTGCCGACGCTGCTGGAATTCGGCAGTGAAGAACAAAAGGGCCGCTGGATACCGCCGACATTGCGCGGTGAGCTGATCTGGTGCCAGGGCTACTCAGAGCCGAACGCCGGCAGTGATCTGGCAAGCTTGCAAACAAAAGCGATTATTGAGAATGGTCATTATGTGATTAATGGCCAGAAAATATGGACCAGTGAAGCTCGTCAGGCTGACATGATCTTTTGCCTGGTACGTACCGAAGCGGACATGCCCAAACACAAAGGCATCAGTTTCCTGATTTTCCCCATGGATTTGCCGGGTATTGACGTCAGACCGCTCCAAACCATGACGGGCACATCCTCTTTTAATGAAGTGTTTTTCACCGATGTGCGGGTACCGGTTGATCAGATTGTGCAGCAGCCCGGCGAAGGTTGGCGGGTGGCTAATGCCACCCTGAAACACGAGCGCGGTACCTTGGGCGGTGCCGATGTTGCCGGCAGCCGTATTCAGAAAATCATCGACATGATGCACCGGGAGACGGTAGCGGGGGAGCGTCTGATTGAGAACGCTGTGTTCCGTGACCGGCTGATCCGGCTACAGGTGAGAGTTCAGACCATGAAACTGCACGGGCTGCGGCTGCTGACTCATGAGTTGAAAAACGAGGACCCCGGCCTCGCGCAGCTGGTGGTGAAGTTGCAGGGATGCGAACTCAGTCACCAGCTTGCCGCATTGGCCATCGATGTTATGGGTGAGCTGGGTATTCTCTACGATGACAGCCCACACCTGCGTGACGGCGGGCGGTGGCAGTACGACTACATGTTTGATCTGGGGCTGATTATTGGTGGTGGCACAGCCCAGGTGCAAAAAAACATCATTGCGGAGCGTGGTCTGGGCATGCCCCGTGAACCTGTGCTCGTTCGCAACTAAAAACAAAAGGGGCGCCGCAATGGAGTTTGGTTTATCGCAGGAACAACACCTGCTGCAAGATACGGTTAACCGCTATCTCGAAAGTGCCGCGTCACTTCAGAGAGTCCGTCAGGCTGTTGAGGGCGACTCCTTCATTGTTGAGCAGCTGGCTGCCGGGCTTCACGAACTGGGGGTATCTGGGCTTTTGGTGCCGGAAGAGTTTGGTGGTCTGGGGTTGACGGTAATGGATGCGGTGCTCATTCAGGAAGTGCTGGGGCGTTATGTAGCACCGGTCGACTTTACCGCAAGCACTGCCATGGCGGTTATTGGTATCCGCAACAGCGGTTCTGAAGACCAACAGCGATACTGGCTTGAAGAAATTGCCAGTGGTAATGCCCGTTTTGCCGTAGCGATATCAGAGTGGGCGGGAGCGCGTGATGGCGCTGGAGTCTGTGTACACAACGGAAAACTCACCGGTAAGTCACTCTTTGTATTGGGAACAGAGACTGCGACCCATACTCTGGTTGTGGACATGGCTGGCGGAGTTCATATAGTCGAGCATGAGGCACAAGGTTCTACCCGACGCGTGCTCACAAGCATCGACAAGACCCGGCTGTTGACCGTGTTGATGGTTGACGGTACACCCGCTGAAACACTTGCTGAATCCAGTCGTGAAGGCACCGCTGCAGACAAAATGCTCTTGGTCGGACGTACACTGCTGGCAGCAGACAGTCTGGGCGCGGCCTGGACGATGCTTGAAAAATCTGTAGCCTACTCGCTGGAACGTAAACAGTTTAATCGCACGATTGGTTCGTTTCAGGCCGTCAAGCATATGTGTGCCGAAATGGCTGCGGAACTGGAGCCCTGCCGCTCGCTGGTCTGGTATGCGGGTTATGCTGCGGATGCCGTGCCCGATGAGGCAGAATTGATGTCCTGCTATGCAAAATCGCATCTGGCGGAAGTCAGCCAGTTTGTTGCCCGGACTGCCACGGAAGTGCATGGTGGTGTGGGCTTTACCGATGAGTTGGGTCTGCATTACTGGTTCAAGCGGATTGGCGTTAACCGTCAGCTGCTTGGCAGCCCTGAGCGTATTCGGGTGCACGCTGCCCGGCTGCAGGGTTGGCGTGGCTGAATGACACAAAAAACCGCTACCGGTTCAACGGATAGCGGGTTTTTTGATTGTCTTGACAGCGGTCTTAAGAGGCTGATTTCACCTTATCGCGAGCTTCGGCGTATTCATTGCACAATTGTGCAACGACCTCTGCGGCCGGGGAAACGGCATGAATATTACCAACACCATGGCCGGCACCCCACACATCCTTCCATGCCTTGGCTTTAGAGCCTTTCTCGTTAATACTCATTACACTTTTATCCGAGGTTGGCAGGTTGCCCGGGTCCAAGCCTATCTTTTTGATGCTACCACGCAGATAGTTGGCATGAACCCCCGTAAACAGATTGGTGTAAACAATGTCAGATGCGGTTGAGTCAACGACCATTGCTTTATAAGCTTCGTCGGCATTGGCTTCGTGAGTGGCAATAAACCGTGTGCCCATATAGGCCAGGTCCGCGCCCATCACTTCAGCACTCAACACGTGGTTGCCCCGGGTAATGGAGCCGCCAAGAATGATCGGCCCATCAAAGAACTGGCGGACTTCGGTCAGCAGGGCGAACGGGCTGGTACTACCCGCGTGACCACCTGCGCCAGCGGTCACCAGAATCAACCCGTCGACTCCCACACTTAACGCCTTTTTTGCATGCTTGACGTTGGTAACATCGTGGAACACCAAACCGCCGTAACTATGAGCGGCCTTTACGATCTCAGCAGGTGCCTGCAGGCTGGTAATAATTATGGGTACTTTGTGTTCTACACAAACCGCCACATCGTGTTCCAGGCGGTCATTGGACGGGTGCACAATCTGGTTGACGGCAAATGGCGCAACCTTGGCCTCTGGGTTCTGCGCTTTATAATCTGCCAGTTCCTGTTTGATGGTTGTCAGCCATTCGCCGAGCTTCTCTGCTGGCCGGGCATTTAATGCAGGAAATGAACCAACAACACCGGACTTGCACTGTTCAATCACCAATTCCGGACCAGAAAGAATGAACATTGGCGAAGCTATAACCGGTATGCTCATATTGCCTTTTAATATACTTGGAAGACTCATTAGCTTGCTCTCTCCGGTTTTACTTTTAGCTAAAAACTCACTTTACTAAGCAATAGATAACTAACTAGTATCGTTATTGTCTATATCGAGGCCGTTTTTACTTTTTCCCGGGCTCCAGCGTATTCATTGCGCAATTGCGATACGGTTTCCGCAACCGAAGCAACGGCGTGAATATTACCAACACCTTGGCCGGCACCCCACACATCTTTCCATGCCTTGCCTTTGCTTGAGCCTTTTGAACCAATGCTCATTTTACTTTTATCCGAAGTTACTAGGTTGTCCGGATCCAAGCCGACATTCTTGATACTGCCACGCAGGTAGTTGCCGTGAACCCCAGTAAACAGGTTAGTGTAAACAATATCGGATGCAGTTGAGTCAACGACCATCGCTTTATAAGCTTCATCGGCATTGGCTTCGTGGGTGGCAATAAAGCGTGTGCCCATATAGGCCAGGTCCGCGCCCATGATTTCGGCGCTCAAAACATGGTTACCCTGGGTTATGGAGCCCCCGAGAATGATCGTGCCATCATAGAACTGGCGTATCTCGGTTAGCAGAGCGAACGGGTTGATAGTGCCTGCATGACCACCTGCACCGGCGGTCACCAGAATCAGCCCGTCGACACCCACGCTCAGTGCTTTTTTGGCGTGTTTGACGTTGGTAACGTCGTGGAACACCAAGCCGCCGTAACTGTGTGCCGCTTTTACAATCTCAGTGGGTGCATGCAGGCTGGTAATAATAATGGGTACTTGGTGTTCTACACAGGCCGCCATGTCGTGTTCCAGGCGATCATTAGAGGGGTGAACAATCTGATTGACGGCAAACGGTGCGACCTTTGCGTCCGGGTTCTTTGCTTTATAGTCCGCCAGCTCCTGCGTTATGGTCGTGAGCCATTCATCCAGTTTTTCGGCTGGCCGGGCATTTAATGCTGGAAATGAACCAACAACTCCCGCCTTGCATTGTTCAATGACCATCTTCGGGTTCGAAAGAATGAACAAAGGGGACCCTATCACCGGAATACTCAAGTTGTTTTTTAGGATATCTGGAAGGCTCATCAGCTTGTTCTCTCCTGTTTTATTTTCAGTTATAGATTCAATCTACCAAATAATAGCTAACTAACAATTATCGTTATTGTCTATATCGTAGAGTTTTATTGTATGGATATTTATCAGTGAGTTTTGTAACGACGGTAGTGTCAATATTTATAAGAAAATCAAAAGAGTTGTATACAGCGCTAAGAGCACGGTCAGGTTAAATACGCCATTCCAGACAAAGCCGAATACTATCGGTGACACACTGGAGAAGTTGGATATAAAGCGTAACGCCGCCGTGAAGGGTGACATGCCAGAGAACACGGCCCAGGTGACTGAAACAACTATGACCTGAACTATCGTCGGCACCTCCAAGTCAGGTAACTGTTGCAGAACCCCTAAAATCACCGTGACCGAGATAATCGGGTTAATTGCCAGCAACGAGAACACCAGGATCGTCAATGAAATCATGATCATTAACCACGCATCCCCGATATTGACGTGTTGCAGCCAGTCATTGATCCATATGGGGTCGATCAGCGGAATCAGAATGACACCAATAAAACCAGACGAGGCGAACAGAGCCACCTCACTACGCTGGCTGGTAAATGTCGCCGGAAACGATCGGCTGATTCGCCGCAAAAGCAACGCCGCATTCATTCGCGGCTTCACCCGTTTGTATTGAAACGAAATCCAGATCACGCCAATAAACGGAACACACAGGAGTAATGCAGAAAAAAGCTTTATGCCGGTGAGCTCGGACACAACAAAAGCAGACGTCGGGATCAGCGCTACCAATAATACCAGTGGTATCAGATAACGTAGCTGATGATCGGCTCCGGGCGTGATAGTCCGCAGAGGGTAGGACAGACGATCCAGTGCGGCGCCCCACAAAACGAATAAGCCGCTTACAAGCAAGCCCACCGGCGCGTAATGTTCCCAATCCAGGGTAGGGATAGCCGACAGCACCAGTAGCATAGTGACGGACGTCGGCGACCATATAGGGATGCCGCAGAACCCCCGCAGTACCGAGGTTAACATGCGGCGGCTGCGAACATTTGCAATGCGACGCTCTTCATCCGTTTCGCCCGGATGTATTGCTCGTTTGACCATCGTGCCGAGTACATTCAATGCACCCACGTTCAGCATGACGGCGAACAGGTGAGACCCGACGGTCATCAGCAAATAACGCCGCCCCGGAGGTTGGTTGACCATAATGGTTCCGCATCGGCGCACCAGTGACGAGGTGCCCGCAGCTTCCCGCAAGACTGACAATGAGGTTAAGAAGAAGGTGAAAAAGGCCCCGCGGTCTATAGCGGCAGCAAGTTCGTCCCAGGTGACTCGTTGAGTGAACCAAAGAAAGAGCCCGAGCCCCAAAGCCAACACGGCAAAAAACTGAAAGGTATGGTGAATCTGCCGCCATTGCAGGACTATAAACAGCAATATACAACTACCCGCGAGCGGGCTAGACCACCCTGTCGAGCTGAATTCCCGTGTGATTGCGCACACGCAAACGATAACCAGGCACAGGGCTGCGAGATTGCGAGGCCATAAAGCGCTGTCGCAGTGCTTTATGGCCAGTGTTTGCGTACTCACTCAGCGAACGAGAGTTGCGCAAACTGTTGCTGATGATAATCTGCATCGCCGAAAAGAGTGTTGAGCATCATCAGCCGCTTAGCATAATGGCCCACGTCGAGTTCGTCGGTGATGCCCATACCACCGTGTATTTGAATGGCTTCACTTCCGATCAGTCTGCCATTACGACCGACCATGACCTTCAGGGCATGCAGGCTATGCTTTGCATCATCTGTCCCCACGGAACAAACGGCTCGATACAATAATGAGCGGGTTTGTTCACAGGCCATGAACATGTCCACCATGCGGTGCTGCAATACCTGGAAGGACGAAATCTGTACGCCAAACTGCTTCCGCGCCTTGGTGTATTTGCGGGTGGTGTCCGTGAGCTTATTCATGATGCCCAGCGCTTCCGAAGACAAAGCCAGAATGGCATTGTTGACTACCTCACTCATCAGGGCGTGGCCTTCACCTTCTTCGCCCAGAAGCTGGGCTTCAGCAACGCTCACCTGATCGAAACTTATGTTGGCGACCAGCTGGCCATCCATCAATCGATACGATGTTTTGTTTAGTCCCGAGGTGTTAGCGTTGATGACGAACAAGCTGATGCCGGACGTATCGGACTGGTTGCCGCTGGTGCGGGCAGACACAACAAGCTGATCTGCAACTGCGCCATTCAGTACCAGAGTTTTTTCGCCATTGATGACGAACTGATCACCCGAGCGGGTTGCGGTGGTTTTTATGTCCGCCATATCGTGACGACTCTGGCGTTCCTGATAAGCGAACGCCCCCTGTAGCTCTCCGGCCACCAGAGGTCCAAGCAGGTTTTCTTTCAGGTTGGCCGAAGCACCGCGGTCAACCAAGCCACCGAATAACAGCACGGTAGCAAGGTAAGGCTCGGCGACCAGGCCCCTGCCCAGCTCTTCCATCAGTACCATGGTGTCGGCGGCGTTGCCGCCGAAGCCGCCACCAGCTACGGAAATGGGGACCGACAACCAGCCTAATTCTGCGATTTGTGACCAGGTGGCACGGTCAAATCCTTCGGGTAGCGCTACGTGGCGCTGGCGGACATCAAACGAATACTGTTGATCGATAAAGCGGGCGGTGCTGGCTTGCAGCATGGTCTGCTCTTCAGAAAGATTAAAATGCACGGTACGACTCCTGCTGTTTGATCAGATCCGGTTACAGGCCCAGCACATGCTTGGCGGTAATGTTTTTCTGGATTTCGTTGGAGCCACCGTAAATGGTAGCGGCCCGGCCATACATATAATCCTTGCGTGCCTGATCACCGAAATCGTGACCAATATCACCAGCGATGACGCTGTCGCTGATGATGCCGCCGTAGCCGCCTGCCAGGTCCATCATCAGCTCATGGCTGGCTTGCTGAACCTCTGTTCCTTTGATTTTCAGCAATGAAGACTCAGCGCCGGGGCCCTCACCGTTTGCCTGGGCTGCAAGTACACGCAGCTCGGTATATTCCAGTGCCATCAGCTCAATTTCGATAGCACTAAAACGTGCTTGGAATACCGGGTCGTCAGCCATTACCTGGCCACCCTGGGTTTCCTGACGCGCATATTGCTTTAGTTGTTCGAGGCGACGTTTGGAATCGGCAACCCGCGCAATGACCGTACGCTCTTGGGCCAGCAGTGCTTTAGCGTAGGTCCAGCCTTTGTTTTCATCACCGATACGGTTTGTCACCGGTACGCGGACGTTTTCAAAATGCACTTCATTCAGCGTGTGTACACCGTTAATACTGGGAATAGGGTTGACCGTGACACCGGGGGTGGTCATGTCGATCAGCAAAAAGGAGATGCCTTGCTGGGGCGGGCCTTCATTGCTGGTGCGAACCAGGCAGAAAATCCAGTCGGCAATATGTGCGCCGGTGGTCCAGATTTTGGAACCGTTAACGATATAGCTATCGCCATCCAGCTCTGCACGGGTCTTCAGGGATGCCAGATCAGAACCTGCTCCTGGTTCCGAGTACCCCTGGCACCACCAGTCGTCTGATTCGAGAATGCGGGGCAGGAAGCGTTGTTTCTGCTCCTCGTTGCCAAAGGTGTAAATAACCGGACCTACCATTTTCAGGCCAAACGGCACTATGTCCGGCGCACCCGCTGCCACACGTTCGTTTTCGTAGATATAAGTTTGTGTGGGCGACCAGCCCGCACCGCCGAATTCAGTGGGCCAGGTAGGGACTATCCAGCCTTGTGCGAAGAGGTGTTTCTGCCATTGGGTGAAACCCTCTTTATAGGTGTCGGGCTGAGCGATCAGGGCATTCACGGCCGCTACAGGGGCCTGTTTGAAAAAGTCCCGAACCTGCTCGCGGAACGCCAGTTCTTCCGCAGAAAAGGAAATATCCATTCGTAAACCTCCGGTTATACAGCTGCAACTTGAGTCATCATGAATAGGTCTTGCTATTAATGGTTTTTGAAGACGACGGCTTCGTCGAGAGGTACACGGGTAGTACGTGTTTTGTTGGCCTTAACCTCCGGGTCTTCATACCCGAATACGATCCCGAAAAGGACGCCCATATCGTCTTCCAACCCAAATGCATCGCGAACCAAGTCTGGGTGAGAGCGTAGGCTGCCCATCGCGCAAGAGCTAATGCCATGAGCACTCATTGCCAGCATCAAGGTCTGGGCGTAAATGCCGACATCTACAGCGATGGTGGAACCGAAAGAACGGTCCATGCAGAGAAAGGCCACGTGAGGCGCATCAAAAAATTCAAAATTGCGCAGTGCGGCGCGGTTGCGCCCAGCCTTATCGTTACGGGAAATTTCCATTTCACCGTACAGGGCGGCCGCACATTCGACCTGGCGACCACGATAGTCCCCGGCAAACTTGCTGACGTAGCTGAAGTCCGGTTGTGATGGCACGCCTGACATCGCCCGCTCAACAAACGCGTTACGCAGCGAGTCACGCAGAGCGTCAGATGCGACGACTGCGTTCCAGGGCTGTGTGTTGCAGTTTGAGGGTGCCATTTGTGCCTGTTCGAAAATCTCTCGCATCGTTTCTTCCGGCACCGCTTTGGGCAAAAAACCGCGGACGGAGCGCCGTTGGTAAATCGCATCCATCAAAGACATCGTCGGTTTGCTGATTGCATTCATAAGAGGCTCCGAAAACGGCAGAGAGATAACCAGTCCACAGTGTTAGTGTTCAAGTGGCGCCGATTGCATTTTTTGTAAGTATCACGACTCTAGCAAGTTGGCTGCCGGTTTAGAAAAGCATAATTTATATAAGGTTTATATCGGTATTGTATACCTCGCTGGCGTTATACCCATGGGCTCCGTGGGCGTACTGAGTTGGGAGAGATCGAGGATTGAAGTAATATTAGCAATGGTAATACTGGCATGGAATCTGTCAGTTTTACCAGTTACTCAAGTAATAACCTGTGGTCTCGCTTTGTCATTGTTGCTCATCTGTGTCCCCTTGGAACCCGCAGTTAATCTTCTGATACGACGATCATGGGCCATGTTATTTGTGGAATAGTCCATTATTGCCAACGAAAATGCACAGTTCTGCAATTGGTATTGGCTGCTGATTTGCCTAGCCTCAAGGGTGCCAACAATTCAAGCCATGTGCGATATGTGCCTGTTGGGTATGCTCTGCGCTTCTGGAGTGTCTCCCTCAGTCTGTCCAGCATGCTTGACCGGAGATCAGAGGGTCGCGACAAAATGAACAATAAGAAGTACTGGCCGAAAGGTCTTCCACATACTCTTGAAGTGCCGAAAACCAGCCTTTTTTATAACTTAGAGGTTTCTGCGACCCGATACCCGGATAAACCCGCGGTTGTGTTTTACGATTCGGTGCTTAGCTATGCAGAGTTGCTAAAGCAAGTGGAAGCATTCGCTGGCTATCTGCAAGCGGAATGTGATGTGAAGCCGGGTGACAGGGTAGTGCTTTATTCCCAGAATTGCCCTCAGTACATGATTGCGTACTACGGTATATTGCGTGCGCAAGGTGTGGTTGTGCCGGTTAATCCGATGAATCTGACGGACGAACTACGGTATTGCGTTTCCAATAGTGGCGCTCGGTTGATACTGGCTGCGCAGGAGCTCTACGACAATGCGGTGCCGTTGTTGAAGTCCGGCAGTGTCGATCGCTTAATTGTTCATGCTTATTCAGACTATATCTGCGGTCAAGATACGGTAGCACTCCCCGCGATGGTTGCTGAACCCCGACAAGTGCTGGAAACTCAGGGTGTAGTGATATGGGACGACGCCATTAACTCCGGATGTCAACCTGCGCCATTTGCCGGCTCTCATAACGATATATGCCTTATTGGTTATACTTCTGGCACTACCGGCAACCCGAAAGGCTGTGTTCACACTCATAGTTCGGTGATGGCTGCAGTTGCAGGCACTTCAGCGTGGCGTGGTAGCACCTCAGCATCGACCGCCCTTTCTATTGCGCCCTTGTTTCATGCACTGGGCATGCAGGGCGGAATGAACACACCTCTTTACAGCGGCTCGACAGTGGTTGTAATGCAGCGCTGGGACCGGCAAGTGGCGTTGGAGCTTATAGAGCGCCATGGTGTTACCACTTGGTCTGGACCACCATCCATGTTTGTGGACTTTTTCTCCAATCCGGTCCTTGCTGATCACGATGTGTCCAGCCTTTATCGTCTAATGGGTGGCGGTGCTGCGATGCCAGAAGCAATATCGCGCAAGCTCAAAGGTGAGTTTGGTATCACTTACAACGAAGCCTATGGGCTAACAGAAACGGCTGCCTTCATTCTGGGCAACCCGGTGGAGCGCGGCAAGCGGCAATGTCTTGGTATCGCAAGTTTCGGTGTTGACGCACGTATAGTCGACCCCGCCACGCTGGAAGATCTGCCCCAAGGGGAGACCGGTGAAATTGTTCTCCATGGCCCACAGGTAATGCTCGAATACTGGCGGGAGCCCGAAGCGACTGCTGAAGCGTTTATCCACCGTGATGGCAAGCGTTTCCTACGTACGGGCGATCTGGGCTATATGGATGAAGAAGGTTACTTTTTTATGGTTGACCGGCTCAAGCGTATGATTAACGCCTCTGGGTTCAAGGTGTGGCCTGCGGAAGTTGAAAGCATTATGTATGGCCATCCTGACATTCACGAAGCTTGCGTAATTGGCATACCGGATGAAAAGCGTGGAGAAACAGCGAAAGCCCTGATCGTGTTGAAACCTGGCGCCAGTGCTGCGCTTACAGAGGAGGATGTTATCGCCTGGTGCAAGCAAAATATGGCTGTATACAAGGTGCCCACAGCGGTTGAAATCATTGATGAGTTGCCCAAATCGGGCGCTGGAAAGATTATGTGGCGCCAGTTACAGGATCAGGCAAGTACGCGAAGCTGAGGTTTTGGTGCTGAGACTCTTTACAGCCGGATACAAATTAATGTCATTGAGGAGAGTGTATTGAGTATGGTAGGAGCCGGCAGGGTGACGTATCCCCTGGGAAGAGCCCCCCGTCACGGGGAGTTGCTGGAAGTAGCGCCCAATGTCTTCTGGAGTCGGATCCCCCTGCCTGGGGGACTGGACCATATCAACGTCTGGCTGCTGAAAAATGACGACGGTTATGCCGTTGTCGATACCGGTATGTATACCAAAGAGGCCGAAGACACCTGGCGACAGCTGATCGCGGATCTGCCCAGCGATACATCCATACGGCAAGTATTTGTCACCCACTTTCATCCTGATCATGTCGGTATGGCCGGCTGGCTTGTTAGTGAAGGTGCAGAGCAGTTCTGGATGACACGGCTAGAATATATGACGTGTCGTATTGTTTTGAACCAGTCCTCCGATGACGAAGTACCTGCGGAGTTTGAGGCGTTTAATCGCAGTGCCGGCTGGCCAGAATCAGCCATAAGCAGCTACCGTCACCAGTATGGTGCCTACCGCAAAAGGGTATCGCAGCCACCGCTTGCGTATCGACGTCTAGAGGAAGGTCAGCGTCATACAATCGGCGGTAGCGATTGGAAAATTGTCGTCGGTAACGGGCATTCTCCCGAGCATGCTTGTTTTTATTCAGAAGAGTTAAAACTGCTGATTTCTGGCGACCAGGTGCTGCCCCGAATTTCTTCCAATGTATCTGTTACGCCGATGGATCCTTTCGCGAACCCCATGGCGGACTGGCTCAACTCTCTGAGTAAGCTAAAAGCGGAGATACCCGATGACGTAATGGTTCTGCCTGCACATCAGGAGTGTTTTACCGGATTGCACGCACGCATTGATGAGCTGATTGAATCACAGAAACTGGTGCTTGCTGCATTACTCGAATCGCTTCAGCGTGCACCAAAGCGGGTTTTCGACGTGTTTGAAGTGCTTTTTTCAAGGTCGATACCTCAAAAGAATCTGCTGATTTTCAATCTTGCTACCGGAGAAGCGCTGGCGTGCCTGAACTATCTGTATGAGTGTGGTGAGATCAGCTGCTCCGTCGATTCAGATGGGGTGCGCTGGTATCAGGCAATGTAGCCGTTGTCGTTTCGCGGCTGATAGCTGAAGAAAGGTGGATATTGCTGCGCAAGGTGTTCAGGCATGGCTATGCTGGTTTTTAGCGCGACTTGTGTGATGATAGGGGCTCATAGCACAACGACAATAGCTGAAGCTCGCCCCGATGACTATCGCAACACAGAAGCACAGTGTTCCAGTTTCACAGGTTCATAACATCCTGCAGGGAGCTCGCAACCAAAACCTGGATGTTAAAGCTGTGCTACTTCGAGCCGGCATTCCTCCGCTGCTATTGGATGTAAGCCGGTCGCAGGTATCACATGCGCAATTTGGCAAGCTGCTTCAAGTATTACGGCACCAGATGAAAGATGAATTTTGGGGGTTGTGCTCGCATCCTGTGAGGCTGGGAACCTTTGCCCAGTGTTGTGAACTGCTGGTGCATGCCACCACTCTTGAGGCTGCATTGCGTGCCGGCTTTCATTTTTATCACTTGATTCTGCAAGACTTTACTGTGCGTCTTCAGCGTGACGGAAAATATGCCTGGATCCGACTCCACACGCATAACAAGGACTGCGTGCGTTCAGACTTTGCCGAGCGCATTTTCATGTTTTTTGCTTACGGATTGGCGAGCTGGTTGACAGAGGAACGCCTACCGGTGGTTCAGGTTTATCTGTGCCAACCCAGAAGTACTGAAAAACCACTTTCCAGTCTGCTTTATAATGCTCCAGTATTCCACGATCAGAACTTTAACGGCTTTTGTATAGATATCCGTTTGCTTGATCGCACGGTTCGGCAAGATGCGCGCAGCCTTTGTGCATTCTTGCAGCGGTCTCCTGAAGACCTTCTGGTCAGGTATCGCGATCGTTCTCGAACGACCGAGCGGGTGAAGCGATACTTGCGACAGCACCTTACCGAAGGATCGGTACCGGTGGAGCATGTTGCCGAAGCACTTGGGATGAAACCATATAGTCTCCGCCGCAAGCTACGCTTCGAAAACGAGCGTTACCAAACCATAAAGGATGAGGTGCGCTGTGATGCAGCTATCGATTGGCTCACCAGCCCAAACCTTTCTCTTGCCGAGGTAGGTGAAAGACTCGGATTCTCGGAACAGAGTACCTTTCACCGTGCCTTCAAAAAATGGACCGGCCTGACCCCTGGGGAATATCGCGATCGCGATGATACCGAGCTAGATTCAGACCAAACTCCGATAGAGGTCGAAGGATTTATGGATCTCCCCCGATAAGCGTTTGGTTAGAATGAGGGGCTGTTGGCAGAAGATAAAGCGGATGCCTGCTATGGTGAGAAAAATATTGAGGGCTTTGGTTTGAGGTGCTGGTAATACTCAGTGGAACCACGCCTTTTAGATAGAACAGATTAATTCCGAAGGGTGGTGTCTTGTAGCCAATTTACATGTTGATTACGAACAGGGTACCGAACCAGATAGGGTCGAAGCCAAGCGATTTTACGATCGGTATAAACACCGGCAGCATGATCGGCATGATGCCGGCCGGGTCCAGCACCATAGCCAAAGGGAACACAATCACCATCATCGCGATGATGATGCCCCAAGGGCCGCCGGGAATGTGTTGCATCAAGCCTTCTATAAAGATCCTGTGCACCCATACTCTGGCATGCTGCACTAAAGGCGTGAGCGGCAAATAGGATCCACAGCCTCGGCTCTTTTCCGTCCTTAGCTGCACGATGGTGAAGGTCGATTCAATCGGGTTGGTGGTTCCCAAATGAGTCCAGTGCACCGCCGGAAAGTCGTAAAAGGCCAGCAATTCCTTCCGATTTTTGTCCAAGCAGCTCCAGTCAACTTGCCTCGGGCTCTCGATGGCCGTCTTTGACTGCTACCAGTTCTTTATGGCCATGCTCGGTGACACCGACAATCACCAGTAAGCAGAACTTGTATGGATAATCTCTCCCGTGTTTGGGTAAAGTTGAGGCCCACCCTTAGATATAGCGCTTCTGGCCCAGGTCCCGGCGCTGCTAGGCCTTGTGCTCGTCCTGCCACCGGGCCTTCAGAGGGGACACAGTGTTGGCGGACAAGCCTTTAGCCTGATCGCCCACCAAGGCGCTCAGGGTTTCCTGAAGGTCCCCGGACGAGACGCCCCTCAGATAGAGTCAGGGGGTCAGTTCATCCAGACCCTTGGCCCGCCTTCAGGTGCGACGGCAACAACGTGCTATTGAAACGGATGCCGATCGCTGCTGCGATCCTGGACATTGGGCACTTGCACTTCTACATGGCGTATCATTCCTCTGTTGGTTGTGATCTTGGTGGAGATCAACCAATAGGATACGCCACCTCTTTAGCTTGCTTCCATACACCAGAAATCGCCATAGCTCGGCTGCTGCTCATTTGCTATTCTGTAGAGCGCCTGTTGAATTCAAACAAAAAGGAATAAAAACATGCTAGAACGTCAGACTTTTTTGGCTGCCACAGCAGCTTCTCTTCAGCGCCATGGCGACTGCGCAATATAAGGCTGAATACACGGTCTCCACGGTTGGCCGTCTGCGTTCCTTTGGGGAAAGGAGCAGATGACTGCTGAGGAGGTGCCCAAGATTGTGGAGTTCGTGACAGCACTTCCAAAGTCGCCCACGGGTAAGCTGATGTGGCGAGCGCGTCAGGAGAATGAGCGGAAAGATGCGGGCTGAGCCACTGTTTGATCACTTGGAGGATCGATTCCGATCATGAATAACAAGCCCAGTATTTTGATTGTGGGTACCGGAGCGATTGGTAGCTTCTATGGTGCCATTCTCAAGAAGGCCGGTTGTCGAGTGAGCGCTGTATTGCGCTCGAGGTATGAGGCAGTGAAAACCCAGGGTGTCCAAATTACCAGCCCGCTCGGGGACTTGTCCTACCAGCCCGATAATGTATACCGGGAGGGTGACGTTCTGGACGACGTGCCGGACTTTCTGATTCTTTGTGTGAAGGTATTGCCCGGTGTGAACCGGGTTCAGTTGATTGCTCCCTGGGTTGGCGAGAAAACTCGCCTGGTGCTGATCGAAAACGGTCTGGACATTGAAAAAGAATTGGCAGAGGCCTACCCGAACAACCCCCTAATAAGCTGCCTGGCCTTTATCGCCGTGAGCCGGGCAGAGTCCGGTGTGGTTGAGCATAAAGCCTATGGCAAGTTGGTGATGGGGCAGTATCCAGAGGGTGTTGATGACAACTGTCGCGTCTTGTCACACCTGTTTCAAGACGGTGGCATCAATATTGATCTGACTAAGTGTGTGGTGGGCGAACGCTGGCGCAAATGTCTGTGGAATACCCCGTTTAACCCTCTGTCGGTCATTGCCAACGGTGCGGATACCCGAACCATTCTGGATACGGTGGGTGGTGAGGAACTGGTTCGGGCGATGATGCGTGAGGTAATGTCGGTGGCTGCGGCAGAAGGTTATCCAATCGATGCAGCGCTGATAGATAAGAATATCGCTGGCACTCGGAAAATGCCTGCTTATAAGAACAGCATGGCACTGGATTACCTCAATAACCAACCGATTGAGCGGGAGGCAGTGCTGGGCAATGTGGTGGCCATTGCCGAGCGCCATGGCATTGCCGTGCCTCATCTGAACACGGTGCTGGTTGCTCTTAAAATGCGGGCAGCGTTGGAGGGGTGGAAGTAAAATGGTAGCTGACTGCGGATATCGAGTAGGATGAGGCGTCACCGCCTCATCCCTCTCACAGAACCGTACATACGAATCACCAATACGGCTCATGTAAACGCTTATCCTGCAGGATAGGGACATAGGGCCTCATTCGTTGGCGAGTCAAATCGACTAACCCTAAATTATCGTGCAACCAACGGTTGGGCATCGCGTAGCTGGCCAGTGGACTCTGCGCAATGTGCCAGCTTTTCAT
The DNA here is from genome assembly GCA_052089485.1 of Marinobacter sp. Taxonomy (GTDB): domain Bacteria; phylum Pseudomonadota; class Gammaproteobacteria; order Pseudomonadales; family Oleiphilaceae; genus Marinobacter. The sequence continues at coordinate 3,896 of JBQCZX010000053.1, read as the reverse complement.
CCGGATCGATTTAAAGGGCGGCTGGTAGCCCCACTGCCTTAATCGCCGGTTACTGCACCGGCTCCCTGCAAGATAGTCCATCCTCAAACACGTTCTACCGCTGACCGAGTATAGGGCTTCGCGCTATTTTGCACGCTTATCGCCGGTAGACCGCCGAGTTAGGTTCGCTCTCGCTATGTCCATCTTGCTTCCTTCAGACACCGCCCTTGCCAGTCAGATTGTCTTCCCCTCGGTCGGGATGACGCCACCTTCTCTCAGGTGGCCGGGTTTGCCGGTTTCGCCGGGCAAACAAAATTCCTCCATGCCTTTGGCGTGCCTTTTTGCCTGGATTCATAGAATAAGTGCAGCACTTCGGAGCAATCAAGTAGAGGTAGGAGGGCCGTTGCCGGTACCCTCATTCGCTTTACCTACCAAAGTGAAACAAAGATGGGATACCGACAACTGACCCAGGCACAACGATACCAGATTTCGGCCTTCTTGCGAGTAGGCTGGAGCCAGAGAACGATTGCACAAAATCTGTGTTGTCACAGTTCAACTATTAGTCGGGAGCTCCGCCGCAATGGGGGCCCAGAGGGTTACGAGCCTGAACCGGCAGAGAGTTTGTCGCGGCGTCGTCGCAGAACGGCTTTCAAGGCTCATAAGCGGGTGCCTTCGCTGGTGCATTGGATCGAAAAGCAGATCCAGTACGAATGGAGCCCAGATCAGATTGCTGGCTTCATGAGCAGGGTCGGCAGCATCAAGGTCAGCCACCAGTGGATCTATGATTTGATCTATCGGGATCGACTGGCCGGTGGCGATCTCTGGACATACTGTCGCCTGCCTCACCAAAGGCGTTATCAGCGCCATCTCGCTAAACGGGCGGGGCTAGGCAAAATACCGGGTCGTGTAGGCATTGAGCACCGTCCCAAGGCCGTTGATAAACGGATGCATATAGGTCACTGGGAGGGAGATACGATCCTTCACGGACATAAAAATTCTGGCGCAGTCACCTTGGTTGAGAGGCGCACGGGCTACCTCCTTGCAGACTGCGTACCGAAACTGAAAGCCGGCTTAGTCACCGATGTCATTATCCGTGAATTAAGGCCTATCAGAGGCGCGGTACAGACGCTGACACTGGACAACGGCTCTGAGTTTGCAGACCATCAAACGTTCAGCAAAACGCTGTCGTTGGCTTCGTATTTCTGTGACCCTTATCGGTCCAGCCAGCGGGGCTCCAACGAGAACACGAACGGCCTATTGAGGCAGTATTTCCCAAAAGGAACTGACTTCGCCAAGGTGTCCAGAAAGGCCATCAGGCGAGCCGTGAACAGACTGAATAACCGGCCAAGAAAACGGCTGGGCTATCGCACACCGGCAGAGGTTTTCTGGGGCGAATACTCAGGAGCGTTGAATACGAGCGGTGCTGCACTTATTACTTGAAACCAAGTGAAAAAGCGGATAATTAGTTGATTGAATTATTCGACCGTAAGTCACTTTGTGGCGCGCGTCCTTTGCTTGCCTTTCAATCATTTGCCTCATCAGTTTTTCATCATCGTCGTCATCCAGACTGGGAGACTCACTTTTAATGTGGGTCACCAGCTTTTGTATTTCGCAATTAAAATAGTTGCAGAGCTTATCGAGATTGTCCGTCACGGTGCTGTGGCCAGAATGATTGATGATTTTTGAAAGCGTCATCCGGTTGATGCCAGTTTCCTTGGCAATTTCTCCGGTGGTAATTCTGCGTTTGTCAGTAAATGCCTTCTCAGCAATAAGCTCTTTCAAGTAATAACGGATCATTAGCGTAGTCAGAGATAATAAAAAGTATCAAAAGATGCTTTCCATTATTAGGAAATTTCTTGGATTAACCGTCATTTAATAATAAAAATTATCAGATGATCGCTTGAACGATAGAAAGGAGATGCTCTCATGAACAATATATACCTGACAATGGCTGAACTCTCGGAGCACATTAAGTATGACGCTTGGACTATTCGCCAGTGCTTGAAAGATAGCGTGCTTTTGGAGGGCAAGCATTACATCCGACCGTTTGGTGGCAGGAAGATTCTTTACATCTGGGAGATTACTGAAGAGGGCATGCAGGGCAATGCTCAGAGCAACCTCGCAATTCCGATGGCAAGCGGGCGTGTTTATTATGGCTAAGGCAAGAGTCCGAAAGGATACCAATAAACTGTTTATCGACTTCCAATATCAAGGTCTGCGGTTTCGGGAGCAAACCGCTGCTAGCGGATACGCCTAAAAATCGGAACCAGCTGAAAATGCTGCGGCAGCGTATGGACACTAAGATGCTGCTAGGTGATTGTGACTATACAGCTCCTTAAGGCCGGCATTCAAAAATACTCGAATGACGGAGATCATTAAAGCAGACATTCTCGCCGCACAGACAAATGGCCAATCGCAAAGGTAGAAGTGCCAGTGGTTTCATGGCGCCCAAAACCATCAAAAGTCATATGAGCATTCTTCGCTTATCCCCACAAAATTGCGCCGGGGATGCTCCCAACAGCCTATATGGGTAAGCTCATTGGACGAGCGCAGCACTTAGCCGGATTAGCCATCGGCATATCACGTAGTCCATCAACGAGAATGTGGCGATGCGCTTGCCCAGCGGGTCGCGCGTCCTCCGATCAACGCCGTCTTTGTTAATTTGCTTAACTCAGTCACCGGCATGTTTTTCAGCGGCTTTCACCAGTTTAGCGCGTTCTTCTTCGATCATTTCATAGACGGGCACTTTTGTTACCGATATCGCCTGTGTAGTCCAGCAGCGCGCCGCCCCAATGAATGTCAAACTTGACTTCGCCGTTGGAAATTTATTCGGCGTCTTTCATGAAGTGAATCATGGCGCCTGCCCGTGCCCCCATCCCCGGTTTGGCGAGCCCTCGGCATAGCGTAACGTCGTGGCCGCTGAGACTACTGAGATTAAAGCAAGGGTTAACAGTGCACTCAACATTAGAGTTCTTATTATTTTATCTCTAATTTTTCATGTTTTACTGGATTAAGTAAGGTACGATTAATTATATATCAGGATAATTTTCTTAACCGTTATGCTGGATGTGTATAATGATAGATTTCTTTTCTAGGGCATACGGATCGTCAGTTCCATGAGCAGTGGATACGGACGACAGGCCGGTCACCCGCAATGTTATGAGATGAAACCGAGACTGAAATTAGGCGTTTATAGATTAATGCGTGACATAAGCCAAGAGCAAGTTTCTTGCGGCAGGTGGTTTTATATTCCATACGTCTTTGTTGATCAAGGTGGTGTAGCCATTAAGCTGACCTCAGTTCGTTATGCTTACTCCATGCGATGGGTTGGAATCGCTGTGCCAGAGGTTGCGGCGTGTTATCTAGGTTTTGTATACCAGCTATTGAAACTTGGTAGTTGTTGTCGGTTTTTTTACTATTACCTTAGGACTCAACGCTATTTAGGTTGGCGCGTTTTACTTCGGCGATACGGCGAGCATTTACTGCTCTGTGCATTGAATATCCCAGAATGGTTTGAGTGCATCAATCGTGATCGTGCTTGCCAAGCGTCGTCTGTCAAGGCAATCGCACAACAAGACTTGTTAACTTCGGGAAAATAAAAATGAACGATATCTATAGAATTTTCGGCTCCGAACTGTCGCCATACTCGGTCAAGGTCAGAGCCTATTTTCGTTATAAAAATATTCCCCATCAGTGGCTTTCGCGTCGCGCCAATGAAGATGAATTCCAGAAATACGCCCGCCTGCCCATCGTGCCATTGGTCGTGACGCCTGACGATCAGGGTATCCAGGATTCAACACCCATCATGGAGAAAATGGATCTGGTTTTCCCCGAGCCCTCAATCCATCCGGAAGATCCAACTCTCGCGTTCTTGTCGTGTCTCATTGAGGAATATAGTGATGAATGGGCAAATAAAA
>JBQCZX010000052.1:16340-22719 GCA_052089485.1 Marinobacter sp. | reverse complement strand
AAGAATTCGCCAACTTTCGTTTGTCTGTTCCACGCGGTCCATCTCTGATTTTGTTGTTCCGGGTTCAGTTTTTCGTCTGCATACGACGATACAGACAACGTGATGTAACAGCAATTATACATGCTATTCAGAAATGTACAGGGAACTGCTCAGTTGTTACACCCAGTCATAAAAAATGAATTTTAGTACCCGGATGCCTTCAACGCCAACTCGCTTAGGAAAGCGGCTGGCCCTGATCAACTTCTTCAACGGTTGCTTCACGGCGCTCAATGATTTCCAGATCGAAGTACAGAGTAAAACCTGCCAATGGGTGGTTGGCATCAATTCTGATGAGATTTCCATCAATGCCCATCACCTGAACAATCTGCGCGTTGTCGCCGTTATTGGTCTGGAATTTCATGCCAACCTTTAGGTTTTCCACACCCTCGAACATTGAGCGCGGAACCTTTCGAACCAGATCTGCCTTGTGTTCGCCGTAGGCCATTGTTGGCGGCACGGTCACTTCCAGGCAATCGCCGGCATTGCGATCTTTTACCGCTTCTTGAATGCCTTTGATAACTTCAGAGCTACCATATAAAAAATGCAGAGGCTCACTGCCCTCTGAAGTATCAACCAGCTCGCCGATCTTGTTCTTCAGCACGTAGTGAACTGTAAAAACGTCAGGTCTTTCTTGGGAAGCTTCCATCAGGCTTTCGGGTTTCCTGTATCTGGTGGATTTTCTGTCAATTGTAGGCCATGAATCATGAGACGCTGATCCATTTTCTCACGCAGCCCTGAAGGCTGGTTCAGACTCATTCGTTGCAGCAATTCTGTATAACGGCCTTGCTCGTCTTTGGCCCGAATAGCCTGCAAAAGGGTAGACACCTTACCACGGCCGGTGGCCGTTTCAGTCTTGAGTTTGGTCAAGGCTTTGCCTAGTACCACCTCCTGATCTGTAAAATCTCGCCCAAAGGGAAATGCTGGGAACCAGCCTTCACCGCCCGCTTCAGAAAATGCCGTGGTAATATCCGCTGGCGTGTTGTTAAGCCAACTGACTGGCAAGCGGAACGCCGCATTCACCTTGCCGGCTTTTTGAGCCTGGCTTAGCAAACCCTGCTGAAAACGCGAGTCTGCGATACGGATCAGGCGCAGGTACACCTGTTCATCTGGCTGGCCGCGTAGGTCGGCAATTCCGTATTCGGTAATCACCACATCCCGCAGATGGCGGGGTATGGTGCAATGGCCGTAATTGAACACAATGTTGGATACCACAGTACCCTGAGTTTCCCGGGTACTGCGCAAGGTAATAATGGATCGGGCGCCGGGCAGTTCATGGGCCATGGAAACGAAATTGTACTGGCCACCCACGCCGCTTATTACCCGGCCATCCTCTAGCCCATCAGACACAGCTTCGCCACTGAGGGTGTACATCATGGCCGTATTGATAAACCGGCTGTGTACCCGCTGAGCCGCCTTGAGGCGCTGATTACCAAAGCGGTGATCATAAAGATGGTTGATGAAGCTGACGCTGGTCATGCAGATACGATGACGATCTGCATCAGAAAGCTCCCGCAGTGACTGATAGAACTTCTGAGGGCCCAGATAAAAGCCACCGTGCATGACCACACCACCGGCAAGACGATCTCCTAGCGCGAAAGCTGTCATCGCTTCCCTCGCCTCCGGGTCATCCAGATCGGCAGCTAGTGAATGATCTGCGACAAGCAGCCGACCCTCTTTAAACGACACCGTATCCCGCAGGATTCCGTGGTGCTGCAGCCAGACCACATCCTGGTGCCGCATGGGCGAATCAACAAGCCCCTCCCGGCGCAGTACATCTAGCGTAGCCAAGGAAACTTGCTGATTAATTTCACCATTATTAATCAGTGTTTGCAGGTCGGCATGATCATGCACTTCGCGGCGCAGGATGCCGGCCTCCATAAGGTGCAAAAAGCCGTCGACCATCATTTCACTGCAACCGTAAAGGCCTTTCTCAAACGGCCCGGTTCCACCTTCTACTCCCGCCAGGGGAAAGCGCCCTGCAACCTGCAAGTGATCAAACACCGCCCGCCAGGCGTCGTTATTTTTATGGCGCACAATAGCGCTATGCACAAGCGCCGCACCAAGGGAACCTATGCCCACCTGCAGCGTACCGCCATCTTTCAATAAGGTGCTGGCGTAAAAGCCAATCAAGTGGTCTGCCGAGCTTATGGCCATCTGGGGTGCCGAAAACAACGGGTACTCCGAGGCCTCATGCTCAAACACAACATCAAAATCGTCTTCGGCCACGGCAGCATCGCGACCAAACCAGGGCAACTGGCGATTGATTTCGCCCACGATGGCCACTGGAGTGCCTGCCGCCTCTCGCTCTCGCAACAGCGGCAATAGATCAAGGCTCAGATCCGGGTTACAGCTCAGGCTTACCATGCCTGGCGCACCATGTGGCTCGCCCGGCGAGACCATCTGCGCCACTACATTGACTCCCAAATTCATCAGGTCACGAGCGGCGTGAGTATAATTGGTGGATACGTAGTTCTGCTGTTGAGTGCGATTTTTGAGGTAGCTGCCGGCCTTGAAGAAGAACTCCGACACCTGAACATTGGCGGGCAAAAGGTTTTTACTGGCATCACTGGCATATTGCAGGCCTGGAATGTCGCCATAAAGACGCTTTGCGAAAGGCTCCAGAAAGCGTTTTTCCAGCGAAGAACTTCCCGCCGGAGCCAGCAGTGAAAGCGCTGTGAATATATGAAGATTTATCTCTGGGTCGTCCTTTGCCCTCTGATAAAGCGCGTTTACCACGCGGACTGGCTTGCCTAAGCCTAATGGCAAACCCAGTGTAATCGTTTTACCAACCCGACGGATGACTTCATCCACGCAACGCTCTGCATCACTCAGGCGCTGCCTGCCATTTACCGCCATATAAAGATCCTCATTGATCAATCAGCATGTAACAACCGTTTGGGGAATCATCACATGACCTATGCGCGCAGACAATGCACCAGAGCATGAACCCGGTGTTAAACAACGGTTGCCTCGACATACAGGGGGGAATGGGCAAAGGGAATACAGGGAATATCAAAGGAAATCAGGTAATACGCAGGCCAAGAAGAATAAGAACTTAGAGGCGAGCCGAGTCTTGCAGGTTAAAAATTCAGAAGTTCCACTTCAGATTAAGGCGGGCGCCCTCATTCAACAGCGCAATACCATGATCCGCCTGAGCCGGCTGGGAAGCGTAATGCTTGCCGGTTTTATTTGTGCGAACCAAAGAAAGGCTCAGCAAACGGGAACCAATCTCTGCCGCGGCATCCGCGTTGCTGGCTTCGAAATCGCCAGACATCTGCTGCTGCATCTGGAAGACGTCTTCCGACGTCAAAATGTCGCTCAGGTCATCAAACGCGCGATCAGACGCTTCGGCGCGAACCACAAACGCAGTGATGTTGAGAACAAGTAGAGCGAGAAAGATGCGAATTATCATGATACTTACGAAGACCTTCTAAACCGGAAGTTAAGTTTACTTATACCCTATGCGAAAGTCTAACCCCTGAGAGCCAAAAAGATATGAATTTGCACACACCTGTGCCGTTTTTTTGTCACGGAATTACTCGTTTTTTGTCAAATAATGATTTTCAATGTTGCCGCATGTAATCGCCACCATCCCTGTGACAGGCCAATTCCTTATGGCTCAATAGGTTAAGTCAACTGTGACTCACACACGCCATTAGGGGCAGGGGTAGGTGAATTCCTGGTGAATCGCCTCAATGGTTTCCAGTACATCCGGGCTGAGATTCACGCTGAGCGCCCCCAGGTTCTCTCGAAGCTGCTCCATCGTAGTTGCACCAATGATATTACTGGTTACGAAGCTCCGGGTGTTCACATAGGCCAAGGCCATCTGAACCGGAGACAGGCCGTTCTGCTGGGCAAGTTCCACATAAGCGCGAGTTGCATCCAATCCGCGCTCGTTGGTGTAGCGACTGAACCGCTCAAACAGCGTCATACGAGCCTTTTCCGGCCATTTACCACCCAGGTATTTACCGGACAACATACCAAAAGCCAGAGGCGAATAAGCCAGTAAGCCCGCCTGCTCCCGATTGGCAATCTCTGCCATGCCAACCTCAAAAGACCGGTTAAGCAGGTTGTAGGGGTTCTGAATACTGGCGATCCGCGGCCAGCCTTTTTCTCGCGCCAAGCGCAAATATTCCATGGTGCCCCAAGGCGTCTCGTTGGAGATACCGATATGCCGAACCTTTCCCGCTTCAACCAGTTCATTAAGCGCCTCTAGCGTTTCCTCAATGGGCGTCGCTTGCTCTTCGGCATCATGCTCGTAACCAAGCTTCCCGAAAAAGTTAGTATTACGGTCCGGCCAGTGCACTTGGTACAAGTCAATATAATCGGTTTGCAAACGCTTCAAGCTGGCATCACAGGCTTCAATGATGTGGTCACGGGTAAGGCGCGGGCCATTGCGCAGATAGCTCAACCCATTGCCCGGGCCAGCGGCTTTCGAGGTAATCACCAGGTCGTCACGGCGTCCACGCTTTGCCAGCCAGCTACCGAGGTAGGCTTCGGTCAGGCCTTGGGTTTTTGCTCGCGGCGGTACCGGGTACATTTCTGCCGCGTCAATAAAATTCACACCTTCAGATGTGGCGTAATCTAGCTGCTCAAAAGCGTCCTGCTCGGTATTCTGCTCACCCCAGGTCATGGTTCCCAGGCATATCAAGCTGACATCAATATCTGTATTGCCGAGCTTCCGGGTTTGCATAGTGTCTCCGCTTCAGGTTGTTCAACGAGTAAAGAGAATGTCATTGGAATGTCGCATCACTGTCACTCTTAGCTTCCATAGTAAAGGCATGTTAAAAAAACATGGGAAACATCGTGATCGAAACCAGCCAGCCCAGCCCGCGAAAGCAACACATTACCATCGTTTCTGAAACGTTTCCGCCGGAAATCAATGGGGTTGCCAACACATTGAAGCACCTGTGCCAAGGGCTAATGCAGCGCGGACACCAGGTTACTGTTGTACGCCCAACGCAACGTCACGAGCAAAAGGGTTTGATGCCGAGCGTAGGTGATGCGCTGTTTGCCAGCGAATATGTTGCAACAGGCCTGCCCCTGCCCGGATATGCGGATCTGCGTTTTGGCATAGCCAGCAGCAGCGAACTTCGTCGACTCTGGCAAACGAACCGTCCGGATGCAATCTATGTTGCCACCCAGGGGCCCTTAGGCATAGCCGCCGTCTCTGCAGCACGAAAGATGGGGGTGCCTGTCTGCTCCGGCTTCCACACCAATTTTCACCAATACAGCCGATACTATGGCGTCGGGGCTTTGGAAAAGCTGCTTCGCGCTTATGGCCGCTGGTTCCACAACCGCACAGTAATCACCCTTGTTCCCACAAAAAAAATGCAGGAAATCACCGCGGACATGGGTATAACGCCGACCGGTCTTTGGAGTCGCGGGGTGGATTGCAGCCGCTTTACACCACACCAGCGGGATGAGTCTCTGCGTGCGCTCTGGGGACTCAAAGAAAACGATCGCGCGGTCGTTTATGTGGGGCGGCTAGCAGCAGAAAAGAACCTTCGAATGGCAGTGGCATGCTACGAGCGCATCCGCACGCTACACCCCAGGGCCAAATTTGTGCTGGTGGGTGATGGCCCCATGCGAAAACAGTTAGCTGAAAAACACCCGGACTATATTCTTTGCGGTACCCAAAGCGGCCCTGATCTCGCCCGCCATTATGCATCCGGCGACCTATTCCTGTTCCCCAGTAAAACCGACACATTTGGGAACGTCGTGCTTGAAGCAATGGCCAGCGGCCTCGCCGTCGTTGCCTACGACGATGCCGCCGCCCGCGAACATATCCGCCATGAGGAAAACGGCATAAAGGCTCCACTGACCCAGGATGATCGGTTTATTAGCAGGGCTCTCCGATCGGCAAATCAACCAAATCGTTAGGTTGCGGCTAGTGATGCGTTATTTTCAGCTGGTTAGCCGGCTGGGTGACGGATGGTTCTGGTACGCTTTGATCGTGGCCATCCCCGTCCTCGAGCCCAAGACTGGTGCAGGTTTGGCGCTGCTAATGGCTCTAACAGGGCTGACCTGCACCCTGACTTACAAGCTTCTTAAGCGCTGGTTGATACGCGAGCGACCGTTTATATCGTTTCCATCAATCAATTGCGACATGCTACCGTTAGACCGTTACAGTTTCCCATCTGGACACACCCTTCACGCTGCCTGTTTTCAGGCCATGCTGTTCATGACAACACCTAAGCTGGCGCTGGCCGCTGCCCCATTTACTTTGAGCGTGGCAGCATCCCGAGTTGTGCTGGGGCTGCACTATCCCTCCGACGTTGTAGTTGGCGCCTTCATAGGAAGTCTGATGGGTTATCTGTCAGCGCTGTACTTTTCCAAC
>JBQCZX010000052.1:0-16240 GCA_052089485.1 Marinobacter sp. | reverse complement strand
TGGCGCCTTCATAGGAAGTCTGATGGGTTATCTGTCAGCGCTGTACTTTTCCAACGATTTCCTCGCCCTGTTCCCGGGCTGACCTCATTCAAACAGTCGAAGCTGAGTAACGGGTGCGTCATCATTGCGAAAACGCACGCCCAGGCCCAACAGGCGAACAGGCCGCTCGCGGTTGGTCACCAGTGCCGTGAGCAGGGGCAGAAAATCATCAAACCCTGGCTCTTTTATATTTTCCCGCACGCGCTCCAGAGTGTGGGTAGAAAAATCGCTATAGCGTATTTTGATGAACAGTTTGTAGATGGGCTTCTCCCGCGCCTTTCGGGTAAGCCGTAAATTGAGGTCTGCCGCCAGCGATACCATCACAGTTTCACAGGCGGCCATATCTGGCAAGTCCTGGGAGAACGTCCGCTCTACACTGACAGATTTGGCGATCCGCGAAACCACCACAGAGCGCTCATCGCGGCCATGGGCCATTTCGTGCAGCCGGTAACCCTGCTTACCAAAACGCTCAATCAGCACATCAACGCCCACCGCCTGCAAATCCCCGCAAGTTTGAACCCCAAGCGCATGCAACTTCCCCGCAGTTACGTGCCCTACCCCAAACAGCTTTTCCACTTTAAGCTCGCGGACAAAGCTGTCCACATCGCCGGGCCTTACCACGAACAAACCGTCGGGCTTTTTCCAATCACTGGCAATCTTGGCGAGAAATTTGTTGGGGGCGACGCCTGCAGAAATAGTAATTCCTACTTCTTTTTCTACACGCTCACGCAGGTAGCGAGCCATTAGAGTGGCACTGCCCCGATGGTCAGTTATATCAGATACATCCAGAAAGGCTTCATCTAGCGACAAAGGCTCAACCAGATCTGTCAATTCCCGAAGGATACCCATAACCTTTTGTGAGGCTACTCGGTAACGGGCCATATCCGGCGGCACGGTAACCAGGCCGGGGCATAGCCGGCGGGCTTCGCTGCCTGGCATAGCCGAGCGCACACCATAAGCCCGGGCCTTATAGTTGCAGGTAGTCACCACGCCGCGGCCGCCCTCACCGCCTACCGCCAGCGGAACTTCACGTAATGTTGGGTCATCACGCATCTCAACGGCCGCATAAAAGCAGTCACAATCCACGTGGATGATCTTGCGCTGAGGCATAATCACTGAGCTCGCGTCGGGTTTCTGTACATTTATACAGCCTTGTATCTTAATATAAGATGCTGAGAATGTCAGGATTCTCCATGACAACCAAAGAACACCATGATGAGGCCCCATGTCGAACCCCATTCCAGACTCTGAACGCACTGAAATCGAAGCTGCCGCTTTTCGTCGCCTGGTTAAACACTTGGGAGATAACCCCGATGTTCAGAACATTGACCTGATGAATCTTGCCGGGTTCTGCCGAAACTGTCTTTCCAAATGGTATCGGGCGGAAGCCAGCGAGCGGGGCCACGAACTCTCAGATCCTGCGGCCCGGGAAGAAATTTACGGCATGCCGTACGAAGAATGGAAAGCCCTATACCAGACAGGTCCGAAACAGGATCACAAGTAATGAACGTAAACGAAGCAATACGCATCCACTTAGCTTCGCTGGATGGCGGCCATGCAGATTTTAATGACACCTTGGCGTTGGTCGAACGACATTTTGACTACCAACCCACCGGTTTTTACAACGGCCCGGTATTCAACGCCGCCGGTGAAAATGCCGGTTCCTGTCGGGTATTCGGTTTGGGCCTTTACTGCAGCCTAAACGAGGCAGACACGCTGAAGCTGTTCGCCGAGCATTACCAGCAAGTGCTAGGCGACCCTGCCGGGGAAAGCCACTGCAACATTCGCCAGTTCATCAGCACTGGCTGGTCCGGCATACGTTTTGAAGACACGCCGTTGCGTCCACGCCACACTCCATTCGAGCCAGACATCAGGGAAGAGACCCATTCATGAGCGACACAGCCACCTCCGGCGTACAGCAAGTGTTCCAGCTGAAAAGTGCCAGCGTATCCATGACCGCACTGGAACTTTACTATTTCGATAGTGACGAATTTGAAGAAACGCTGAGGGAAAAAATAAGTCAGGCGCCTGGCTTTTTTCGGGACATCCCCCTCGTTATCAGCCTCGAAAAGTACGAAGGCCTCGACAGTGAGCTAGATTTCTTCAAGATCATCGGCGCTTGTCGGCGCAATAATATTCACGTTATCGGAGTTCGCGGCGGCAACGACGACCACCGACGCCTTGCTCGAGGAGCCTCTCTGGCACTGGTGCCGGGGGGCAGCCAACGAGACCGGGATCACGAAGCCCCAGCCACAACCGAGAAAGCAGAATCGCCCGCTGCGCCGGTGCCCCAGGCAGCGCCAGAGGCACCCCCGGCCAGAATCATCAGCCAACCAGTAAGGTCTGGTCAGCAAATTCACGCCCCAGAGGGCGACCTGATTATACTGGCACCGGTTCAGGCGGGTGCGGAAGTACTGGCCGCAGGCAACATTCACGTCTATGGCCCACTGCGGGGAAGAGCCCTGGCAGGCATTTATGGGGCCGAATCGGCTAGAATTTTCTGCCAATCCCTTGAGGCAGAGCTTGTGTCCATCGCTGGACACTATAAAATCTCCGAAGATCTTCAGGACAATGGCTGGAAAAGCGCTGTGCAAATTCAGCTCAAGGATGAACTGTTGGTGGTAGCGCCATTGGACAAGGCCTGATTCTGGAATCGAACAACATAATTTGACCGGGCTATATCCGGCAGACACGACGAATCCATCGAGACACAGGAAATAGACCTTGGCTAGAATTATTGTCATTACCTCAGGAAAGGGCGGCGTTGGCAAAACAACCACCAGCGCCTCTATCAGCACCGGGCTTGCCAAACGCGGCTATAAAACCGTGGTGGTAGATTTTGACGTGGGCCTGCGCAACCTCGATCTGATCATGAACTGCGAACGCCGTGTGGTGTATGACTTTGTAAACGTTATACAGGGCGAGGCATCGCTGAATCAGGCTCTGATCCGTGACAAGCGGGTTGATACGCTTTATATCCTCCCGGCCTCCCAAACCCGCGAAAAAGAAGCTCTCACCAAAGAAGGCGTTGAGAAAGTTATCAACGAGCTGTCTGAAACCTTCGACTACATCATCTGCGACTCCCCTGCGGGTATCGAGCATGGTGCGCAAATGGCGCTGCACTATGCAGACGAAGCCATTGTGGTGACCAACCCAGAGGTTTCCTCAGTGCGGGACTCCGATCGGATTCTTGGCATTTTGCAAAGCAAGTCCCGTCGCGCAGAAATGGGTCAGGACCCAGTCAAGGAACATCTGCTGGTGACACGATACAACCCGGAGCGGGTAGAGCGTGGCGAAATGCTTTCGGTAGCGGATGTCGAAGAAATTCTTGCGGTTCCTCTGCTGGGTGTTATCCCGGAAAGCCAGATTGTCCTCAACGCGTCGAACCAGGGTTTGCCCGTTATTCTCGAAGCAGAAAGCGATGCAGGCCAGGCTTACCACGACGCAGTTGCGCGCCTTCTGGGCGAGGAGCGGGAGCACCGCTTCATGGCAGCCCAAAAGAAGGGCTTTTTCTCACGGATGTTTAAGGGAGGCTGACGGATGAGTTTCCTCGATTATTTCAAAAGCAAGAAACCAGGTTCTTCCGCTAACGTAGCGAAAGAACGTCTGCAAATTATCGTGGCCCATGAGCGCGGCCAGCGTGATCAGCCAGATTATCTGCCGCAAATGCAGCAGGAACTATTGGCGGTTATCCGCAAATACGTGCAAATCAGTGACGATATGGTTCAGGTAGAGGTGGATCGAAACGACAGTTGCTCCGTTCTGGAACTGAACGTCACCCTGCCCGAGCGCTAGAGCCAGCCCAGCTCTGGCTTCGGCTAAAAAATGCCTGTCCGTGTTTGCGGGCAGGCATTTTTTATTACCACCTGGCGAAATGATCCTCCACCAGTCCTTGTAGAGCCTGAACGGCAATCTTTGCACCGCCATTGTCCGTAATAGTGCCGTTGAATGTGCCTACGTACTGCCTGAAGTTAGACGCCAGTATTCCCGCATTGAGCTTTTCTTTACGCGCCGCGGCCGGCACAAAGTGTAGGTCAACCCGGCCATCCTCCGTCGTTACGTGCCAGTCACTGCCAGCATGGTATCGATCAAAGCAAAAACGAGCCGCGCCAAGCTTCTGGCATTGCCCATCTAGCCACAGAGCATTTTCTGTCATGCCAGTTTCATTAACGCCTGCCGCCAAGTTAAGCCCGAGGGACCGGCCGTCCTGCAACTGTCCGGCTATGCTTGCCCAGTTCCAGGCAGTTTCACGGCGCATAAACCCGCAACTCCAATCGATGGCGCCACGGGTGGGGTCATCACACCGCCAGATGCGATGACCCCAGCGAATTTCACCCTCTACAACCAAACCTGCTGATTTCCGGGTGAACACCCAGCCATTATAGCCAGCCGGGCTGGCCAATCTGAGCGGGTCATCATCCTCACTCAGCGTGAGCTCTATGCGAATGCCTCCAGGTGCAGATATAGAAATGGCCCTTCCACCGTCGAAAGGCAGGATACGCATAGAAACATCCCCCTTATTGAACGAGGCCGAGCCGTGCTCGGGGTATGGCTCTATCCGTGTACCCAGTGCCAAAGGGCGCTTAAAACTGTGCTCAAGCATTTGCCCGGATGCGAAATCGTAGAGGTAGAAAAACCCGCTCCCGAGTAGTTTTAGATCTACCAGTGCCATACCGAACACCCACCCAGGGCCAGTGGCACTCACAAACTGGAATTGATTGAACCGCCAGCGCCGAGCGAGTTTGGAGCGCGGCCGATCCATCACCGTTCGCAGGTCGTAATCCAGGTGGTTTATTTCGTCTACCGGCTCGTTCAGCACACCGGGCGTAATATGCCCTTTTGCATCAATCAGTTTTTTTGTGGTCATGGTCTTCGTCAGATCAGGCCAATTTAACGAACTGCTTCGCCGGGCGGCTACCCGGTTCACAATCCCCTGCTTCGCGAGCCAGAATGTCTAACACCTCATGTTAGACTCAGGCCACAATCACCAAGGAAGTGTAGCTTATGAGAAAGCTCGGAGCCCATGGTTTTAAAAGCTGGGCCTCAGTCATCAGCGGTGTGGTTTGCGCGTTGCTGGTTTCTGCGATGGCTGCGACCACTGCTCGCGCGGCGTTGCCCGATGAAGACAGCGAGGCATGGAGCCTGCGCGAGGAAGCCGGCGAGATCCGCATTTACACCATGGACCAAGACGGCTCCAGCTTTCAGGTGTTCAAAGCTGAGGCGCTGCTCGATGCCCCCATCGAAGCGGTTATGGCAGTTATGGTAGATCCAGCATCCTGCATGGAGTGGGTACTCAACTGCACCGAATCCTACGGTGTGGGTAAAGGCAATTTTAACGATCGCTACGCCTACTCCGTCAACGACATGCCCTGGCCGGTAACAGACCGGGATTATGTGCTGCACATCCGCACGCAAGGCGGCGAGACATCCGGCGAAATATCCATGGAAATGAGCGCCACACCGGACAAGCGGGCAGAAGCCAGCAACCGCGTAAGGGTTGATCGCTCAAACACGCTGTACCGCTTCATTCCCGAAGACGGCAAAACCCGAATGATATGGCTGCAACACACAGACCCCAACGGATCCTTGCCTGGCTGGCTGGTGAACAGGCTTCTGGTTGATATACCGGTGAGCTCCATAGAGGAACTGGGACGAGTAGTGGGCATGGAGCGTTATCAAGGCTTCAATTTGATATACGACCAAGACGGCCAACTGATTGATGTCAGAAAACCGACCGACACCTGAGAGTGATAGGTGACTGGCAGAGCTCGAAACGCTAAGCTCTGGGGAAAGGATTCCAAAAGGTAGCGCCCCTTATGCCCAGAACACCAGAAAGAGCAGAGGAAAGAGCACCGCAAGCTCGAAAAACAATGTACATACTCGATACCAACGTCCTGATTCACGATCCAAACGCCCTACTCAACTTTGAAGAACACGATGTCATCATCCCGATGACCGTCCTTGAAGAGCTCGACGGCCTCAAAACTGGCAAACAAAGTGTTGCAGCTGATTGTCGTCAGGCGATCCGCACCATAGACAGGCTGCTAGGCGATGCCAGCCCGAAAGACATTGAGAAAGGCGTACCCATCGTGCGCGCCAAAATGGCAGAGCCCCTGGGTACTCTCTCTATTCTCATGAGCGGCGAGCACATCGGCAATCATTCCCTGCCCCAGCACCTGAACGACAACAAGATCATTAACTCCCTGGCCGCGCTCCAGGAGCTGCACAAGTCTCGGGATATCATTCTGGTGAGCAAAGACATCAACATGCGGCTTAAAGCCCGTGGTTTTGGTGTCGAAGCTCAGGACTACCACAGCGACCAACTGCTTGATGACATCGACCTATTACCCAGGGGCTATCACGAGTTCCCGAACTCCTTCTGGGACACCATTACCAAAGTGGAAACCGTGCAACGGGAGGGTGCAACAGAGCACATTCTCAAGCGCGAAGGCGAACTGGCAAAGCTCAACATGAACGAATTTGTACTTGATGAGCAGGGGTTTGTAGGTAAGGCCGTAAACATCACAGACACCCAGGTTGTTATCCGTGACTTGTACCAGCACGATCTTATGCACGAAGAGGTCTGGGGGCTAGTACCACGAGATATCTATCAGGCCATGGCCTTGAACCTGCTGCTTGATCCGGACGTACACCTGGTTAACCTCACGGGGTCGGCCGGTTCGGGTAAAACCATTCTGGCACTGGCGGCCTGCATCGAGATGACCGTTGCCAGCAAGCTCTACAAACGGATCATTGCGACACGCTCAACCCAAGGATTGGATGAAGATATCGGCTTTTTGCCCGGCACCGAAGCGGAGAAAATGGAGCCCTGGCTGGGCGCCATCGTCGATAACCTGGAAGCCCTGCACGAAGACGACGAGAACATGACCGCCAGTGTCGATTACATCCTCAGCAAGGTGCCCCTACACTTCAAATCCATGAACTACATTCGGGGTCGCAGCTTTCAGCACAGCCTGATTATTATTGATGAATCTCAAAACCTGACGCCGCACCAAATTAAAACTATTATTACCCGTTCGGGTAATGGCTCCAAGGTGATCTGCCTGGGCAACCTCGCGCAGATTGACACTCCCTACCTGAGTGCTCTCAGCTCCGGTCTGACCTACATGACAGAACGCTTCAAGACCTTCAGCCACGGTGGTCACATTCACTTGCAAGGTGTGCCCCGCTCACTGTTGGCGGAATTCGCAGAGGCCAATCTCTGAGCCAAACAGCTGGATAAGGCTCAGTCCTTAAACTGAGCCTTATCCAAACCGTGTTTTTTCATCTTGTCGTAGAGAGTTTTACGGGCAACGCCCAATTGCACCATGGTGTCTTTGATGCTGCCATGGCAGGCATTGAGCGCACTGGTCAGCACCGAATGCTCAAAGCTGTCTATCATTTCCGTGAGGGTTCGCCGGCCGCTTACATCGGCCTTTTCCGCAGGTTCACTGTCATACAGCGTAGCCGGGCCAAGCAGCACGTAACGCTCAGCCAGGTTGCGCAATTCGCGAACATTCCCGGGCCAGCTGTGATGCATCAACCTTGCCGCTTGGCTGGCATCCAGTGGAATACTCTCCCGGTCGTAACGTGCGGCGGCAATCAGAACAAAGTGGTGGAACAGCATGGGAATATCTTCTTTACGCTCACGCAAAGACGGAATATCCACCTTCACCACGTTCAGCCGGTAATACAGATCGGCGCGGAAACTGCCTTCATTGCTGAGCGCTTTGAGATCCGACTTTGTGGCCGCAATAATGCGCACATCCACGTCCTGCACCTGATTACTGCCCAGGCGCTCCACTTTTTGCTCTTCAAGTACCCGAAGCAGCTTGATCTGCAACGGCATGGGCATGCTTTCCACTTCATCCAGAAACAGAGTGCCACGGTGAGCATGCTCAATTTTACCGATGCGGCGCTTGTCTGCCCCGGTAAACGCCCCCGCCTCGTGGCCAAAAAGCTCGCTCTCAATGAGGTTTTCCGGCACGGCGCCACAGTTGATCGCCACAAAGTTGTGGGCACCCCGTGGGCTGTTCTCGTGGATATAGCGGGCCAGCGCATCCTTGCCAGAACCTGTTTCGCCGAACATCAACGTATTGGCAGAGATATCCAAAATCGGCGTGATGGTATCCATCACCTTCTTCATGCTGGGGGTGTCGCCAAGAATCCTTGGGCCAGGCCTGGCGAGGTGGCGTAGCTGGGCTTTAAGCCGACGGTTTTCCAGGGCAAGATGCCGTTTTTCCAGCGCGTGCCGGAGCAACTCAATCAGCTCATCGTGGTTAAAGGGTTTTTCGATAAAGTCGTAAGCGCCCTGCTGCATGGCAGACACCGCCGTGCTGATGTCGCCTTGGCCGGTCAGAATGATCACCGGAATGGTCTTGTCCAGAGCCTGAATTGCGCTCAGCATCTCAAGCCCATCCATTCCCGGCATGTTGTAATCACACAACACCACGCCGTTGTACTCTGGTGTAATGGCGGATAGGCCAGATTCTGCATCCGCAAAGCAGCTCACTGGTAAGTCTTCAAGGGTGAGTGCTTGGGCAATGGCCTGGCGAATATGGGGCTCATCATCCACAAAAATTACCGAGGATTCTGTCATTCCGTCGCCTCACGCTTTGTAAGAGTAAATTCGAATTCTGCACCCGGCGCATCTATACGATTGCGCCCGGTAAGCCGGCCACCCAAGGCATCGGCAATCTGCCTTGAGATAGACAGCCCAAGGCCCAGCCCCTGCTTTACGGACTTGGTGGTGAAAAAAGGCTCAAAAATCTGCTCTGAATTTGCCGGCAGCCCGGAGCCGTTATCCCGAACAAAACAGCGCCAAATTTCTCCCTGCTCTTCCACATCTATGGTGATTTCCGGCCTCTGCTGGTTTTCAACCGCCTGTACGGCGTTCGCAAGCAGGTTTACCATCACCTGCTCAATGCGGATCAAGTCGCCGTGGCACCAAACCGGCTGTTCAGGGCGGTTCCACCGGATTTCAATGTCTGTGCTATTTTTTTGTGCCGCAATGATTTTCAGAGACGCATCCACTGACAGGCGAAAATCCACGATGGTTGGGGGGCCTTCAGATTTGCGGGCAAACACCTTGAACTGGCGAGTAAGCTCCGCCATTTTGTCGCACAAAAGCACTATTTCACTGAGATTGGCGTCCACCATATCGACGGCGCCCTTTTCCAGGAAACGACGGCTGTTCCTGGCGTAGGTCTGAATGGCGGTAAGAGGCTGGCTCATTTCGTGATTAAGGCCGGCGGACATCTGCCCCAGCACCGCCAGCTTGGCCGCCTGAATCAGCTCTTGTTGAGTCTCGCGTAATTCACCCTGAGTGCGCTCGCGCTCTCGTATTTCATCCAGCAATTTTCGGTTGGATTGCTCCAGATCCGCCGTTCGTTCGGTAACGCTCAGCTCAAGCTGCTCCCCTCTCAGCGCCAGTTCCGCTTCGCGACGGTAGCGCTCCCGTAAGTAGAGCCAGGCCAGCAGGGCGCCAAAGAAACTCGCAATACCGCCCGCCACAAATCCAAGTCGTGTCCAGACCACTGAACGCGTGCTCACCATTACCTGAAGCGTCCAATCCAGTCTGGGTAAAGGTGTGCGAACGCTCAAATACTCACGGCCACCGCCATTTTCACGAATGCGCAAGGTTCCAGATGAACCTGACAGCCCTGAAGGCTTACCAAGGTATTTCAGGGAAACAGGTTTTAGATCTTTGTCTGGATAACGTTGCCGCGATGCCTCGCCCGGTGCTTCTTCGGCATCACCGGTGAAATCCCGATACAACCAATCGGGCTTGCTGGCCAAAAAGCTCACGCCGGCTTCATCCAACACCACCATTTCAGCCTCACGCACAGACGCTGGCCTATGCCACTGGGATTCCAGCTCGTGCACCAGCACCTTCACTGCCACTACGCCCAGCAATTGCCCTTGTCCACCACGCACCGGGTGAGAAAAGTACAACCCGCGAACCCGCGAGGTAGACCCCAAGGCGAAATAAACAGCCGAACCACCACTGTCCATTGCTTCATAGAAGTAAGGCCGAAAACTGAAATTGCGCCCCACAAAACTGCCCGTTTGCTGATAGTTGTTGGCGGCAATGGTTAGGCCGGTTGTGTCCATCAGGTACACATCAGAGCTGCCGACAATGGTGGCCATGCGCTGCATTTTTTCATTGGCTCGATGAATGATCGCGGGGTTATCTGGAGAACCCAGGGCAGCCTCCAACAAGGGATGCTCCGCCATCAGTTCAGGAATAGGCAGGTACCGATTAAGCTCGTTGCCCACAAGCTGCCGATAACGGAAAGATTCCTCAAGACTGTCCTGCTCAACCTGCCGGTAGCCAACCCAGCCACCCAGCATCCAGGACACTGTGAGGGTGAACAAAAATACAAAAAAAGCGCCTATCCGGTAGGGCATATCCCGGTTCTCGCAACACCATTAAAGGAGGCCAGAGTATCCCCCCGGCCCTTTGAAGGACAAGGGCAAGGGGGCAAAGGCCGAGCAATTGCCGGACAGCTCAGGCAGCCGCTAGGCGACTCTTACGCTGGCGTTGCATCAGGAACGCGATCACGGCAAGCGCGATACCTACCAGGTCGGATACCAAGCCGCCTTCAATCATCAACAACGCAGCGCCAATCAGTAGCAAACGCGCCACCCAAGAGGCAGATATATTGGCAAACCAGCCCAGCACGCCGCCAGACAGCATATACACACCAAACAGAGCGGTAACCAGTGCCCGGGCAATATCAAACCACCCTGCTTCCATCAACAGCGCGCCATTGTAGAAAAACATGAAAGGTACGATGAACGCCGCAATACCAATCCGGAAGGATGCCACAGAGGTTTCCATGGCTTTGGCTCCGGAAATTGCCGCTGCCGCATAAGAAGCAAGAGCAACCGGCGGCGTAATGGCAGATACCACTGCAAAATAGAACACAAAGAAGTGCGCCGTCAGTGGCTCAATTCCCAGCTGTACCAAGCCAGGTGCAACCACCGAGGCGGCGACGGCATAAGCGGCGGTTGTCGGCATTCCCATGCCCAGAAGGATGGAGATAAACATAGCGAAGATCAGAGCGAGCAACTGACTGGCCTCTGCCACATCCAGCAGCAACACCGAGAAACGGGCACCAACGCCGGTCAGGGAAATAACGCCGACAATAACGCCTGCAGCCGCACACACCACAACAATCTGTATCGCCATGTAGGAGGCAGTTTCCAGCGCCTCCAAGATCTGACGAATGCCCATCTTGTTCGGTGAGAACCAGCTAACAACCGCCGCGGAAACCATCGCCAGCGTACCGGCACGTATGACCGAATAGCCCATAAACAGCGACACGACCAGAATGATGATCGGCAAAAATAAGTAGCATTGCTTAACCATGGCCCGCAGCTTTGGCAGCTCGTCTTCGCGCATGCCACGCATGCCGGTTTTTGCAGCTTCGAAATCGACCATGAAATAAACAGACGCAAAGTACAGTATCGCGGGGATGATGGCGGCAATGGCAATCTCAGTATACGGGATACCGGTAATTTCAGCCATGATGAAGGCACCCGCCCCCATAATCGGCGGCATGATCTGGCCACCGGTAGAAGCTGCTGCTTCCACAGCGCCGGCGGATTTTTTGCTGTAGCCCACTTTTTTCATCAGCGGGATAGTCAGCGACCCGGTGGACACCACGTTACCTGCGCTGGTGCCGTTGATCATACCCATCAGGCCTGAGGCAAAGATGGATACTTTGGCGGGGCCACCCCGTGAGCGCCCAGCCACCGCAAACGCGAAGTTTACGAAATAGTCGCCTACTTTTGATGACTGTAAAAACGCCGCAAAAATAATGAACAGAATAATATAAGTGGACGACACCGCTGTGGTGGGCCCAAGAATGCCAGCATCGGTGTAGACCTGACTAAAAAAGCGCTGCACAGACAGTCCAGGATAACCAAGGAAGCCCGGCAGGTACGGGCCTGCAAATACGTACGCCAGAAATACCAGCCCAATAACCACCAAAGCCAAGCCGGCAACCCGGCGAGTAAGCTCCATGATCAGCGCCGTGCCACCAACCGCAGCGAACGAAATGCCTATTGGTGCAAACGAAGTGCCCGTAGACATGCGCATAGAGGTGTTATAAACCACAAGAAAATACGCGGCGACGGCCACGGAGCACACGATTAGAACCAGATCCGGCACACTGAAACGTGAGCGTTCACGCTGGTGAAACCAACTCATCACAATACCAACACCCGTTGCCGCCAGCAGCGGCCAGCCAAAATGCCAGGTTTCCAGCTCTACGGGAATCCGCATGGCGCCGTTCTGAACCATCTGCCAGAACGAAAATGTTTGATACAACACGTAAAAGGCAGGCATGAGCGCGACCGCACCAATCCAGGTTGTCCATCGGTGGCGTGCCGACCCCTCTTCGGCAGACACAAACCGAGCTCCGGCAAACAGAACGAAACCCAGAACCAATGTGCCGGCAATGTGCACAATCCGGAATGACCAGGTTTCCAACGGTGCAATATTCAGCGAATACAGGTGGAATGAGGAGTATAGAATCGCAAGCAAAGAAACAAACTTCAGCAAGCCGCCTTTAAACAGCCTGCGGTTTGCTTCTACAGGCTCTTCGTCCACGTTATGGGCAAGCACGTGATCCTCGCTCACCTCCACATCGGAAAAGTCTTTTGGGTCTCGTTCGAGTGTCATTAGGGGTCCTGCCAGCAAATCGGAGCCGGCAAGGTGCCAGCTATTGTTCAGGGGCCTTGCGGCCCCCTTCATTGCGCCGTTCAGATCAACAGCTTATTTGATCTTGCTTTCTTCGATGGTGTAGCCGTTCTCGTTGAACCAACGAGCCGCACCCGGATGCCAAGGCAGGACCTTGTTCTTGCTGTAGTTCTCAGGAACAGAGTTACTGGCTGCTTTGTGGATAGAGACCATCCGGTCGTTCTTCTCCATAGTCAGCTTGGTAATTTCATACACAAAGCTTTCCGGCATATCGCAATTCACCATGGCAAAGTTCCACATGGAAACAACACGCGATGGCTTATCCAGAGACTGATATGTGCTGGCCGGTATCATGAACTCTGCTACCGGGAAGTTATCCGTAACTTTCTTTGCTTCAGCATCGGTCATTTCAATGATATTTACATCGGTCTGAACTTCCAGCTGGCTTACTGCTGGAATAGGAATACCTGCAGCAAAGGCCACAACATCAATCAAACCATCCTGAAGCTGACCGCCAAGATCAGACCAGCTGCCGTTACGGCGCTCGAAGTCGACACCCAGGGTTTCCATCATGCGCGGGAAATAGGTATCAGAAGTTGAGCCAGCCGGGCCGAAACCGATGGTGGCACCGTCTGGAATATCAGAAATAGATTTGATACCAGAGCTGCTCAGGGCCGTAACCGAGAAAGGCGTCTCGTACATGGGGAACATGGCGCACACGTTGTCCATCTTCATGCCTGGGGCAATCGGGCTGTTGCCATCAATAGACTCCTGAGCTGGCCCCATGGTGGTTAGACCAAACTTAAGGTCACCGGTGTGAACCAGAGCCATGTTCTGCATTGGGCCGCCCGTAATTTCCGCACCGCCAGAAACACCCAGGCTTTCTGCAACAAAGTTAGCCCAACCAGAACCATAGGCGAAGTAGGTACCGCCCTGACTGGCTGTTCCAACGGTAAAGTTATCGGGCCATCCCTCCTTATCCTGGGCAACAACTGGATTGGCAACAGCAAAAGTAGAGGCGAATGCCACCGCCATAATGGCTTGGGTCTTCATAGAGAATGCTCCCTGATTCATTTTGTTTATTGGGTGCTCGACGGAGCCCGAAAGGGCTTCGATGGAAAAGAAGCAGCAAGGAGTGGGCCAAATTTAAAAAGTAGCAGTAAAACAGGGGCTTTCTAAAAAATTGGAAATTTAATGCAGGAAAATGGGTGCATTTTCACCCATTAATAGAGGCCTATGGGTTGGATTCCGCCACAACTTCACCCTGCCATTTGTGGCCGATGCCGACAGGTCTAACCTCTCGTGCTGTAGCGCTTTTTAGAGTAACCGCTCTTTCGCATCCTAAATAATTTTCTTCATTATTCGACCCGAATTTAGTCGCACTTAGCGTTAAAGCACGACCAACTGGACTTTTATTACTAATTTGATATTTAGCCTTCAAACCATTAACCTCTCTTAATTGAACACATGTTCAATAAATTGAACGACAATTCAAAATTGGGTGTAGTTCGAGGACGGCATGGCAAGATTAGGGGTGGAGTCAATTCGGCGTCAGCAACTGATCGACGCAACGTTGAAGGTGATAGAAGAGCACGGTTTCCAAGGCGCCACGATTGGCAAGATCGCAGGCGCCTCGGAGCTGTCGGTTGGTATTGTCAGCCATTACTTCGGCGGCAAACAAGGCTTGCTGGAGGCAACCATGCGGTTTTTGTTGTCGTCGCTGCAGCACGATGTAACAACCTTGATGGCGGGGCGACCCAATGCCCCCCGTGAGCGCTTGATGGCCATTGTGGATGCCAATTTTTCTGGCGCTCAAACCAACGCCCAGTCGGCCAAAACCTGGTTGGCGTTCTGGACCCAAGCCATGCACAGCCCGGATTTAATGCGGCTGCAGCGAGTGAACGAGCGTCGATTGCTATCCAACCTGGTGTTCTACCTGCGCCAACTGATGCCAGCCGAGCAGTCTCGCCCAACAGCCCAAACCATCGCCGCGCTGATCGACGGCTTCTGGCTGCGCGCAGCTATGAGTGAAGGCCGTATTGAGCCAGACCAGGCGGTTGCCCTGTGCAAAACCTATATAGACCAAGCTATTCACGCGAATAACGGAGCCACTTAATGACGCTGCCCATCTACCAATCGTTCATCAACGGTCAACCCCTGGCAAACCAGAGCGGCGAGCGGTTCGACGTTGTGAATCCGGCCACCGGCCAGGTGATCTATCAAGTTGAACAGGCCGATGAATCGATCATGCAGGCCGCCACTGCCAGCGCCCAGGAAGGCTTTAAGGCGTGGTCGGCTATGACAGGCATGGAGCGCGGGCGCATTCTCAACCGCGCCGCTGCCATGCTGCGCGAACAAAACGACGCACTGGCCATGATAGAGGTGCTAGATACCGGCAAACCCTGGCAAGAAGCCAGTGTGGTGGATGTTGTGACTGGCGCCGATGCGGTTGAGTATTGTGGCGGTCAGGCGTCCAGCATTGTGGGTGAAAGCCAGCAAATCGGGCCGGACTTTTTCTATACCCGCCGGGAACCCTTGGGTGTGTGTGCCGGTATTGGTGCCTGGAACTACCCTATCCAGATTGCGTGCTGGAAATCCGCGCCGGCCCTGGCTTGCGGCAATAGCATGATATTCAAGCCCTCTGAGGAAACGCCACTGGGCGCCATCAAGCTCGCTGAAATTTACCTCGCCGCAGGCGTACCCCCAGGTGTGTTTAACGTGGTGCAGGGTGATTATCGGGTCGGCCAAATGCTCACCTCATACCCAGCCATCGCCAAGGTGTCTTTTACCGGCGAAGCGAAAACCGGTAGCACCGTGATGGCCGATTCTGCACGCACACTCAAGTCCGTCACCATGGAGCTTGGGGGCAAGTCGCCACTGATTGTTTTTGACGATACCAATCTTGAGCAGGCGGTATCAGCCGCAATGCTGGGTAATTTTTATACCCAGGGCGAAATCTGCACCAACGGCACCCGGGTGTTTGTCCAGCGCGACATTTATGACGCCTTTCTGGCTCAGCTAACAGAGCGCACTGAAAACAACATTATTGCCGGTGATCCCGAACACCCCGACACCAATTTCGGCGCGCTGATCAGTGCCGGCCACCGAGACCTGGTTCTGAAGTACATCGACAGCGCCAAAACCGAAGGAGCCCGGCTACTAACCGGCGGCGGTGTTCTGCAACCCGCCGGCTTTGAAAACGGCTACTTTGTCGCGCCCACCGTGTTCGCCGACTGCACCGATGACATGACCATTGTGCGCGAAGAAATCTTTGGCCCGGTGATGGCAGTACTGCCTTTCGACACCGAAGACGAAGTTGTCCGGCGCGCCAATGATACGGAATACGGCCTGGCCGCAGGGGTTTTCACCACTGACATTACCCGTGCCCACCGCGTGATTCACCAGTTGGAAGCGGGCATTTGCTGGATCAACAGCTTTGGCGCCTCCCCCGCCGAAATGCCGGTAGGCGGTTACAAGTTGTCAGGGCTTGGC
>JBQCZX010000051.1:0-22849 GCA_052089485.1 Marinobacter sp. | reverse complement strand
CATCTCTGTTTCAGTTGCACTGCTAATTCGAGCTCTTCGCTGGGGTCGCAAAGCGGACATTCAGGTTAAGGGATAACGCTTGGGCTAAGCTGCCGGTTTGTCGGGGCACGGTGACAAACCGGTTGGCTTTAGCCTCCGGTTGCTCGGCACTTCTTTCCCGATCAAGTACGTGTAAGTCGATCAAGGTTTTGCTCATTTTCTGAGCCTGCTTTTTCTTTAACTGCCTGAACAGTTTCTGCATCTTCGAGCACTTGATTCCAAGTTACCTTCGTTCCACTACCTTCAGCAGTGAGTTCAACTGTGAGACGACAATTTGGTCAGCCGTCATGATAAATGACTAATTTCGAATTTGGTTTCAGTGCCTCAAACTTGCTCTCGTTAGGATAGTCGATTCCGTCTGGGGCATGCATGGAACTCAGAGTTGCACAGACTTCGTGCGGTATAACTCAAATTATACGAACCCGTTCGTTTATCATCCATTCGTAAAACTCCGCCAAACCCAATGCAATGAATTTGACACTTCTTCCGAAAAACAAATTGTCAGTATCACGAAGGCTCCCGCCGAAGATATACGCCCCGAGTGTAAGTGGCTAAACGTCGACGATTACAAAAAAACCGCCGTAGATTAACCTCTTGCCATCAAACGGCATGGGGTTTGCGTCGAACTGTAGTCGTGGGTCCTCCATGATTTTGGGCATCGCATTGTTCCGAACCTCTCGGGACGGCCAGATCAGCCAGGAGAACACGACGGTTTCATCCGGTTTACATTGAACGGCCATGGGAAAAGACGTCTGGCTACCCTCCGGCACGTCGTCACCCCAACATTCCACCATGTTAAGTACACCGTGCTCTTTAAACACTGTGGCCGCAGCAGTTGCATGCTTGATGTATTGCTCCTTATTTGCGGTTGGTACTGCGGCAACAAATCCATCGACATAACTCATAACAGCGCTCCTGTTAATTTTTTGGGAGGTAATTCCCGGGCCGGGCGGACTTCGATACTGCCAAAGCGTGCGGGTGGAATACGACTGGCCAGTTGCAAAGCTTCATTAAGATCCTGGGCCTCCAGCAGGTAGAACCCGGCCAACTGTTCTTTGGTTTCGGCAAAAGGCCCGTCGGTAACCAGTACGTCATCGTCCCGGACTCGCACAGTTGTTGCCGTTTCGACGGACTCAAGCGGTTGGCCTGTCAGAAAATTGCCCCGCTCGGTTAGTTTCTCGACACCGGCGACGCACTCTTGGTTGAGGTCATGCCACTCCTGCTCGGTCATGGCGTTGATGATGCTCTCCTGATAGTAAACCAGAGCCACATATTTCATTGGACGTCCTCCTTTGTTCTCGTTGTCTTCAGTGATAAGTCGGCCAGCCCGGTTCAGGATCGACAACGGGCGTGTTTGAATCAGGCATTTTCGTTCAGCGACTTCAATCGGCGCTCTAAAAACCGGCGTTGTGGCCCCTGTGTCACGAGCGCCAGCGCGCGCTGATATGCCTGCCTCGCATCCGCCAGATTACCCGCACGTCGATGCAAATCGGCCCGGGCAGCGTGATACAAGTAATAATTCACGAAATCTCGCTGGTTGACGAGCGTCTCCAGCAATTGCAGCCCTTCGCCAGGACCGCTCCTCATGGCCACCGCCACCGCACGGTTCAGGGCAATGACCGGAGAGGGCTGTTGGCGATACAAAGCGTCATACAACCGTACGATGCGTGCCCAGTCGGTTGTCTCGGCGCGGGCTGCCTGGGCATGGACAGCGGCAATGGATGCCTGAAGTGTGTAGGGCCCGGCAGGTGTGCGAGCCAGGGCAGCTTCCAGCCACTGAAGGCCCACCTGGATCATGGCACCGTCCCATCGGTCGCGATTCTGATCTTCCAGAGTGATCAGTTCTCCGGCCTCATCTTCGCGGGCATATCGCCGGGAATGATGAAGAAGCATCAATGCCAAAAGACCGAATACTTCGCCCTCGGGCATCAGGTTCGCCAACCCTTCCGCCAAACGAATTGCTTCTGCCGACAGGCTGACATCCACCACCCGGTCGCCTTCACTGCAGGAGTAACCCTCGTTGAACACTAGGTAGATCACCCGCAGGACACCGGGCAGCCGCTCAGGCAAGTCTCCGGCTTCGGGTACCTCGTAGGGTATGCGCGCGTCGCGAATTTTCTTTTTCGCCCTGACAATTCGCTGAGCCAGGGTGGCCGGCTTTAGAAACAGGGCACTGGCCACTTGCTCTGTGGTCAAACCGCACATTTCACGAAGCGTCAGGGCTACGCGTGCACTCAGCGGCAAGGCAGGATGGCAGCAGGTGAATAAGAGGCGGAGCTGATCGTCTTCGATGGCCTGTTCGTCTGCCTCTTCGACGGCCGCGTCCAGCGGTACCAGAAGGTGAGAATACTTGTGCGCGGTCTGTTTGCGGCGAATCTGATCAATGCCCTTGCGATGCCCGGCGCGAATCAACCAAGCTGTCGGGTTGTCTGGCACACCCTCAACCGGCCACTGCCGCACGGCACTGGCGAAAGCTTCCTGCATCGCTTCTTCGCCGAGCGCAAAATCGCTAAGCAGACGGATCAATGTCGACAATACGCGGCGGGATTCCTGTCGGTAAAGCTCGCCAATCCATCGGTCATCGGTCATTGCAACTGAAATCCTCCTTGCAAGTCCGGCGCATGCTTAAGGGGCGAAACGGGCAGCATTGATGGTGGCAATATCAATTTTGCCCATCTGCATCATGGCCTGAAAGGCTCGCCCGGCGGCTTCGCAGTCAGGGTCGTTGATGGCCTCGGGCAGTGCGCGAGCCGGCTGCTGATCATCCACTGGATGCCAAAGCGGTCTGTCGTCATTCCGAAACGGTGCGCGTAAAAGGTCTCCGCAAAAGGCATAATTTCCGCCCCTCCCTCGGACAGTGCACGAAATACCCGTTCGGCCTGCTCCGTGTCCTCGTATTCAAGGTGAACCTGGGCGCCCTGAGGCTGTTGATAGCAGTCGCCCGCCATATCCGCGCCCATCACTCGGCGCCCATTGAGGTTCAATGAAGCGTGAACAATACGATCCTGCATCTCTGCGGGCACCTCGGCCGCAGTTGGCGTATCACCGTAGCTAACCAGCCCCTCCAATTCCCCACCGATCAATTTGGCATAGAACTCCATGGCTTCACGGCAGTTACCGGCAAAGCTCAGGTGAACGTTCATTTCTTTGGGCAGTTGGCCCAGCGCACGGTGCTGATCGATGGCAGAGCCAGGCTCGAAATCCTCCAGCTCGAAGTACCTTCGCACTTCAAGGGTAGCATTGCCGCCAGCGTCCTCCACCGGCCACTGTCTGGCCCAGTCGAGGGCCTCTTCCAAGGAGTCCACTTCAAGGACGCTGTAGCCAGCGAGTAACTCACTCTCCCGCTCAAAGGGGCCCTGAATGATGGTGGGTTTGCCGCTCCGGAACTGGATGCGGAATCCCTCACGGGTGGGGCGCAAACCCTGGCCATTCGCTCGTTGTAATCCGCCATTGCCTTCAAGACGTCTTCGGAGGGCATGACGCCGTTCTCGGTGTCCGTGTCGGCCTTGCGTATTAACATGACTTTCATGGTGAATTCTCCTTTTTTGCATGTCTTCACCGATAGGTCGCGCAACTTGCGAACCAATCGACAGAGCGCCTTAAAAAAGTTTACCCACCCTCGGGTGCCCGCTGTTATCGCGACGGAATGAGACTCACAAAGCTGACAATCCCAATTATCGCGATCCAGTTCCTGTAAAAAAGGGGTTCCATGAAAGCCATCCTCCTTGGGCTTGTCGTCCTTCTGGTCGATCGTGCCGTTTTCGCTCAGTACAGAGTCACCAACTCCATCAACGAAGGCCTCTAATCCATCTCTGCCGGCGCCGCGCTTCAGCGACAATTACCTCAGCCCTAACCCCGAACGTCTTAGTGATCGGCTCAACCCACAGTTATGTACCGACCGGACGGGCCTGCAGGACGTTAGCGTAAGAGTTGTAGACGCAGCACCCGAAACCCACAAAAAGCCGTCGGCAACAGTGCGTCCGTCAGACTCCGAGCTTGCGCCGGCACTATCCGCAGTTTAGTCAGAACCCGACCCTACTACGCCAGATTTCGTTAAGGTTTCCGAATTGTCCGACTACCTGCAAAGAGAAGTCACCATGCCACCGCAAGACGACCGAGTGACCAATCGCTGTATTCAGGCCGTGGAGGGAGACAAGCTAAAGCTGTCCGTGCATAGTGGGACTATGGCAAATCTCGTGTCACTAAACAGGATCGCAAGCGTTCAACGCCGGTAACCCACAGAGGCTACTGCTTCTACTTATGAACCTGTACTAACGCCGGTGCAATGGACACTCTCTTTTGAGATCGCAGTGATATCAGGACGGTGCAGGAAATACTCGGGCATAGCGACAGAAGAACAACCAAGATCTCTACATATACCATTGGTGATTGACGGGCACGAACCGTGAGTCCGCTTGATCGTTTGCCTGATTGATAACAACCGATTTTCAGCCGAAATCAAGGAAATCTATCTGATTTAGGAGCGGTGCGAACGTTCGCTTTTG
The DNA here is from genome assembly GCA_052089485.1 of Marinobacter sp. Lineage (GTDB taxonomy): Bacteria > Pseudomonadota > Gammaproteobacteria > Pseudomonadales > Oleiphilaceae > Marinobacter. The sequence continues at coordinate 18,305 of JBQCZX010000051.1, read as the reverse complement.
TTTAGAACCGGGAGCGACTGGGCTATTCGGAAGTTAGGTGGGCTAACCGTATGACGGCAAAAAGGCCAACGTAAGTCGCATGATACGAACGTTCCGGTAAATTTGTGTGAGCCAACACAAAACAGAGGATAGCGGAAACTCTATGCCTCTAAATTTGCAAAAGTTATGGGTAAAACTACAAAAGCGTGGCGTGATGTTCTCTCATCACCATAGAAATGTACGTACACCAGGTCACCGTATGTACGATTTCGTACACTTTACCGTGTGGATTTAACATTATTGTTATTCTGGAATACAGGCGAGTCATAAGATGCGGCATAAGCCTTTACCGTAAAAATGCAGCTCAAAAAATGGCGTATAAAAGACGAACCTGTGTACTGAAAGCACACATATATGGACGCCTTTACATTCGCTACGATGACCTTATCCGCAATTGGGGTTCATGGTGAAGATCTCATCCTACAGTCAGGTGGCGGGCTGCCGGCATTCCCAACAAAAGGAAAAAGGGGCACCAACCTAGGGTTGATGCCCAAAACAGGGTCGTCTGGGCCCCGTGTGAAGCCTAAAAGTTAACGCTCATATTTATGCTTGCGGTAATCAAGTCATCCTTTGCAAAAGAAGCACTTGGCAGGCTTCCTACAAGCGAGTTTCCTGCCAATGTCGCTTCGTGGTTTGCTTTCAACAGCCCCACTCGGCTCCATACTCGCACCCGATCTGTTGCTTGATAACCCACGTTCAGGTCGTAAACCATGCTTTCGTCGTCATTGCTTCCCGTGTCTACATTGAGCTGGCCCACTGCTACCGCTACATCTAACTGAGGGGTTAGCTGATAACTAACCCGACCAATAATCAGATCCTCATCCAGATCCCGCTGACCGTAGGCTCCACCCATGCGGTACAAACTGTTAGCGCTTGCAGTCGAATCAGGGTTGTTATTGATGATGCCTGAATAGGTGTCGAACCCAGGGGAGATAAGTCCGCCATCTCTAGTTGCAACGTATTGCGCATTCAGTTTTAGGTTACCTATCTCTTTCCCTACTCTTAGATACCCTGACCAAGATTGTCCAACGAAGAAACGGCCATCATCAGCTAGGTCAGCTTTGCCATTCGCGGTCCAGGTTCCACCAACGGCAAGGTCTGCAACCTCACCTATAGTGCCCTCCAAGCGACCCGAAAATAGATCCAGATCCTGCAGTACAAAAGCATTAGGTGCACCTACAGAGCCGGGGTCTGAAAAATCTCCGCTAAAGTTGTTAAACCAGTGGATGTAGATCAGCTCAGCCGTCCAGCCGAAGGGCTTGGCGGCACCACCGAAAGCAATCAGATCGCCATTGTCCTGATTGAAGAAACTGTTGGTATCGGCACGCCTGTCATACACACCGATAAGCGTCGCGTGCTCTGTGGGCAGTATAACCATTGCCCGATCTCGACGGTCATCGCACACTAAAAAGCAGTTGTTGAAGTTGGCTTCCATACGACCGATTCGGGTAATAGCGCTGCCAACAGGAACCTGAACATAGGCCTGATCTAACCGCACGCTGTCACTACGGCTACCGCGGTTATAGGCGCGGGAATCTGTTGTGTCGTAATCGCGAACATCACCGCTCCAGCGATCTCCTGCGAGCTCAACGCCCGCATGCAACGATACGCCAGTTTCTGAATCCTTAACTGTGCCGTTGACCCTCAATAGATGCGCTAGGCCGTTGTCGTTACTGCTGTCGTAACGGCCTCCGTTATCAAACGCATCAGATTTCACATAGAACGCACTCGCCTGGTAATCCGCGCCAAAATCGTAGTTCAGTTCCGCTGCGTGAATTGAAGGAGCTACGGCTCCAAACATCAGAGCTATGCTAGAGCACAAGTATTTGCGGTTTAATGGAACGTTGGTTTTTATATTTGTCATCGTTACTGCCTCACTTTCGGTTGATGTTACTGCTATGTCAGGGTCGAGCCTGCCTCGGCCAACCATTTTGGTAGCCTGAATTTTATTCATGGGGAGGTTGGGAGTCGGGTGACCTTAAGGTCGCCCCTCAGTCACTGAGACTGTGTTTTGGCGGTATTCATTTTGGGAGTCTCCGGTTGAGATGAATTCTTTCTAGGGCGAGAGGCCCAAAGGCGCAACTGCCCTACGACGCCAGATGGGAAGAAATAAACGCTAAGCACAAAGAGCAGCCCGAACCAAAGCAACCAGTGCTCAGGAGCAACCAGGTCTGCAAGCAGGCCATCTGACGGGAGCTGTTCGGCCAAGAGTTTGAGAAAATCCTGCAGATAGTTTTGTGCCAGCAGGAACAAGGTCGCGCCAACGACTGCCCCGTACAGGGTTCCCATGCCCCCCATCACACACATCAGAAGGATGAAGACCATCAGGTCAAAAGCGAGCGTGTTTTCGGGGTTAACGTAACGATTGATAAGCGCAAACAACACACCTGCGAGACAGGCGAGCAAGGCCGACAGGATGACAACTGCTGTCCGGTAAAGCACCGTGTTGTAACCCAACGCCTGAGCCCGAAATTCGTTCTCACGAATCGCTTGCAATACGCGGCCAAATGGCGAGTTAACAACCCGAAGAAGGAACAAAAAAACCAGGACCGAGACACCAAACGCGGTGTAGTACATCAGCGTTCTGCCGGTAACCCGAACATCAAAGAGAACATCTTGCCAGGTAGAGCTGCCGGTCATAACGCCCAATAAATCCGGCAAACTGAAGCCCACTAACGAACCATCCAGAGGCCGAAACGCCGGGCCCAATTCTCGGGGCACACGAACTCGCATACCATCCTCTCCCCCGGTAATCGGATAGAGCTGGGTCACAAGGCTCAGAAAAGCAAAGGCCACGGCTAAGGTCACTAAAGCAAAGAAAATGGCTTTAACCCGCAAAGACAGCAATCCGAGCAGCAACGCCAGCACCAACGTCACTAACAGTGCCCCGCCTATGCCGAGCAGAATCGAGCCAAAACCGCTGCCCCACGCTGACGTTGCCATGGCTACACCATAGGCACCTATGCCAAAGAACATGGTGTGGGCAAATGACACAATATGGGTGTAGCCCAACATCAGGTCGTACGAGGCCACCAGAATAATGAACACACAAATCATGCCCATCATTGAGAATGCGCGAACGCCGGGGAACAGAAACGGCCCAAAGGCAAGCGCTCCGAGAATAATTAACAATATCGCTGTCAGCGTTCGGCTACGGGGAAAATCCCCAGACAACAAGGTTGATAGCATGGTGAACTCCTATACCTTAATAACCGGGATCAGCCCCTGGGGGCGCCACATCAACACGGCGACCATAAGACCGACGGTTGCGACGGCTGCCAAGCGAGGCTCCAGGAACCCCACATAAAGGTTAATCAGACCCACGAGGATGGCGCCGAAGAAACACCCTTTAATTGAGCCAAGGCCGCCAAGAATGATCACCACAACGACTGAAATCATCAGTTGATCGCCCATATGGGCAGTAATCAGCTCTTCATACATTGCCCACATGGCACCGCCCAACCCCGCCAGTGCGGAACCGGCGACGAACACCCCCAAAAACAATAGATGTACGCGATACCCTTGAACCTCCACCATTTCCCGGTCTTCTACGCCCGCCCTAATGAGGATGCCCATACGGGTTCGCTCGATAACCCAGGTCATCAACCCGAATACCGCCAAGCCAAGTATCACGGCCAGAAGCCGATACTTTTCCAGGGCAATTCCGGCCACGACAACAGCACCACTAAAGGCTTCGGGCCTTGGCACGGGGATTTCATTCGGCCCCCAGACCACTTCGATGAGCTGCATCAAAATGATCGAGCCGCCAACCGTGACCAGAATCTGTTTCAGATGGTCGCCGTACACAGGTTTGATCACGAGCTTTTCAAACACCAAACCAACGAGGGCCGCGATTAGAAGCGCAAAAAGCAGGGCTGGAACCACGCTGGCCAGGTTCAACCATATTGAAGAGGCTGCAGATTGGTCGTTAAGCCAGAACAGAAGTACCGTGGAGCCGGCATAAGCCCCAAGAGAAATAAAGGCCCCATGCGCAAGATTCAGTACGTTCATAAGGCCAAATGTCAGTGTCATTCCGGACGCCATCAGAAAAAGCATCGCGCCCATTGCCGCGCCACTTAGGGTCAGGACCAACCAAGTGCTGAAGTTCATCAGCGGCATGGCCACCAACATCATAGCCAGCAGTAGAAACCAGTGCGGTTTTTGCTCCGGGAACTGACGAACCGTTGCCCATAACTTTGTCCGTCCCCCAACCGCATCCGATGTATGTTCTAAGCTCGACATACAGGTGTTCTCCTTATTTTATTGATGCTCACTCAGCCCTAAGCCAAGCAGTCGGTGCTGGAGGGCCTCATCCTCAGCCAAACCAGCCATGGTGCCGGAATGCACGACACGACCATCATTCATGACGGCGACAGACTGACCAAGGCGTCGGGAAAAATTGAAGTTTTGTTCGACGAGCAGAATCGTTACCTTTTCGGCTTTAAGCTGATCGAGCGCATCTGCAAGGTCATTAATGATTGCGGGAGCCAGCCCCTTGGTTGGCTCATCAATCAGCAGCAGCTCGCGCGGCTCGATGACCGCCCGACCAATGGCAAGCATTTGTTTTTGCCCGCCGGATAGGTTGCCGGCCGGTTTATCCCAGAATTTTTTCAAAGGTGGGAAAAGGTCAAGCAGCCAGGTCAGCCGGGCTTCATCAATACTTCCATTTATGGCCGCCAACACAAGGTTTTCACGCACGGTCAGCTGCCCGAACACACCCATGTGCTCCGGCACAAACGCAATACCCTCACGGGCAATTTTTGGCGTGGGCCAACCGGTGATATCCTGCGTGCCAAAGTGAATCTGGCCTTGCTTCACCGTCGTCAAACCCATGACGGTTCTCAGTGTTGTACTTTTACCGGCACCATTGCGGCCAAGCAAAACGGTTAGTTCACCCTTGGGTACAACCAGATCCACACCTTCAAGAATGTGGTACTGCTCAATATTTGCGTGCACATCGGTTAAAGTGAGGGCTGGATTTATTTCAGTCGAAGTCTTAGTCATCAAACTGCCCCACTCTCTATTTCATTCTTTGATTCACTCTCTGGTTCGCTCACACCCAGATAGGCTTCCTGAACCACTGGCGACGAAATCACCTCTGCAGGCTCGCCATCGGCCACCAGCTCTCCGTTATGAAGCACAACGATTCGATCAGACAGTGAACGCACCACATCCATTTTGTGCTCGACCAACAGAACCACCTTGTCCTGCCGAGCTTTGATGTTCGCGATCAGGTCCAGAATGACCGGCACCTCATCAATACTCATTCCCGCGGTGGGTTCGTCAAACATAAATACCTCGGGTTCCAGTGCCAAGAGCAAAGCCACTTCAAGTTTTCGCTGATCACCATGGGGCAAATTGGCCACCACGGTTTCAGCGCGATGCTCAAGAGAGATCGTTTGTAAGAGCTCGAAGGCTCGTTCCGAGATATCCCTACGTCGTGCTGCAACCTGCCAGAAGACATGACCAATGTGGTGACGTGAAGCAACGGCCAAACGGACATTCTCCATAGCGGTTAGTCCTGGGAACAAGTTGGTCAGCTGAAAGGCCCTTCCAAGTCCTTTGTCTGCCCTGGCAGCCGCACTTAAGGAGGTGAGATCTTCACCCTGTAAAAACACCTGGCCAAAAGTAGGCCGAAGCTGCCCAGACAGTAAGTTGAACCAAGTGGTCTTGCCGGCCCCGTTGGGGCCGACAATCGTTGTCAACGTGCCACGGTGAAACTGACAACTTACGTCGTTCACTGCCTTATGGCCGCCGAAGTGGATGGACAGGTTCCGGGTTTCAAGAACCGGTGTTTCAATGGGCATAGCTCACTCCTTAACTACGGGGGCAGTTTGAGCCTGAAAAATCCAAATCAATTGCGTACGGGAATATCCATCGCATCAATCGGAAGGATTTTAATAAGCTCGGGAACACCCGCGGTCACAGAACGATCGGCGAACCAGTCGTCACGTTCCTCGGATTTAATGCTGAAGTGGTACATAGCCTGTAGCGCTTGATGATCTTCTGGACGAATAACCATCTCACCTTTAGGCGAGTCAAAGCGTAGCCCGCGGAAGGCCTCGATCAGATCTTCGGTATCAGTCGAGCCGCCTGCCGCTTCAATCGCTGCCACTATCGCCATCGATTGGGCAAAGCCCTGGGCGGTGAAGAAATCTGGAGCCTGCTGGTACCGATTAAAATGCTCTTCCACCATCCAACGATTCACGTCGTTATCCGGGGATTCAAAGTAATATGAACCCGCGCCTTCCATACCCGGAAAGTCCGAATAGCCAACCATTGCTGCCAAGGTGTTACCACCGGCTGCGAGCTGAATGCCATGACGCTCAGGCTTGAGGTCTTTGATCCGCCCCAATGGGTTTGAGGAACCCGCCCAAATAGTAAAGATATAACGGCCTTGCTCACATCCTTCGCGATCTTTTAGTGCGCCAAACAGCCGCTGGGCCGCAGCCGTAAAGTCAGTCGTATCAAGGGGCAAGTATTCTTCATGAACAACACTCCCGCCTTCTGCTTCCATCGCCTCACGATAAGCGGCTACCCCATCTCTTCCAAAGGCGTAATCTTGGGCAACCGTTGCAACACAAACCCCAGGCTTACCCAGCGCAACCGCGTTGGAAACAGCATCCTGTGAAGAATTACGACCAATGCGCACGACGTTTCGGTTCCAACTTTTGCCCGTTATCGCATCCGCCACGCCCTCAGGAATGATGATTCGCTCGTACTCTTCCGCGATAGGCAGTGTGGCCAAAGACACGCCAGAAGAGACTGGCCCTACTACAATGTGCGCGTCGTCCTCGGCGTAGGCTTCTTCAACCAGCGTGCGAGCACGCGCAGGATCCAACTGGGAGTCTTTTCTTGAGAAGTCTATCTGGCGACCTTCAACGGCCATCGTGCCCTCTGTGGCATACTCAAAACCAAGCTTCATTCCAATATGCAATTGCTCTGCATACGGCGCTAAAGCGCCAGTAAAGTCGGTAACGTGAGCGACTCGGATGGAATCCGCTGCATTTACAGGGGTCAGAACCGCCATGGACAGAGCGACGGCGAACAGTGAACGCTTCATGGGCAAATTGCTCCTTGTACTTATTGTTGGAGAGTCTGGACCGGACAAACTCATGCAATAGGAGCCTATCGCCCAGACAACCTAAATCAAATATGACAACTGAGTCAGGTTTCGTCAACACAAAGACGCACAAAAACACCAAACAACGGCAAAAAGCACACAAAATAAAAACGTAAAACGTTGTATTTAAATAATTTTATTTAATTTTAAGCATGAAATTAAAATACGACCTTGGGACAGAAAACACAATTAAGTTGACAACCAATTCATGTTTGGTTTTAAATCGGAGTCATGAAGATGACAACAAATGACAGCAAAATCAGTAGCGCTCCAAGCGCGCCTAAAACCGCGAGGGGTGCTCGCACACGGGCAAAAATCTTGAAAGCTGCAGAGGACGCCTTTGGCTCTCTTGGCTATCACCAGGCAGGTGTATCAGACATCACCCGCCTGGCAGGCGTTGCCCAAGGCACCTTCTATACCTATTTCGCAAGTAAGGAGGACACCCTTCGGGAGCTTGTTCGAGATATGGGCCAAAAGGTGAGAGCCCACTTGGCCGGCGAGATTAAAGACTCTGGTAACAGGATCGAGGCAGAAGCTTTGGGCCTGAGAGCATTCCTCAAGTATGTCGCAGCCAACCCATCGCTATACCGGGTACTGCAAGAAGCACAGTTTGTAGATGAGTCCATCTATCAGGAGTACTACAACGCCTTTGGCCGCGGTTACCTGAAAATGCTTGCAGATGCGACTCAAAAAGGAGAGATCCGCCCAGGCAACGACGAGGTCAGAGTATGGGCGCTTATGGGAATGTCGAACTTCCTGGGTATGAGATTTTCTATTTGGGAGCAGGACGTTCCAATCGATGAAGTGGTAGAGACCATCGCAGACCTCCTTACCCATGGTTTGGCTCTGTGACCTCAAGACGTTAGCCCAACAGGACTACGACATGACAACACAGCACGTTCGCTATCAAACAGACGGTGACATTGCCCGCATCACTTTGACACGGCCAGAGCGACATAACGCGCTGGTTCCGGAGTTGCTGGACGGGCTACTGGACGCGCTGGAAGAGTGCCATCGCTCCACGGTCAGGGCTGTCATTCTTCAAGCTGAAGGCTCTTCGTTTTCCTCTGGAGGCGACGTGGGCGCATTCTTTGAGACGCCACGCGGCGAACGAAAAGCCTACGCAAGCGAAGTGGTTGGTCGGCTAAACCAGGTCATTATTGCCATGTTAAAGCTCCCCTGCCCGATCATTACAGCGGTGCATGGACTGGTTACCGGTGGGTCCATTGGGCTGGTGCTGGCATCGGACATAGTAGTTGTGACAGAAAAAACGACGTTTACGCCTTGGTACACCGTGGTTGGTTTTAGCCCGGATGGCGGCTGGAGCAAGCTGATGGGACAACGAATCGGGCCATCCCGAGCACTCGAAATACAATTGACCAATCGCTGCGTGAGCGCACAGGAAGCGCTCAAATACGGATTAGCGCACTACCTTGCTCTACCTGAGGAAATGAGTGCCAAAGTTCAGGAGCTGTGCCAGTCGGTCACTAACAAGAAACCCGAAAGTTTGAGGCGGACACTAAAAATGAATCGACCCGACCCAGCCCTAACCGAGGCTCAGCTTCAAGATGAATATCAGCAGTTTCTGGAGCAGATTGTCACTGATGAAGCCCACTACGGAATGGCCAGTTTTTTAAAACGTACACCTTGAAATAGGCGACAGTGGTCGCCCATTGCCCAAACAACAAAGACAAGGGGAATAGAATGAAACCGCAAAGATCGGCGTTAGGCATGGGAGCTGTTGTACTTAGTTCACTACTAGCAACAAATGCACTGGCTTTTCAGACGTTCGGAGATGAAGACCGTAGTTCGGAACTCACAACCGAAGCAGAACATCAACAGTACCAGTTCAACACACCGACTACCGTTACTTACGATCCAGACTCGCTGACTGGCAACGCCTCCCAAGCCCGAGTTTATGTGGCTGACATGGGAAACCACCGAATTCAGGTTCTGGATCTGGATGGCAAACAAATTGGCAGACTCGACGATGTTGATCAGCTCGTCGCTAGTGATAGCCCACATAGCGCTGTGCCGGCCATTCAGGCTCCATTAGGCATAGCCTATCTCTCACTGTCTGAGGCTCAGGATCACCGTTTGGCGGGATTGTATGTGAATGATGTAGGTCTACATCAAATCCACTTCTTTCGAACCTCAGCTAATGACCCCGATAAGTTTGAGTACGTTACCTCCATCGGCCAGCCCGGGCATGGCGGTGGAACCGACCTCACATTGCCGCGAAACCTCACAGTCACGCCTCAAGGTTTTATGTATGTATCAGATGAGTTCAATCATCGAGTAAAAGTATTCCGCATCGACCCCGACAATCAGTATCAAGCCACATTGATACAAACTCTTGGCTCGAAAGATGGGCAAGGCACATACCAAGCTGCAGGCCCTATCATACGGGGAGTGGACAAGAATTACGGGGTAGATTCTTCGCATTATGATGATTATTCCAGCTCACCAGAAAAGCGCGAGGGCTTTCGAATTCCGCAAGGCGTAACGTATTACCTAACGCCAGATAATCAATCAATGTATGTGTACATTGCAGACAACGGCAGTAACCGAATCAAGATTTACGAAGCAGACGTTGTCTCTGGTGCTCTTACGTTGGTTGATATGTTGGGGCGATTCACCAACGCCAATGGTGAGCCTGATCATTTGAAACGTCCCCGAGGCGTGCGTACCGACCATGACGGCAATCTGTACATTGCTGACAGTTACAATGGACGCATTCTCAAATTCGAAAATACCTCCGAACCCACTGACCAAGAGCGTGTGCAGTATAGAACGAATATGACGAGCGATGCCCACAGCCAGTGGGAATATGGTTCACTGGGCATCCACCAGGTTCTAATGCGCTCACCCGCCACAGCCGCCACCGAAGATGCGGCATTCCAGCTGCCGAACGACCATGTGCCATTGATTCGGGCAAACGGTTCGTTTTATCGAGAAAACGTTTGGGCATGGGGCTACTTCTTCAGCGATGCGCGTGTCCACCTGGTTAGTGATACCGGCAATCACCGGATCAAGAAGTGCTGGAGCAGCTCTGATGGGCAAACGCTTCTTCGCTGCTCCACATCCGCGGGCGTAGGTGGAACGGCGCAGCATGAATTTTGGGGGCACCCCCGCTCGCTTCCGGGTCAGTTGCATTCAGCAAGCGGAATGACTTGGCTGAACGACAAGCAGCGGTTGCTGGTCAGTGACACCCCAAATACTCGCATCAATATATACGATGCCCAAGGGCAATATCGAGGGCGTTTTACCGATGGCAATATCAGCTATGGCGTTACAGGTATAAGTGCTTTCAAGAATGAGAGTAACCAAGATCGTGTCATGGTTCTTGTGGCTTCCGACGCGACCCTTCCGTGGCCATACATCGGCGACAGCAGCCTTCGAATCTATGATGGTGAAGGCGACCTTAGGAACACCTTCAACCTAAGTTATAGAACGGGTGGGCTTTCTGCCTCCAAAATAGCTCTGACAAATGCTAATTACCCCGTATCAATATCCGTTGGACAAAGTAACGAAGGTGATATTCATCCCGTATACGTTACCAGTTTTGGTAATCATCTCTGGCGCTTTGATTATAACGAAACTAACAACACACTCGCCTATGACTGGCACACGGGAGATGCTGACCCCCTAAAGGGGACGGATCTTGGAGATTCATGGCTCCTTGGCTCAGCATTTTTTGATCAAGGTGCACCAGGCACTTTTGATGAAATCGGTGGTGTTTCTGCTGTTCAGAACCGCGTATTTGTGACGGACAGACGTAACCAGCGCGTTCAGGTTTACGCCTCTGATTCCGGCGCACTACTGGGCCAGCTAGGCACAGGTGGCGGTACATACGATCACCCCATGTCTCTAAACTCCCAACGTTTATTTTTGCCTGCTGGAGTAGCTTGGGATGAAGACCACCAGGCCCTCCTCGTAGCAGACGGATTCAGTATGCTTGGAAGAGCTTGGGCGGCCGCTGATCAAACACCCGTAGATATTGACGGACAAATCAGGCCCAACTATTTGGGGCACTGGTTAAACCCTACTCTTGGAACCCGCCCTGGGGGGCTTTTCGATGCAGAGTTGATTACGAGCGGCGGCGGCAATATTTTCATTTTCTCTTTGATCAGCAACCGCGTCACTCAATTTGATTGGAATGAACTGAACCAATAACCAAGTTGGCACCCTTTATTGCCTCGCTTTTACTAAGCAACAATTTGTGAGACGTACCCATGGAGATGTTTGACCTACTAGCCCAGCGAGCTCAGGTTTCGCCCGACCGACCAGCGCTCGAAGACCTGGATGACGGAACCAGATACACCTATCGACAACTCAATGAACAGGCAGCACGGTTCGCTGCCGCGGCAACTCAGCGTTGGAAATTATCGCCGGGGGATCGCATAGCATATCTGGGGCATAGCCGTGCCGAATTCTTCGCCATGTTATTTGGGTGCGCCAAGGCAGGTTTCATTTTAGTTCCTCTAAATTGGCGCCTGGCTCTACCCGAGCTGCAGGTTCTGATGGCCGACGCGACCCCTGCTGCCCTGATATACGGCTCCGAATTCGAAGCTATAGCGTTACAGTTAACTCAATCGGGCGTTCAAGGCGTGCTGCTCGGTTCAAAACAAGCCACTGAAAGTCATGCAAATTATTACGCTGCGCTTGAAGCCGTAACACCTGATCTGAGTGCTCACGAAACACGCAGCCCTGATTCGCCTTGGTACCTTCTCTACACATCCGGCACTACCGGGCAGCCAAAAGGTGTCATTCAAACATTCCGGATGATGGAATCCAATTACTTCAATATCGGCGTGGCTGTAGGAATTACCCAGGATGACGTTCTCTTGAACGTGCTGCCTATGTTCCACACTGCTGGCATAAACCTTTACTCCAGTGCTGTGCTGATGGCCGGCGGGTGCGTTTTGGTTTCCCGGAACTTCGATGTTGACCAGGCACTTGGTGTGCTGGCTAATCGGGCGACCGTTTTTTTCGGAGTGCCTGCGGTTTACCAGACACTTCTGGAGTCATCGTCGTTTAACCCGAAAGCACTATCCAGCGTTCGGTCATGGGGTTGCGGAGGCGCGGCACTACCAGCACATGTGGCTCAACGATACGCGGATTTTGGCATCTGGATTCGCACCGGCATGGGGATGACCGAAACCGGGCCCACGGTGTTCCTGTTAGATGAAGAGCGGGTTCTGGATAAGACCGGCTCAGTTGGGCGCCCACAGCTATTGGTTGAGGCTCGCATTGTCGATCATCACGGAAACGACGTTGCCGACGGTGAAGCCGGGGAGCTGTTGGTTCGTGGGCCAGGTATCACACCGGGCTATTGGAATCGGCCCGACGCAACTGATAGTGCGATTACCCGTGACGGATGGTTCCACAGCGGAGATGTCGCTCGCTGCGACCCAGATGGCTTTTATTACATCGTTGACCGCTGGAAAGACATGTTTATCTCTGGCGGTGAAAACGTGTTCCCGGCCGAGGTGGAGAAGGCTCTCTACCAACACCCAGCCATAGAGGACGTTGCAGTCATAGGTATCGCGGATGAGCGCTGGGGTGAGGTCGGTAAAGCCTTCTATACCACGGCCGCACAAAGCACACCTCCGGACTCAGCCGAACTTAAAAGCTTCTGCCGCGAGCGACTAGCAGGCTACAAGGTGCCCAAGATCTTTGAGCACTTGGAGCAGCTCCCAAGAAACGCCGTCGGGAAGATAACAAAACAATCATTACGGAAATAGCACAATGATTAATCCCATCCACATAAAAGAAACCTTCCTGCTTGGCCAGGAAGATTTCAACCGATTTGCCGACCTGAGTGGAGACCACAATCCTATCCATGTGGATCCAGAATACTCATCCGGCACGCGCTTCGGCGCCACAGTTTCCCATGGAATGCTGTTGTTCACCGTGGTTCGCGGATCGGTACAACGACATTTTCCCGAACATCAGCTGATAGAGCAGCAACTCATGTTCCCGGCACCAGCTTATGCAGATGAGACACTAACCCTTCTGATAGAGGGGGCACAGAACTATAGCGCGCCCAACCTTGAGCTAAAAACAAGGGTTTTAAAAGCTGATGGCAACACCTGCTTGGAGGGCTATTGCCGGTTAGAAACAAGCACAGGAAGCGTCCAATGACTGCGCCCACACTCCCCCGCTTCAACAAACTTTCAGAAGGTCAGTTTGCCAGTGTGGAGCGCCGATTTACGGCGGATGATCTAACACAATGGAGCAAACTAGCCGGCCTTAATGAGAGTCCGACTGCCGTGCCAGAACCGCTAATTTCGGGTTTGTTTTCCTTTCTTTTGGGAATGGAATTGCCGGGCAAAGGCACCAATTACTTAAAACAATCTCTGACTTTTGAAGAGCTGGCGCAAACAAATGAACCTTTGACTGCGACTGTGGAAGTCTCTCGGCTTCGCTCAGATAAAGCCCTGGTCAATCTGACCACTGTTTGTACAGGCATTAACGGGCGAGTTATCTGTAAAGGAGAGGCACTGGTGTTATATCAATGTTAAACAACTCCAAGCTGGCCCCCAATCTGGAAAACTGGCTGTCGGACGTCAATCGACAACAAGCACTGCTGGACAAATCCTTAGCTAAGGTCACACCAAAAATGATGCGCAAGGCATTGGCGACGATGACCAAAACGCATGTAACAGACGCACCTGAAATCAAGTCAGTGTTTGATTCAATGCTCTCTAGTCAACAATTATCGGTTCCCCTGAGAATCTATGATCCAGCAACCGATATCGCAACCCCGGTCATTATTTTCATTCATGGGGGCGGACATATGTGCGGTAGTGTCGATGTTTACGATGCTGTCTGTCGAAAGCTGGCTGTTGCATGCCAACACATTGTTGTCTCCGTGGAATACAGCCTTGCGCCTGAGTTTCCCTACCCAATCGCATTAAATGAGTGTGCGGCGGTTGTCCGAGGCATCTGGCGGCACCTGGATGGCTACGGAGCGCGCTACCAACGCAACTTAAGCCTAGTTGGGGACTCGGGCGGTGGAGCCCTGTGCGCGACACTCTGCGCGAACAGTCAAAGTGATCCCAGCCTCGCTATCCAGAGACAAGCATTGATCTATCCAAGCCTCGACTACACCCTATCATCACCTTCCGTTGAGGCTCTTTCCAAAGGCTACCTTTTAGAAAAGGGGCGTATTGAGTGGTATTTCGACCATTACCTTCAGAATGGCGAAAACCGAGAAGAGGTTTCTCCGCTTTCCCTGCCTGTTTCGGCGAGCCTCCCACACACATTGGTTATAACTGCGGGATTTTGCCCCTTGAGCGATGAGGGCAAACGGTATGTAGCCCGCCTTAGCGAAGCTGGAGCCGTTGCTGAGCACCATGAAGAGCCGAGCCAGATTCACGCTTATCTGAATCTTGAAAACCTGGTACCAGAGGCCTGCGAACGAACCTATAAATATATTGCAGAATTTATAAATTCTGAGGAAAAAACATTATGCGCTTAAAAGATAAAGTTGCCCTTATTACTGGCAGCGGCCAAGGAATTGGCCAGGCAATTGCTGAGCACTACGCTCGAGAGGGTGCACGAGTTGCCGTTGCGGATCTAACACTGAAAAGTGCCAAAAGTACCGTGGCCAACATCGAACAGGCTGGAGGCACTGCGATGGCTTTAGCCATGGATGTAACCGATGAGCACGCCGTCGATCAAGGTGTTGAAGCAATCGTGGAACAATGGGGCCGCCTGGACATAACCCTCGCCAACGCCGGCATCCAACATATTGACTCCGTGCATAAACTGGCACTTTCTGACTGGAGAAAAGTCATGAGTGTGCATCTGGACGGCGCATTCCTAGTCACCAAGGCCTCACTCCGGCAAATGTACATTCAGGGCGGGGGCACGATGCTATACATGGGCTCGGTCCACTCAATTGAAGCTTCTCCCTTGAAAGCGCCCTATGTCGCAGCCAAGCATGGCGTACTCGGCCTGTGCCGAGCGGTGGCAAAGGAAGGGGCCGCAAACGGTGTACGGAGCAACACAATCTGCCCCGGATTTGTACGCACACCTCTGGTGGACAAGCAGATTCCGGAGCAGGCCAAAGAGCTCGGAATCTCAGAAGACGAAGTGATCAGCAAAGTTATGCTCAAGAACACGGTGGACGGCAAGTTCACTACCTTGGAAGATGTATCTGAGCTTGCGGTGCATTTGGCTGCTTTCCCTTCCGCTGCTTTGACAGGCCAGTCCATCGTCGTCAGTCACGGCTGGCATATGCAGTAGGAAGCTTTGTTTATACTCATTATCCTTCCTGGTCTGGTGCATCTCAGGCAGTCCGGCGAGTCTTGCGCTTTTTTGTCTGGTACTCGGCTTCGAAGAAGGTGACCGGATCCATGTGGCAACCAATTCTATGCGGTTGACGGCGAGCATATTATTGCTAACTTTGAGACTTATTCAGAGTCCCTCTAAGATTCTGACTTTAGTCGTTCAATGATCCCGGAGGCCGCATATGAGTATAGAAACTGGAGCCCTAACCGCTATGGCTATCGGGATTCTTGGCGGAGCGATCCTAACCGGGTGGTGCCTATATTCCCGCCATCAAGAAAAGCGGCATGGCGAATGACCACCCCGATATCGTTTCTCAGAGCTTAATGTACGCACAGTGGGTTACCGTATGTACGATTTCGTACACCTCGACTGGTTACCCCCGCCCTATCCGCGTGGGTCGTTTTCCCTCCTCGTTCGGATACATCTTTCTTCATTTTTATCACGCATCACGCAGTCATTTTTACCTGTGCGTGTTGTCAATCGAACCGTTTGAGACTGAGTAACTTGGTCACTGTGCATCGGGAGTATCTTTGGCATTGAAGCTAGGGGTACCGCCCTATTTACAAAACCAAAACATCAGGTACCTCAGTAATGGCTATCAAGAAAGAAAAGTTGCATGCCAACTTCACGATGATCCCAAATTCCATCTTGAGAGATTCGGAATTACCACTCGACACCATTGGCTTACTCGTATATCTCCTCTCACAACCGGAGGACTGGGAAGTCCGCGCCACCCAAATCCAGAAAGAGTTTAAAGTTGGCAGGGAAAAACGACAACGAATGTATAAACAACTAGAAAATGCTGGCCATCTGGTACAGCTGAATGGGCGCGGAGTTGATGGACGCTGGACTACAGAAACAATAATTTATCAGGTTCCTCAAAACTAGCAGTTACCGGGAACGGGGTTCCGGCAACGGTTTCCCTGTCGCCGGGTAAACCGACACCCGCTAACACGGCACTCTATGTAAGAAAATCTACACAAAGACAGTTAAACAAATAAAGAGGCTACTAACCGGCAGCCAGATGAATGAATAAGCGCGGTCGATAATTTACGAATATTCTTAATAAACAGGCGCGATATTCCAAAAAATCGGTCAAGGATTAACCTCCTCAATCAACCCCCAAAGCCTTAAACACCGCATCTACCGGATCCGCATAAAAACTGGCCTGTAATTTAGTAAACAGTTCCCCTGGCACAGTAGGGATATCAGCGGCACTGGTAATCGGAAGCGCTACACGCTTGCCGCCTGCATCAAACGTTACGTGCAAGCACTCAGCAAGGCTTTGAACAGGGTTTACGCTGCCGCCTAGACTTCATATCCCCAAGCACCACAGACTATGCATGTGTTGGCCTAGCCATGATGCCAGAGGCAAAGGCGACCATACTGGGTAGTGCCAGTGATTGGATGGGGCCACCATTTTGCAGATCCACAAGGTGAAGGTGGAAATCGTGCTCTAACACGCGTGAGGCACCCGAGATTCTGGTTATGTTGGCTTTGAAATAATCAAAGGCCATTTTGAGCTGCTCTCGCAAGGGAGGCAGGCCCCACAAACCTGAAGTGGCGAGTTTACCTGTGCCCTTGGTCACCTGTAGTTCGATTCGATAGAGGCTCGGCACACCTTTGGCGCTCACACTTACCAAATTCACCACACCGGGCTTGCTTGGCCCTTCAGGAATCAGCTTGCCGCCGCCCTGCTCTTTCTCCGTCACGAAATGTTCTTCCAAGCTTTCATTGTCAATGTAGCTGAAATGCACATCGTAGAATTCCATCCCGCCGATTTTCTTTAACTGTTCTTTAACGCTGCGACGAACCTCAAGCGCATACTCCAAACACTGGCGCACGGCTTCTTTATCAAACTCCCCTTGTGGGTACAGCAGCTTCAGCTGGCCTGATACCGTTTTGCGTCCCGCAATCACATCACGCTGGTTCAGATTACTGCCAAACTTGACGTGCCTGTCTATCGCATCCGCAAAGCTGCGCTTACGCATCTCCCGATAGACCTCGGCCAGGTAATCTACGATCAGGCCATAGCGGTTGGTGAAAAACTCCAGCCGCATCTTGGGGATTTCCCAACCAGGGATATCGGCGTGAAAACGATCAAAGAAGGCAGCATCAACCATCGCAGCTGGGAACGGTGCCAGTAGATGGCTGGTTTTCACCAGCGATTCAACGGACTGGTTGATGTTGCCGATAAACACCATGGAAGCACTGGCCTCCATCTGTTCCCGACCACGGGCAAACGATCCCGAGGCCATGTAACCTTTCATTATCTGGATGCCGTCCTTATCTGTTTGTGACGATTCCACAAGCTTCTGACTAGTAATCACCACACCGCCGACTGCCAATCGCAACTGTTCTGTAAGCGCCAATAAACCAGCACCTACACCCCGGCTCTGAGATTGCCCAAACTGGTTTCCTCAACAACAGCAGAGGAAATCAGTATGACGCATACCCAGCGAGCACAAGCCTGGCAGCAGCGTATCACGGACTGGCAGGCGTCCGGCCTTTCTGGAATGGCTTACTGCAAACAACAATCGCTGACC
Source organism: Marinobacter sp. (assembly GCA_052089485.1). Taxonomy (GTDB): domain Bacteria; phylum Pseudomonadota; class Gammaproteobacteria; order Pseudomonadales; family Oleiphilaceae; genus Marinobacter. The sequence goes on along the minus strand of JBQCZX010000051.1, from coordinate 296 downwards.
TATTGCCGGTTTGTGTATTGGCGAAAGAAACTGACGCACAGCGAACCTGAATTAAACGAGGTTGCATCGTCCGGGTTTGCCAGAGTCACGGCGGCTCCTGACTCAGGAACACCCGATGGGCTAAGGGTTTCTCTGCCCGGTGGTGTGTCGATTACCGGCTTGCATGCGGGCAACATTGAATTGCTGGGTGCGGTGCTGAGGCAGCTGTGATGCGCCACCGATACCTACGCCCGTCCTGGGACCTGCCGGAGATCTACCTGTATCGTCAGCCCATTGATTTCCGCAAGCAGGCCAAC
>JBQCZX010000050.1:0-23117 GCA_052089485.1 Marinobacter sp. | reverse complement strand
GGACAATCCGTCGCATCAACTGGCCATTGGTCATGCCGATAGACAAGGCGGCTTCCGTCTGACTGCGATCGACACCTACGATGGCTGCGCGGATGGATTCGGCCATGTAGGCGGAAAAATGCATGGTCAGGCCCATGACTGTCGCGGTAACGCCATCTATCACCGTTAGTGCACTGAACAGCTGGGGCAGCCCGTAATAGAACAAGAACAATTGCACCAGCAGTGGTGTGCCCCTGAAGAAGGAAATGAACACGATGGTCAATTGGTTGAGCACAGGAATACGCAGCACCCGGACAACGGCAAACAGGCAGGCAAGAATCAGCGCAAGCACCATCCCGATGCCTGCCAGTTGCAGGGTGAGAGGCAGGTACCTGAGCAAAACAGGTACCAGGCCAAGCATGTACTCGACGTTCAACACGTCCATAGGGAATCAGGCCTCGGTATGCCCCTCAAGGCTGGGTGATGTCCGTGCCAAACCACTTCTTGGAAATGGACGCCAGGGTGCCGTTATCACGCAGGGTCGCCAAGGCTTTATTAACCTCGTCTCGCATAGTCTGCCCGGCTTCGGTGTCGTGGAACGGGTAGGCATTTGTGATCTGTGAGAAAGTGGGGCCTGCCAGTTCAAGGGGCAGTGGCTTCTCCTTGATGATCTGGCTGGCACTGACCCGGTCCATCACGAACGCATCCACACGACCCAGGGCGGTGTCCCGCTCCAGATTACTCTCATAGGTTTTAATAGTGATCTGGTCCGCATAGGGAAGCTCCTCCAGGAGGGCCTCGAAATTAGAGCCCAGGTTCACAGCAACGGTTTTCCCCTTCAGGTCTTCCACGCTCTGGACCTCAGTGTTGCCTTCTTTGGTGACAACTTGTGCACCGTCGTAAACGTAAGGGTCGCTGAAAACATACGCCTTTTTCCGCTCGTCGGTGATGGTGATCTGGTTGGCCACTGTGTCGATGCGCCCGGATTGCAGCATGCCAAACAGACCGGAGAAGTTGGCGGTTTCGTACTGGATATCGCGCCCCACCTCCTTGCCCAGAGCGTTCATGACATCGACTTCAAAACCCTTGAGTTCATCCTGTTCTACAAAGGTAAACGGGAAATACTGGCCGGACATCCCGACCCTCAGCGGCTTATCCTGTGCGAGTAAGGGTGCGCTTGCGAATAGAGAAATTGCCAACAATGTATTGATCAATAGTGTTTTCATAAAGCCTCCTTCCGGCGTGTATCGTACCTGAAGCGTAGTCGGGGGTGGAAATTGGGCAATTACGCCCTTCATTTGTTTTCAACGAGTGATTCAATATCGGCGGTGATTGCAGGGGCATCCGTAAGCCGTGCCAGCCAGCTCAGAGGAATGCCGTGCTCACCGCCGACACCGTAAAGTGCTGCCAGAGCCGGCCCAATGATCCAGGCCCGTCCACAGGAATCGCCCCCGCATTGAATATTGGCGCGAATGGCTTCTGTATAGCTGCGGGCATGGCTCAGAATATGAAAGATCACCGGCATGGCCTCATACAGATAACAGGTGCGGCCATAGGCGTCGCCCGCGCCCGGAGCGTCCGTAACAGAGCCGGTCCGGGCTTTATTGAGGTTATCCTGGGCAGGTGCTTCAGCAGTACCCGCGTCCAGAGCCACGGACATTGGGTCGCCTCGAAAAAGATGCTCCAGAAGTCGCGCTGCGCATTTTGCCCACGCCACGGCGTTGTCATTGTGATTGGTCACCCGAACTGCAGCTTCGACGACCTTCAGCAGGTTGTCGCTGCCGTAATAACTGGCCACCAGTGGGGGCAGTTTGGAGATTGCCGGCAGTTGCATGTCGTCGGCGCCACTTTCCGGCAGCAGATGATGGTCGATGGTCTCGGCAAGGTGAACGCCTGCATCCTGTATCTCCGGTTCCTGATAGGTAAGGTTTATGGCCTTACGGACAGGATCTGCCAGTTGCTCGCCGCTCAGGTGAAGGGTGTAGGGTAAAACCTTCTGAACCAACACCCGCTTTTGTTTATCCGTCAGTTTGACTGCGGTGGCTGACAGGGCCTGCTCAATAGCTTTTTTTTCGATGGTGCTCAGGTTGTCCAGTGTGCCCCGGGTGGGGTTGTCGATATAACCCTGCCAGCGCCCACCGGGCCCGAAGAACGCCCGAAAACGCCGCTGGTAATCGCGGATATCCAGGGTGCCATTATGAGCCAGCAAGCTGTCGGTCAGCACCCCAGTGGCTGCACCATAGTGGCTGATATCACCAGCGTGTTTGCCTTCATGAGCAAAGTAACCGAATCCGCCTTTGAAATAGTCGGCCTTAGGTGGCAGAAATTCCGGTGATGCGCCGCCAACCTCATGGATGCGTTGGCTGTCATACAGCCAGTGCAAACCGAGACTGGCCGCATCTGCAACCCATCCACCGGCGAGAGCGGCGATCATCGTGGCTTTTCTGTCGCTGGAGACGGTGTAGGTCATTGGAAGTCCTTATTGGTCATGGTCAGAATTCAAGATTAAAACAGTCCGTATGAGAAAGGCACCCTTCCCAGTAGGTCATGAGTTACAGTTTTTTGATTGCCTCCTCAATTATCCAGAGCCTGTCTTGGCCCCAGCAGCTGACGGTTCCTTAGCGGAAACTCGGAACGCCCCAAAGCCCGCAGTCATACATCGCCTTGCGGTTTACTTCTGCCCATTCCCGCCAGGCCCGAGAGGATCAGCGACAAAGCCGTAAGGAATGCCCAGTTTGTTGGCTTCTCTTTTTGTGTCGTGGAAGATGTACCACTTCTTGGCATCGGGCACCGATTGCCCGTGCATCACCATGGGGAGCACCGGCCTCATTTGCAGAGGGATATTCCATGCCTCTGCCAGCTGGACTGCCCGGTTCAGCCCTTGACCCGTGAGACTTCGCTCAGGATGGTCCACGGCCCAGAACCACTCGCCAAGGTACCAGGTCATGCTGCCTTGATAGTGGCCGAGCCGCCGGACCATTTTTTCATTCTCGAACAGGGTTTGATTGTGACGATCTGTCGGTTCCGGATCTGGCTCGCTTTGGCAATCGGAATTCCGGAGATCCGCTTTGACTGGGCGGCGCATAAGGGAGCCTCTTTTTTGTTATTTCTTGATCAGCAATTTGTTTATGCACTGTAATAGTTTTACTTCACATGTGTCTTTCGACAGCCAGTTCAGAAGCATGCAGTACCCCGGTCGTGAATCTGTCTATATTGATAACATTGGCAGACAACCGGGGCATTTGTTTTAGGAATGACCGCTGCGTACTAGGCAGCGACGGGAACGCGTTGCCGTGAAAGCGTCAGGGTATCGTAATCTCGCAGCAGGAATAAGGCGGCACAGGCGGCCAGCATTGGCCAGGCAGCAAAAAATATAAGGTTGTCGAAAGGCTGGAGGTATTTGCTAATTGCCGCGAGGGTAGATACCCCGTGGAACACCAGAATGGCACCGTAGGTCCAGGTTTTAAACAGCCCGGCGACAAAGGCAAGGATCAGCGCAAGTTGGGCGATACCCATCGCATAAAACACGCTTTCGCCAAGGCCACCGAGCCCATAGAATGCTGTAAAGACTTTGGCGGCGTGTTCGGGCTGAACCAGTTTGTCCAGAGTCCAGAACAGAAATACAATAAAAACGCCGAGTCTGAGCAACAGCAGGGCAAGAGGTAGTTGTTTGGGCATTCGTTTCTCCTTTTGGATTTTGAGCGATCGCTCCAGTAGCAGGCATGGACAGGCGTAGCTTTACAGAGTTCCACCAAAGGAGCTGTTCTTGTAGCAGTTGGGCAGAGTCTGTGCACGAGGAAGCACAAAAAACACAGTTTCAGAAAGGCGCTTCGTAACACTCTGGAACGCGGTGTCACTACTGAGGATCGGGTAGGCGGAAAATCCTTAGCGCCCCCCGATAGCAGGCGTTTATTCGATGATTTCGCTGACCTGGACTGCAGGTTGTACGTTGGTGAAATTCGGGATATCTCCCAGAATCTCTTTGGCGTGAGGCCCGAACGCTGCCTTGAAGTCACTAACCGAGTCAAAATACAGGTGCCCCATGGCGATGTAGGTGGGCGGCTCTCCTGGCGCGCCTCCTGCCAGGCCTGACTCGATGGCGGTTCGTTTGCAGGCATCTCCGAGTTTTTCGCGAACCATCGCCATATGAGTGTCACGGTAATAGGCAATGTCGAACGTGCTATCTGCAGTCTTGGGGTAGAGTACGCTGACTTTTATCATTGTTGAGGCCTCGCTTTTTGGGGTTCGAACATAAGGCTTTCATTGAACCCCGCCTGGACCATATGGCCAATGGCACTTTAGAACGAAATTTCAATAATCAATCATTATCCCCGTCATGGGGTTTCCATGTTTTGAGTGCTTCCTCTACCCGCTCATCAATCCGACGCATGAATTCCTCGTTCGGCTTGTCTGATGAGTGCGCTTTCATCAGATCCGTGCTCGCGCGAAGGTTGCCGATAAACGTGCGGCAATGTTTGCACATCATCAAATGCATCTTCACGGACAGGTTCTGTCGGCCGGTGAGTTCACCATCGATGTAGTCACTGGCTATGCCGGCCAGGTCCTTGCACATTAACATTCGCCCGTCTCCTGAAACGTTTCAACCATCAGAAAGATCTTCTGTCTTGCACGGTGTAATAGCACACGGAGGTTAGATGCACTGACATCCAGAATGTTACAGACATCTTCAGATTTGTGCTGGTGGGCTTCGTAAAGCATCAGGGCTGAGCGCTGGGTTTCTGGCAGTGTCGACAGATGTTTATCCAGGCAATCCCTGAGTGCATCGTTTTCCATCAACGTGTCTGCGGATTCGTGGAACTTAAGCTTGGGCGGCAGGTCCCAGCGGCCCTTGGCATTGAAACGGTCGGCAAGCTCCGGGTCGAGGCTCTCTGAAAAATCAGTAGCTACTTCCCTATTACTGGATCGGAGCTTGTTCTTGCAGCGATTGGCGACGATTCGGTGCAACCAGGTTTTCAGGCCGGAACGGCCTTCAAATTTCTGAATGGCATCAATCACCGTAACCCAGCAGTCCTGGACAATCTCTTCAGCGCTGGAATGATCCAGATAAAACCGAGCGACGGCCAGCATACCCGGAGAGTATTCCCGAACAGCTTTTTTGTAGGCAGATGAATTGCCTTTTTTCAGGTCTTCGATCAGTGAGTCTTGGGGATCCGGATACACCGCAGTGTCCATGGCATTCCGTTCCTTATCAGTCTGGGGGTGGGTCTCCGTGTTTCTTTAGTATTTCTGATCGGGGAAAAGTTCCAGTATTCTGGAGTGAGTGCTCAAGAATTTTAGTTCAACAGCAATGTAACATCCAGGCGGTGATCGGGTCTTAACGGGATCAACGTATTGGATTATATATTTTAAAAGGCATGGATATGACACGTAGCAAACTCTTACTCATTTTGGTTATCGTCGTGATCGTTGGTGTTTTTCTCGGCTTCGACGGACACAAGCTGCTGACCCTGGAGAACCTGCAGGCGAATCAGGATGCCCTGGCACAATGGATTGACCGGAATCTTCTGATGGCCGTTGCCGGTTATGCAGCAGTTTATGTGGTGGTGACCGCCCTGTCCCTGCCCGGGGCTGTGATCATGACACTGGCTGGCGGTGCTTTTTTCGGCAACCTTTATGGTCTGCTGGCAGTTTCCGTTGCCTCAACGCTGGGGGCTTCCCTGGCGTTTCTGGTGGCCAGATTCCTGATGCGCGATACCCTGCGGGCGCGTTATCAGGAAACCGTCGCCAAAATGGATCGCGGAGTTGAAAAGGATGGTGCTTTTTATCTGGCAACGCTTCGTCTTGTGCCGGTATTTCCGTTCTTCCTGATCAACCTCGCGATGGGCCTGACAGTGATGAAGTTGCGGACCTACGCTCTGGTTAGCTGGGTTGCGATGCTTCCGGGCACCTTTGTTTTCGTTAATGCCGGTACCCAGTTGGGCCAGATCCAGTCCACCGGCGATATCGTTTCTGCGGATCTGCTGATTTCCTTTGCGTTGCTCGGACTCTTTCCGCTGATTGCCAAGTTTGTGGTGGGCTTTATACGCCGTCGCAAGGTGTATGCCGGCTGGCAGAAGCCCGAGAGCTTTGATTACAACCTGCTGGTGATTGGTGGTGGCTCGGCGGGTCTGGTATCTGCCTACATCGCGGCGGCTGTTAAGGCGAAAGTGGCGCTGATTGAAAAACACCAGATGGGCGGCGACTGCCTGAATACCGGGTGTGTGCCTTCGAAGGCACTGATTCGAAGCGCGAAGGCGGCGGATACCCTGCGTCATGCCAATCGTTACGGTCTTGAATCTGTGCCGGTTAAAGGGTCGTTCCGGAACATCATGAACCGGGTTAAAGACGTGATTGCCAAAGTCGAGCCTCATGACTCCCCTGAGCGGTATCGAAAACTGGGCGTGGATTGCATCTCTGGCGAGGCAAGCTTCGTATCTCCTTGGGAGCTGGAAGTAAAGCACGATGATGGTCGCACAGAGAGGCTGACCGCACGGAGTATTGTTGTCGCCACCGGCGGCAAGCCGGCCATGCCGCCGATTCCAGGGCTTAATGATATGGAGCCCTTGAGCTCTGACAACCTTTGGGAATTGCAGGAGCAGCCGGAGCGTTTGCTGGTTCTGGGTGGCGGCCCAATCGGTTCCGAATTGGCCCATGCTTTTGCCCGCCTGGGTAGCCAGGTGATTCAGGTAGAGATGGGTGACCGGTTGTTGGCTAAGGAAGACAGCGATGTGTCAGAACTGGTGAAAGCTCAGTTCGAAAACGATGGAGTTGACCTTCGTCTGGAACATGCGGCAAAGGAATTCGCCACCGAAGAGGGCGAGAAAGTGGTGTATTGCGAGCACAAGGGAGAGCGAGTTCGTATTGCCTTTGATCAGGTGCTGGTCGCGGTGGGCCGCGCAGCAAACACCGAAGGCCTGGGGCTAGACAAAATTGGTATCGAGACCCTGCCCAATGGAACTGTGCCGGTGGAAGAAGATATGAGCCTGCGCTTTCCGAATGTGTTTGCCTGTGGCGATGTTGCCGGACCCTATCAGTTTACCCATGCCGCATCGCATCAGGCATGGTATGCCGCGGTGAATGGCCTGTTTGGTCAGTTCAAACGCTTCAAGGTGGATTACCGGGTTATGCCCTGGGTCACCTTTACCTCGCCGGAAGTGGCCCGCGTTGGGCTGAGTGAAGCCGAAGCCAAGGAGAATGGCATTGCCTATGACGTGACCAGATGCGGTCTGGACGACCTGGATCGGGCGATTATGGAAAGTGAAGACTCTGGCTTCATCAAGGTGCTGACGCCGCCGGGTAAGGACAAGATTCTCGGTGCTGTGGTGGTTGGTTCTCATGCCGGGGAGATCCTGGCCGAGTTCACCCTGGCGATGAAGCATGGTCTCGGCCTGAACAAGATTCTGGGTACCATTCATCCGTATCCGACCTGGAACGAGTCCGCCAAGGCCGCCGCAGGGGAATGGAAGCGCGCCAACGCACCTCAGGGTATTCTCAAGTTGCTGGAAAAATTGCATGGCTGGCGTCGCGGAAAGGGCCAAAGCAATCAGGTAAAACGTAAAGAAGTGACTACGGACTAAAAAAGCAGGCAGTGGCTGTAACAAGACAGCATTGCCTGTGTCCGTGTTCTACTACCAATTAACACCGAGGAGCATGTATGCCTCTGACCGAAACCCGACCGGCCCGTAATAAACGCATTCCGGCCGTGGAAGTGCTTGAATCCAGGGCTTTCGACAGCTGGACACATACCCGCAATGGCGACCCCCGGGGTTACATTGACGCGAACAAGCTGAAAGAGTTGTGGATCCATACAGGCACTGCCTGCAATCTGGCCTGCCCGTTCTGTCTCGAAGGCAGCCACCCAGGCGATGGCCGTATTCCCGGCATGAAGCTGAGCGATGTGAGGCCGTTTATCCACGAAGCCATGGATATGGGCGTGGAGCAGTTTTCCTTCACCGGTGGCGAGCCGTTCGTGATTCGAGACTTTGTGAATATTCTGGATTACGCCAGTCATCACCGCCCCTGCTTTGTGCTTACCAACGCCACCGAGCCACTGCTGAAGCGCCGGCACCAGGTGTTGCCGTTGCTGGATAATCCTTTCCCGATTCATTTCCGCGTGAGCCTGGATTTCCCTGACCGCGCCCGCCACGACAAGGATCGCGGTGAGGGCAGCTTTGAGCAGGCGCTGGAGGGAATTCACTGGCTGGTAGAGCAAGGCTTCAAGGTGTCTATTGCTCGGCAGACTGATGCGGATGAGATTCCAGCAGAGGTAGAGGCTGCGTTTCGTGGGATTTTTCGCGAGTGGCAGATTCCGGAAAACCTGGCGTTTACGGCGTTTCCTGATTTGGGTACGCCTGGATCAGAGGACGGTAGCCCGGAGATTACTGAGGGCTGTATGGAGAAGTATCCAACCACTCAGAGTCAGTCGCACTTTATGTGTACTTACACGCGGATGTTGGTGAAGAAGGGCGATTCGGTGCGGGTTTATGCTTGTACGCTGGTGGATGACGATCCTCAGTACGATTTGGGTGGCTCGCTGGCCCAGAGCATGGATGAGCGGATTATGTTGCGGCACCATCGGTGTTTTTCTTGTTATCGGTATGGGGCTAGTTGTTCGGCGCCTGGTTGATTTTTTTAGGACTGGTTGTTGGGAGTTGGCGGCATGGGGAGCGACGTTTTATTTTCTTGGAAAAATAACTCGCTGCGCTCAGACATCTTTTTCCGGCGAAAATAAAACGTCGCTCCCCATACCGCGGTTGAATCCAATGCGGGTCTCTAAAAAACTGAATAAAAGATGATTACTGGCTAAAAAAAGTTGCCGGGGATCGCAAGAAACAGGTTTAGCCAAGATGCTGGTGGGGTTGGGGTCAAAAAATGTGGAGCGCCAAGGATGGCGCGACCAAGCCCCCCATGGATGGGTTCACGGGCGTTTTTTTGACCCCAACCCCACCAGCACCGATACCTCCCAAGCTGAAAACCGAATAAAAGCCCCGGAACACAACGAGGAAATAAACAACAGTGAATATTACCGAAGCCTCCCTGTTTTGGGGGTTCTTGCTGGTTTATGGCGTGGTTATGTACGTTCTGTCGCCGAAAAGCAGGAATTCGGAGTCTTTTTACAGAGGCGCTGATGATCAGGGAAACCCGGTTAGTCAGTGGTCGTTGACGGCCAGTATTTTTATCAGCTGGATTTTTGCCAAGTCGGTGACCAATGCGGCGAATTTGGGGGCAACTTACGGGGTAACCGGGGGGGCTGGCTTATGCCAGTTACTGGCTTTCGATTCCGGTGGCCGGTTATATCATCTACTTGATTCGCACGCAGACGGGGGCGCGTAGCCTGCAGGATTTTCTTACGTCGCGGTTTGGGCGTTTTGCGGGGCTAGCGTTTGCGGCGGCTATTTTGATTCGGTTGTATAACGAGGTTTGGAGTAATACTGCCGTGGTGGGTGGTTATTTCGGGCTGCCCGGTGAGTGGGAGTATTACGTTGCCGCTATGGTGTTCACGGCATTTACGCTTGCCTATAGCTTAAAGGGCGGGCTGCGTTCTTCCATTTTTACCGATGTTATTCAGACGTTTGTTTTCGTGTTTTTCCTGGGCGCTGTGCTGTTCATGATCGTTCCTGCTAACGATACGTCTGCTTTGCTCAGCGAAGGCGAGTTCCGGTTGAACGCGGGTTTTGATCTGCTGCTGGTGGCGTTGCTGCAGATGTTCAGTTATCCGTTTCACGATCCGGTGTTGACGGATCGGGGTTTTGTGAATAACGAAAAAACCATGCTCAAGAGTTTTGTGGTGGCGGGCCTGCTGGGCTTTGTGGCGGTGTTTATTTTCAGTCTGGTAGGAGTTCATGCGCGGCTGAATGGTATTGATGCCATGGGCAATGCGTCGGTCGCGGTTGGGCAGTCGCTGGGGTTGGCTGCGTTGTTTTTTATGAGCGTGGTGATGATGACGTCTGCCGGTTCGACACTGGACTCTACGTTTTCATCGTTAGCCAAGTCTCTGGCGGTTGATTTGCCGCGTTTGGCGCAGCGGGCGAAAGCCCGGTTGCCCAGTATGCGCGTAGGCGCGGTGGTGATGATTGTGTTCGCGTTGCTTGGCAATCTACCCATGTTTGCCGGGACGGATATTCTCAAGGCCACCACTGTGTCTGGCACCATGGTTATGGGCTTGGCCCCGGTGTTTTTGTTCTACGGGTTCACTCGCTGGTCACCATGGAGCTTTCACCTTAGCTTTTGGAGCGGTCTGGGGCTTGGGGTTCTGCTGGCGGCTGGGCTGATTCCGGCGGGTTGGGCAATTGGCGATGGCAAATACGCCACGCTGCTGGGTGTTAACGCCTATGGTTTTTTGATCTGCGCGGCAGGTTTCTTCCTCCCGTTGGCTGTGCGCCGGCTGGCTGGGAAATCTCTGGCGGCGGGAGAGGTAAGATGACGGAAGGCCGCAGTTGTCCCTTGGATTATCGCTACCACCCAGCTTCTTTGTGCGAGAAAGTCACACCGGTAAGTGAAGACGTTTTGTATATCATCGGTGGGCTGTACGGCAACTCTCTTGCGCTTGATGAAATCGAAAACATGGTGCAGGCCGAAGAGCGCCAAGGGCGTAGCGTGAAGCTGGTGTTCAACGGTGATTTTAATTGGTTTAACGCCAGCGATAAGCTGTTCCGCGACATCAATAATCGGGTGCTGAACCATACCGCTAGCCTGGGCAATGTGGACTACGAACTGGCCACGCCGAACACCGATGCGGGCTGCGGTTGTGCCTACCCTGACTTTGTTCCCCAAGGCGTGGTTGAGCGCTCCAACCAGATCATGGCCAGGCTGCAGAATACGGCCAAAATGCATCGGGATATTCAGCAACGGCTGGCCGCTCTGCCTAGATACCACTGCCTGTTACTTGGAGGCCTAAAGATTTCGGTGATGCATGGCGATCCGGAATCTCTGGCTGGCTGGGGTTTGGCCCACGAATCCTTTAGTGCTGGTAATGAAAATAAGCTTGCGCAATGGTTTCGGGCTTCAGGTGCGGACGTAATGGTTTCTACTCACACCTGCCTGCCTGTGATCTGGTCTGGCGAGGTGGATGGGCGTTCTTGTTTGGTGGCCAATAATGGCTCATCCGGCATGGGCAACCTGAACTCTGACCCTCGAGGCCTGATCACTCGTGTAAGTCGCACAACTCCGACGGCTAAGCCAGCCGCAGGTATGCATCTAGATGGGCTGAACGTGCATTTAATGCCCGTTGACTACGACGTTAGTGCGTGGCTAAAGCAGTTTGATCGCCTTTGGCCGGCGGGTTCACCAGCTGCTCTTTCCTACCGTGCACGTATTGTTGAGGGCACATCGCTCACTCCGGAAGATCTCGTATTCCCGTCTGTTTTTTAATCTTTTTGTTACTGGCGAATGGTGTGGTTCGGTCTACTCTTAAGGTATACGTTGTTGTCCTCTGTAGTTCCACTGATTAGCCCGACTTGAAATATATTTCGAGGTCTATATAATTCAACCCTAACTTTTTGAGGCGAACTGACCACGTTATGACATCAGAAGGATCGAATACCACCGCCATCACCCTACGTACACCCGTTAAGGATGATGGCTTCAGGCTCTACCAGTTGATAGCGGAATGCCCTCCACTGGACGCCAACTCAATTTACTGCAACCTTTTGCAGTGCAGCCACTTTGCCGAGACCGGCGTGGCTGCGGAGAAGGACGGCGACCTAGTCGGTTTTATCTCCGGGTATATCCCTCCCCAGCAGCCCGAAACCGTATTTGTGTGGCAAGTAGCGGTTCACGAGAAAGGTCGTGGGCAAGGCTTGGCCAAGCGGATGCTGAAAGAAATTGTGGCCCGGGATGCGTGCAAAAACGTGACCCATATGGAAACCACGATCACCGCAGATAATGAAGCCTCATGGGCATTGTTCCGCTCGTTCGCGCGAGATATGGGCGCCGAGATTGTTGATCATGAGCACTTCGAGAAAGACACCCATTTTGGCGGCCAGCATGATTCTGAATTTCTGCTGCGCATTGGGCCGTTTACCAAGTAATCCTGAGAGCTTTTTGGGGCTCTTGGAGTAGCGCTTCAGCGGACAGGGCGTTCAGGGATACGCTGTGAATACATCCTTGTACGCTCGTCAAAAGCATCCATGTTTTTGACGATCCCTGAACGCCCTGTCCGCTGAAGAGCCCCAGTCTCAGAGTTATTCTTAACGAATTCTATTTAGAAGCCGAGCAGGCTAAGAGGAAATATAATGGACGTTTTCAAGAATGAATCCGAAGTACGTGTCTATAGCCGTGCCTTTCCAGTGGTTTTCAATCGTGCCAAGAACGCGCATCTCTACACTGAAGACGGTAAGCAGTACCTGGATTTTCTGGCCGGTGCCGGTTCCCTGAACTATGGCCACAACAACGATACCCTGAAAAAAGCACTGCTTGAGTACATCGAATCAGACGGTGTGAGCCAAGGCCTGGACTTGTACACCACCGCCAAGCACGGCTTTATGGATGCATATAAGAAGTACATTCTGGATCCCCGTGGTCTGGACTACAAAATGCAGTTCACCGGCCCAACCGGTACCAACAGCGTAGAAGCAGCCCTTAAGCTGGCCCGTAAAGTGAAAGGTCGTACCGGTATTATCTCGTTCACCAACGGTTTCCATGGTGTGACTATGGGTGCCGTTGCTGCAACCGGTAACAAGCATCACCGTGGTGGCGTTGGCGCACCGCTGAGCAACGTAGACTTCATGTTCTATGACGGCTACCTGGGTGAAGACGTAGACACCCTGGCGGTGATGGACAAGCTGCTATCCGACAGCTCCTCCGGTGTTGAAGTGCCAGCCGCAGTAATCGTGGAAGCGGTTCAGGGCGAAGGTGGTCTGAATGCTGCCCGCGCAGAGTGGCTGAAAGGTTTGGAAAGTCTGTGTAAGAAGCACGACATGCTGCTGATTCTGGATGATATCCAGGCAGGTAATGGCCGTACCGGCGAATTCTTTAGTTTTGAATTTGCGGGAATCACCCCTGATATCGTGACTGTTTCCAAGTCCTTGAGTGGCTATGGTTTGCCGATGGCGGTGGTGCTGCTTAAGCCAGAGCTGGACATTTGGGGCTCCGGTGAGCACAACGGCACCTTCCGCGGTAACAACATGGCGTTCATCACGGCCCGTGCTGCAATAGAAACTTATTGGAAAGACGATAAATTCGCCAATGAAGTGAAGGAAAAAACTGAGGTTCTGGGTGACGCGCTGCAGGCGATTTGTGACAAATACCCTGGCGAGTTCAAAATGAAAGGCCGTGGTTTGATGCGGGGCATTGAAGCGAAAAACGCAGACGTGACAGATCCAATCACCACGCGTGCGTTTGAGCACGGGCTGATCATCGAGACCAGTGGTCCGAATGATGAAGTGATCAAGTGCCTGATGCCACTGACCACCAGCAAGGAAGACCTGAAGCTGGGTGCCGAGCTGCTGGCCAAGAGTGTGGATGAAATCATGCAGGAAGGAATCAGCAAGGCGTCGTAAGACGCCTGCCATTCCAGACATTCATTCTGCAAGGTAGCCAGGACAGAACTATGACTAGTCAACTACATACCGTCGAGAAGATCGGTGGTACTTCAATGAGTAGCTACGAAGCTGTTCGCGATAACATCTTCGTGGCTAATCACACCAATGAAGAGCTTTATCAACGCATCTTTGTGGTGTCTGCATACAGCGGCGTGACCAACGAATTGTTGGAGCACAAAAAAACCGGCGAGCCGGGCGTTTACGCCTTGTTTGCCGATGCGGAATCAGACTGGGCCTGGGCAGATGACCTTACCAAGCTGATCAAGTTTTTGACCGACATCAACGGTGAACTGTTTGAAGACCCGATGCTTAAGCAGCAGGCGGATCAGTTTATTACCGACCGTGTGGAAGGCGTTCGCGGTTGCTTGATCGACCTGCAGCGTTTGTGTTCTTACGGCCAGTTTCAGCTTGAAGAACATCTGCTAACGGTTCGTGAAATGCTTGCGGGCATTGGCGAAGCGCACAGCGCGTTCAATACTACGCTGAAGCTGCAGCAAGAAGGTATCAATGCACGCTTTGTAGACCTTACCGGCTGGCGCGATACCGAACTGCTACCGCTGGACGAAAAGCTGAAGCAGGCGTTTGATGCCGTGGATCTTTCTCGCGAGCTGCCAATTGTGACTGGTTATGCACAGTGTAAAGAAGGCCTGATGCGCACCTTTGATCGGGGCTACAGCGAGATGACCTTTAGCCGTGTGGCGGTCATTTCTGACGCTCGCGAAGCCGTTATTCACAAGGAATTCCACCTAAGCTCGGCTGACCCCAACGTTGTGGGTGCAGACAAAGTGGTTCCTCTGGGCCGCACCAACTACGATGTGGCCGACCAACTGGCGAACCTGGGTATGGAAGCCATTCACCCCCGCGCTGGTAAAGGCCTGCGCCAGGCGGAGATCCCGCTGCGGGTGATGAACACCTTCGAGCCAGAGCATACCGGTACCTTGATCACTGGCGACTATATCAGCGAAAAACCGCAGGTAGAAATTATTGCCGGCGCTAAGGGCGTGTTTGCGATCGAAGTGTTTGATCAGGATATGCAAGGTGAGCCTGGCTCGGATCGTCGAATTTTGGACATCCTGAGCCGCTTCAAAGTGCGCTTTATGGCCAAGGATACCAACGCCAATACCATTACCCATTACGTGGGTAGTACGCTTAAGCATGTAAAGCGCGTGGTTAAAGCGCTGAGAGACGAGTTCCCCAACGGTGAAATCAGTACCCGTAAAGTGGCGATGGTTTCAGCGATTGGTAGCGATATGAAGGTGCCAGGTATTCTTGCACGGTCGGTTAAGTCGCTAGCCGACGCTGAAATCAGCGTATTGGCTATGCACCAGTGCATGCGCCAGGTTGACATGCAGTTTGTGGTCGATGAAGACGATTACGAGAAAGCGATCATTGCGTTGCACGGTGTTCTTATCGAACCCCACAACCATGAGTACGCCATTGTTGCTGCGTAAATGGTGATCCCCCGGGTGGGCTCGTCGCATAAGTCAGGGCGACTTGCGATGAATCCATCCGCGGCATGAAGTCGTATTCTTTTAAAATTCCAACCGGTACCAAGCCATGGCAACGACCAACAGGCTGGGCCCGTCTCCTAAATTGCCCAATGATGGTGAAAGGGATTCCTTAGTAGGGCTGTATTTCAGGGATGCGTCCCGGTACGAACTGCTTACGGAAGCGTCTGAACGTCGCCTCTCCCGCAAGTTAACGCTTTGCTATCGCACCATCAGTGCGGCACTGATTCTGCCTGACGACACCCCCCAGACCTTTCGCGCCACTATTGGTAGCTTGGGCGATGCCGGCGCTTTCTCTGCCAAGTGCCGTCGCGCGCTCCATCTTGCTAACGCCTGTCGCCAGAAGCTCATTCAGAGCAACTTAAGATTGGCCGTGCACATTGCTCGGCGTTACAACCAGCAAGGCATACTCATGTCTGATTTGATTCAGGATGCCAATGTGGGCCTGATCAAGGCAGTGGAGCGCTTCGATCCTACCAAAGGCTTCCGTTTTTCCACCTATGCTTACTGGTGGATCAGTGAAGAGGTTAAACGCTGCCTGCAACGGGGTACTCGCCTGGTTCATACGCCGGAAAATGTGGTGGACGAAATTCGTGACCTCCACAAAGTATCTTTGCGGATGCATCAGAGTCTTGGCCGCACGCCTTCGCAATCTGAACTGGCACGTGCCATGGAAGCAACGCCTTCACGGATCGGGGAGCTCAGGGCCTTGGCCAGGCGGGAAATCTCAATGAACCTACCTATGGTTGACGATGGTTCAATCACCCTGGGTGACAACTTTGAGGCTGGCGATCAAGCGAGCCCGGAACAAGGGATGTCTGGCCGAGATCACCGCCGAACTTTGGCATCCATGTTCGCGGAACTTACCGACCGCGAGCAGATGATTCTTTCGCGCCGCTACGGACTGGATATGCCGGAGCCGCAAACCCTGCAGGCTATCTCTAACGATATCGGTATAAGTCGCGAGCGGGTGCGGCAAATTGAGAAACTGGCGTTACGCAAGCTGCAAGCTCTGTTTGAGCGACCGGAAGAACCCTTCCGACTTTAAAGGCCGTGGCCGGCATGAAACAGGAAAAACCACGCGCCCACGATGAGTTGGCAGGTAACCGCGACGAGAGTCAGCACAAGACGTAAGCGAAGATACCAAGCTGGCCAGTACACCCGCATCCAACGCGCGTCGGCGATATACAGGCCCAGGTACGCAAGGGTGTAGAGCAATGTCTGTGCCGGCGTGCTTAGCAGGAGGCCAACGCCCGCTGTAATGAAGAATATTTGGCTCAACAACATCATTATCAGAGGCGACAGCGGGTAGCAGCGGTTGTCCAGTTGCATGGCAATCGGCCAGTAAACGCCCGCCATAAAAGCAAGAATGCCCGCGCTGTAGAGATAAAAAAAGCTCAGAAGGGGAATGCTGTGTTGCGGCATCGCGAAAAGAGCTATTACGCAGGCGATAAAGGGTATTAACCCAGCTACCCCCACCAGAATTGCAAGTCTCGCTACTGAAATCACTATTCTTGCCCCTGAACCCGAAAGCTAAATAATCGGAATGCCTCTTTTCACGGAATTTACGAGGCTACGGGCATTTAAGATCATTGGGCCAGTGAACGACACTGAGCTTGCTGTGGGCAACCAACGATATGGTCGTTCACCATACCGGTAGCCTGCATGAACGCATACACAATGGTGGGCCCTACAAACGTAAACCCTGCGCGCTTGAGCGCCTTGGACATGGCTTCGGATTCCGCTGTGGTAACTGGCACCTCATCAATGCTGTGCCAGTTATTCTGGATAGCGCGGCTCCCCACAAACGACCAAAGAAAGCTGGAAAAACCAGTGCCTTCTTCTTTCAAACCCAGATACCCTCGGGCATTCTTAATGATCGACTGCACTTTTAGCTTGTTGCGCACAATCCCTGGGTTCGCCAGCAGTTCTGCAATTTTGTTGTCATCGTACTGAACGATTTTTTCTGGATCGAAATAGTCGTAAGCAGCCTGATAGGTTTCGCGCTTGCGCAAAATGGTTATCCAGCTTAACCCTGCCTGTTGGCCGTCCAGGCAGAGCTTCTCGAATAGCGCCAGATCATCGTATTCTGGCCGGCCCCAAACCGTGTCGTGATACTCCACGTAAAACGGATCGGTACCGCACCAAGGGCAACGTTCGGAGGTGGGGGGGTCTTTATCCTTGTCGGCAATTGGCATATCTCGTTATCCCGGCGTTGCTGTCAGCGTTTTGACCGAATTTTACGCTGAAACATCGGCTCCCAGTGGGTATCCAGTCGTTTTGCCTTACTCAGGCTGTAATCGTCGAATGGCGGTTCCAGCAGAGTGATGGAAGGCCATGAGCCTGGCCGGTCATCTGCAGTTTGTCTGTACACAAGCGTGGCCAGAAAGCCTTCCGTGTAGAAGCAGCAGGCCTGCCAGAGACCGTCTGACTGGTCGCCGTAAAGCTCGAAATTTCGGCGCACTTCCAGAGTCTGTAGGTTACCAGCGATGCCTCGACCGGTGGCCTTCAGCCAGGCCTCTTTAAGAGTCCAGGCTCTGAGAAAGGCGTGAGGGTCATCTTCCTGAAACAGCCATTCCTGTTCAATGGGAGAGAACCAACGCTTAACTACCTTTTGCCATTGTGGGTGTCGTTTGCTGGGTTCAATGTCTATGCCCAGCGCGGAACCGTATTGGGTACCGCAGGCAGACAGCCCATGGCTGTGGCTTAGTGAGAGGTGCCAACCTGCTGGGCTGGCAGAGGTCGTTGCGCGCCCTTCGTTCGGCCAGCACTGATCCGGGCTTACCGAGCCTGCTCTGCTCAACGCTTGGCGTATCAGCCAGCGACTGGTAAGGAACTCCGATGCCCGGGTGGCGCTAAGCCCGACAAATCTCTCACGTTCGTGAGCCGTCAACCAGTCGGGTGCAACGCTCGGTACTTGTCCGGTTTGGTGGCACAGTTTGATGGTTGGCTTGTGCTGAATCCGGGCAGAATCAGGGTTGAAGTCGTTGGATGAGCCAGTCATCGCCTTCCTTTATGTATTCAAATCGATCGTGGAGTCGGCTAGGACGGCCTTGCCAGAACTCGATGCGTTCGGGAACAATTCGGTACCCGCCCCAGAAACCAGGCAAAGGCACTTCGCCTTCGCTGAATTTACGTTTCATTTCCGCCACCTTTTGCTCCAAAAGTCCCCGGGAGGTGATGGCCTTGCTTTGCTCCGAGACCCAAGCGCCAATTTGGCTACCCCGCGGGCGAGACGAAAAGTACTTTAGGGACTCGGTTTTGCTGACCTTCTCGACCCTACCCTGAATGCGTACCTGCCGGTTTAGGCCAATCCACGGGAAGAGCAGCGCGGCCCGCGGATTTTCGCTCATCTCATGGGCTTTGCGGCTTTCGTAATTGGTGTAGAACACAAAGCCACGATCATCGAAGTATTTTAGCAGCACCGTGCGCAGGTCTGGCATGCTGTCGGCACCGGCGGTAGCCAGAGACATGGCGTTGGGCTCAAGAATACCGGCTTTGCGGGCTTCACCGAACCAGGTTTCGAACTGCCTGACTGGGTCGTCGCTCAGGGCTTCGCGATCCAGCCCTTCACTTTCAAAGTCGCGACGCATATCGCCAATATCCATAGCCTTTTGCCCTCTTTGGCTGAACGTCAGAGTTAATCTGACGAGTAGTGTACGAACGTTGAGGATATAGAGTTCACTTTAACCTGTCAGCGATGGCGGCATAGTGGCTGACAAAAGAGGCCTGGGCCGACTATCCTTATGTAGAGGCTCTTTATTCAGGATCTAACGCCCGAAAGGAGAAAATAGTGGCCCATAGTCGTCAGCGCAGCCGACTTCCCAGAAACCTGGTGATCGGCGCACTCGTGCTCATCGTGTTATATAGCTTGGCTGGTTTTTTGCTGCTGCCCTGGTGGCTGAAGCGTGCCCTGCCGGATCAGCTAGAACAGAAAATGGGGTGGCAGACAGAGTTTGATGACATCAGCAGCAACCCGTTTGCGCTGAGCGTTGAAGCCTTGAGCCTGTCCGCGCAAGACGGCGACAATGAAAAGGTGATCGGTTTTGATCGCCTGTATCTCAACCTGAACTTCTTTGATCTGGTTCGTGGCGTTATCGGGTTTGAGGCCATTGAGCTTGAGGAGCCGTTTATCCGGCTGGATTTGCTTGAAGACTACAATGTGAACTTTGCGCGAGATTTTCAGGCGGCCAGAACAGAGCAAGACCGCACGCCGGCAGAGCAGGCTGAACCGAGGGAAGATCAGGCGCCGCCTTCGCTGTATTTTAAGCAATTTACGGTAAACGGCGGTGAGCTTCTGTTTCGGGATTTCACTCAGCCTGAGATGGCGGAGTTCCGGATTACACCGCTGGATCTGACCCTGAACGATCTTGCTACCTGGCAGCGGGATGACCGCAACGGCGACTATCACCTGCAAGCAGCCCTGGGTAACCAGACTATTGAGTGGCAGGGCCGTCTCAGTGTTACACCGTTTTATTCCAACGGGAGCCTTGCTATCTCGGGCGCTGACCACAAAACGCTTGGTCATTTTCTCGCCCCCTACCTGCCTTATGATTTCCGTGGCGGTAAAGTAACCGTGCGCTCAGACTACGAGTTGCAGTTTAGAGATACTCTGTACCTGTCTACCAGCAATGGCCAGGTGTCGGTGGAAGATCTGGCCATTGCTTTGGATAAGCAGAGCGAGCAGCCTCGCCTGAGTACAGCGGCTATTGCCGTGGAGGATATTGGGTTTGACCTGAATGCTCGCGAAGCCACTGTTGGGCCGATTTCTTTGGAGAAACCGGATATCGCGCTGGCGCGCAATAAAGCCGGAGAGATTGATTGGGTTGCTGCATTTGCGAAGAGTAGCGCGACCAACGAGCCGGCTACAGAAACTCCGGCGGCTGCATCAGCTGAACAGCCTTTCCGCTGGTCGCTGGCAGGCATTGATGTGTCTGATGGCCGTGTGCTCTGGCAGGATGCGCAGCCGGGCTCGCCGGCGGAGCTAGCACTGGAGGAGTTATCCTTGTCTACCGGTGACCTCAGCAGTCAAATGGAAGATCCTATGCGGTACCAGCTACAGGCGGCTCTGCGCAGCGGTGGCAAGCTGTCCCTGAATGGCCAGGTGACGCCTGAGCCATTTACTTTGGAAGCGGGTATTTCGGGCTCCGGGATCGAGCTGGTTGGGTTTGAACCTTATTTGCAAGAATCGGCCAACCTTGCAGTCGCGGGCGGCACATTGGGGCTGGATGGAAGTTTAGATCTGGATGGTCAGCAGGATCCCTTAACCGGCACTTTCAGCGGTACTGCAGAAGTTGCTGGGCTGAACCTCCGGTTACCGGGCAGCAGCGAACAGCTGATCTCATGGCAAACACTGCGCTTGGCGTCCATTGAGTACAACGTGCATCCGGCCCGGCTGGAATTCGGCACGGTTACCCTCGCAGAGCCTGCCATCAATCTGGTTCGCAACACCGACGGTGTTCATAACGTAGAGCAGATTATTTCGGTGACTGAGGCTGGCGATACGTCCGCAGAGCCGAAACAGGATACAGGCGAAGAGGCGCAGTTTATCTTCCGTTTAGGCCAGGTAGTGGTTGAAAAGGGCGAAATCGATTACACCGATCGCACGTTAGACCCGGCTTTTACAACCATACTTGACCAGTTAAATGGCACGGTTATCGGGGTCAGCAATGTGGCGCCTCAGCAGGGCAAAGTCTCTCTAAAAGGGCGTATTGACGGTGATGGCAATGTGGAATTTGATGGCAATATGGGCACCTTGGGCACGGAAGAAACCAGCGATCTGAAGTTGACGGTGAATGGTCTATCGCTGCCCGGCCTTTCGTCCTATCTTGGTCGTTACTTGGGTTACGGGATAGACAGCGGGAAACTGAACCTTAATCTGGAGTATCAGGTTACCGGCAGCCAAGTTGATGGCTCTAGCACAGTGGTGCTTGACCGGTTGGCGCTGGGCAAAGCCATTGCGAGTGGACAGGCGATTAATGCGCCCGTAAAGCTCGGGCTAGCCATGCTTCGCGATAGCGATGGCATGATCGAAGTGAACCTGCCCATCAGCGGCAATATGGACAGCCCTGAGTTCAGCGTTGGCCAAGTGGTTGCGGGGGCCTTTGTGAACTTGTTAGCCAAGGTAGCAACGTCGCCGTTCAGCATGTTGGGGTCGATTGCCGATCTCGCTGGCTTTAGCGGAGAAGAGCTCGGGCAAATGACCTTTGAGCCCGGTACTGTCAAGCTGGCACCAGGCGAGGCTGAAAAGCTCGCTGCTCTTGGCGACGCGTTGCACAACCGCCCCGAGTTGTTGCTGAATATCCGTGGAGGGGTGTCGCCTTCGGCGGATGGCGTAGTGCTTTTGCATGATGAACTGGCCGCTGGTCAGAGTGAAAAACTGACTGATGACGCCTGGAAAGAGGCCCGCGAGGCCTATCTGGCAGGCGAGCGAACATTGGCCCCGGAAACACTGAATAACCTTGCCAATGCGCGAGGTGCTGCCGTGCAGGAAATACTGCGGGACACTCAGGGTGTACCGGCCAGTCAATTGTACGTGCTCGATCCTTCCCGTAACGCTAACGTAGCGGACAATGGCAATGTGATCGTAGAATTTACGCTGGATATCCGCTAAACGTCGCGGAATCACATTAAAAATGTCATTAAGGAACAAAGCGCGTGCCACAGCCCATGAGTCATTTTTTTGCTTACGTTTCCCGCTTGCGCTGGATCAAGCGTTGGGGGCTGATGCGCAACGCGATTGACGAAAACGTAGCCACTCATTCCTGGGAGGTTGCCACGCTGGCTCATGCATTGGCGTTGATCCGCAATCGACACTTCGATGGGCAGGTGAATGCCGACAGAATCGCCGCTGCCGCGCTCTATCACGATGCAACCGAGGTGATAACGGGAGATATGCCCACGCCCATAAAATACCACTCCCAAGTGATGCGTGAGGCTTTCGGAGACATTGAGCACAAAGCCGAGGCGGAGCTGCTGGCACTGCTGCCGGTGGATTTGCGCGAGGATTTTTCACCCTACCTTCGGGAATCTCGGCAGCCGCTAGAGGATCGTGAGTTGATCAAGGCGGCAGATCGGTTGTCGGCTTGGCTGAAATGTCAGGCAGAAGTGCGTGCGGGTAACCGAGAGTTTGAGCCGGCTGAGAGGCAAATTCGGCAAAAGCTTGAGCAGGAGGCGTTGCCAGAGGTGACCTATTTTATGAAAGTGTTCGCACCTAGCTACGACGAACCGCTGGACAACCTACTGGGCTGATGCCAAGAAGGTTGTCCACGGATTTAGGAAGGTTAGGCGTTGCCCGCGCCGCCAACCAAACCGCCACGCAGGCCATCTTTCTGCAGCGACTGGCGAACCGCATCTTCAGGGCTGCCGGCTAGCTCCCGGAACATACCCATGGAACCCAGCAGAGCAGAAGACTCGTAGGGCACAAACACCCGCTCGCCGTCTTTCGCCATATTTGGCAATACTTTGATGTAGCTTTGCCCCAGCAGATAGCCGATAACCGTTTGCTTGTTGTCTTCGGTATCGCCGATGGCGCTGAGTACCAGTCGAATCGATTCCTGTTCACCTTGGGCCCGCAAAATGGCGGATTCTTTATCGCCCTGGGCGTTAAGAATAGCCGATTCGCGCTGGCCCTGTGCCTTGGCAATCGCGGCTGTTTTCTCACCTTCAGCCTCGGTTACCGTGGCCCGGCGCTTACGCTCCGCGGCCATTTGCAGGCGCATGGCGTCTTCTACTTCTTCGGGCATGTTGATGTCTTGAACTTCCACTCGAGTAAGTTTTACACCCCATTTTGAGGCCGCCTCTTCCATTTCGGCCTGAATGGCATTGTTCACCTCGGCGCGGGACTCAAACAGTTTATCAAGCTCCATTTTGCCCACCACCGAGCGCAGAGTGGTTTTGGCCAGCACTTCAACGGCCTGGCTCATGTTGGCCACCTCGTACACAGCGCGGCGTGGGTCGATGATCTGGTAATAAAGCGCACCGTTGATTTTCACGGTTACGTTATCGGTAGTCACTACCGGCTGCCCAGGGAAGTCCATAACCGTTTCCCGGCGGTCTATGCGGGTTTCATCGCTGGTCATCGGGTGGT
>JBQCZX010000049.1:0-23232 GCA_052089485.1 Marinobacter sp. | reverse complement strand
TATTGCTGCGGCGTGTTTGTGGCCTCGCCGTGGATTCTCCCTTACTAATAAAAAAGGAAAACAACATGCTGACATACCGCTCGTTGATCGCCGCTGCGGTGGCTACGCTTCTGCTCAGTTCCGGGGCTAACGCTCAGTACAAAGATGAATACACGGTTTCTACGGTATTGCCGTCGGCATTCCCTTGGGGCCAGGCTGCGGACAAGTGGGTGGAGCTGGTGAAAGAGCGCTCTGAAGGGCGCATCAACATGAAGATTTACAGCAACTCCCAGCTGGTTTCTGGCGATCAGACCAAAGAATTTTCCGCCATGCGCTCGGGGCTGATTGATATGGCGGTGGGCTCTACTATCAACTGGTCGCCGCAAGTCCCGGAACTGAACCTGTTCTCCCTGCCATTCCTGATGCCGGACAACGCCGCCATTGATGCAATCACTCAGGGTGATGCCGGCAAGGCCGTGTTTAAAGCGATTAAAAAGCGTGGCGTTACACCGCTGGCCTGGGGCGAGAATGGTTTTCGTGAGCTGTCCAACTCCAATCTTGCAATCAGCGAACCAGCGGATCTGGAAGGCTTGAAAATCCGCGTTGTTGGCTCGCCACTTTTCCAGGATACGTTCACTGAACTAGGCGCCAACCCCACTCAAATGAGTTGGGCAGATGCCAAGCCAGCACTGACCACCGGTGCGGTGGATGGCCAGGAAAATCCGCTGTCGGTGTTTGATGTGGCGCGTATTGATCAGGCCGGGCAGGAACACCTGACACTCTGGCACTATATGGCCGACCCGCTGGTGTTTGCCATCAGCAACCGCGTTTGGGACCAGTTCAATGCAGACGACCAGGCGCTGCTGAAGAAAGCCGCGGTGGATGCCGGCGAGTGGGAGATTAAAAAATCCCGTGCCGAGCTCGAAGACACGCTGCAAGCCATCAAGGACCGTGGTGTTACGGTCACTGAACTGACTCAGGAACAGCACGACGCGTTTGTGAAGGCTACCCGCTCTGTTTATAAAAAGTGGACGCCGCGCATCGGTGAAGACCTGGTGAAGCAGGCTCAGTCCGCTGTCGCCGACCGCAAGCAGTAATACCCTGCTGCCCGTGCACCCGCCGGTTCTGGCGGGTGCTGTTGCCTGAAACGGAGTATTCATGTCCTCCCGACCCCCGAAGTTCCGGCTGGAAGCCTGGCTGGCATCTCTGGCATTGATTGCGATTTGTGTGATCAGCCTGGGCAACGTGATTGTCCGCTATACCACCGATGCCTCTTTCGCATTCACCGAAGAATTCTCAGTGTTTTTGCTGGTGGTGCTCACCTTCGCGGGTGCCGCCGTGGCTGCCCGCAATAATCAGCACATACGCATTGAGCTGATTGAGCATTATTTGCCGCCTCGGGCTCTGAAAGGGCTGTTTGTACTGCAATGGCTTGTGGGCGTGGCAGTTTTTGCCGTAACCGCCTGGTATGGAAGTGTGTTTGCGATGCAGGAATACGACTGGGAGTCTTTGTCACCAGGGCTGGGGCTGCCAAGCTGGATCTATGTGATCTGGCTGCCGCTGCTGTCGGTCGCGATCATTATCCGGATGACTCAGAACCTCATTGACCGTCTGCGCGGTAAGAAATACAAGGACGTTATCCATGAATCCTGACCTGCTGATGATCGGGAGCTTTCTGCTGGCGTTGCTGCTGGGTGTTCCCGTAGCCATTGCTCTGGGGTTTGGCGGCCTGGTGGGGATCCTCTTCGGTTTGTCTCCCGACATGCTTGCCACATTCGGAACCAATACCTATAACAGCGTGGCGAAATATCCGCTCATTGCGATACCGCTGTTTATTCTCACGGGTCTTATTTTTGAACGTGCAGGCGTGGCTGCCAGCCTGGTGCGCTTTGCCCAGGCGATTATCGGGCCGCGCCATGGCAGCCTGACTGTTGTGGCCGTTCTGGTGTGCCTGATCATGGGCGGAATGAGTGGCTCGGGGCCAGCAGATGCCGCTGCGGTGGCCATGGTGATGTTGCCCAGTATGCGCAAAGCCGGTTATCCACAGCCTTTTTCAGCCGCGTTGATTGCGGCCTCGTCGTCTACCGCTATTCTGATCCCGCCTTCCATCGCGTTGATTCTCTATTCCATCGTGGTGCCTGGGGTGGATTTGCGGGCGCTGTTCGCGGCAGGGTTGTTCCCCGGCATTCTGGCGGGCTTATCTTTGTTGGTGCCGGCGCTGTATCTGGCTCGCAAGTATGGCTGGGAGAACCCTGAAACCTCAGAGCGTCCACCGTTTTGGCCCAGTTTCAAGGCGGCACTTCCCGCGCTGTTTGCGCCGGTGATAATTCTGGGTGGTCTGCGCTCGGGGCTGTTTACGCCCACCGAAGCCGCTGTAGTTGCCGTGGCTTACGGCGTGATTGTGGGTTGCCTGGTGTATCGAAACCTGACTTTGCGTAGCCTGTTTGAGTTGATGACCGATGCTGCGGTGACCTCGGGCGTGGTCATGCTGATCATTGCGCTGGCGGGTATCTTTGCCTGGGCGGGCACCACCTTGGGCACCTTCCAGCATCTGGCGGATGCCCTGTTGTCGCTTTCAGACAATGGTTGGGTACTGCTGGGACTGGTCATGGTGCTGGTGTTAATTGCCGGCATGCTGCTGGATGCGATATCGATCTACCTGATCCTTATCCCCATCGTGTTGCCGCTGATGAATCATTTTGGCTGGAATCCGGTATGGTTTGGCATCTTGCTGGCTATGAACATCGCCATCGGCCAGTTTACCCCGCCGGTGGCGGTCAACCTGATGGTTACAACACGTATTGCTAATATTCGCCTGGAGCATACCATTGGCTGGGCGCTGATCTTTATTGCGGCAATGAGCGTCAGTCTGCTTCTGGTGATGCTGATACCAGGGATTGCCCTCTGGCTTCCGGAACAGCTCGGTTATGTTGTGGGGCCGTGGTAGAGCAAGAGCAGGTAATTAGATTAAATAGGTATTGCCTATCGAGATATTGGGGATTATTAATTTTCCCGAAACCAGTCTTTTGGTTAGAGTAGCAGCTGTAGATTCATCAACACGCAAACAAACCAACAGGAGTTTTCCATGGGCGTGATTAACACCGAAATTAAACCATTTAACGCAACTGCCTTTAAACAAGGCGAGTTTGTAGAAGTCTCCGAAGCTGATACGAAAGGCAAGTGGTCGATCTTTTTCTTCTACCCTGCAGATTTCACCTTCGTTTGCCCGACCGAACTGGGCGACGTTGCAGATCACTATGAAGAACTGCAGAAGATGGAAGTTGAAGTATTCTCCGTGTCTACCGACACGCACTTCACCCACAAAGCTTGGCACGACAGCTCTGAGACCATCGGCAAGATCAACTACTTCATGGTCGGCGACCAGAACGGCAGCATCACCAACAACTTTGGTGTGATGCGCGAAGGCCAAGGCCTTGCAGACCGTGCTACCTTTCTGATCGACCCAGATGGCGTTATTCAGGCGATGGAAATCACTGCAGAGGGCATCGGCCGTGATGCGAGCGAACTGATGCGCAAGGTTAAGGCAGCTCAGTACGTACGTAAGCACCCAGGCGAAGTTTGCCCGGCTAAGTGGAAGGAAGGCGAAGCAACACTGTCTCCTTCACTGGATTTGGTTGGCAAGATCTAAAGCTTTTTTTAAGGTCCATGGCGGGCCTGCTACTATCAAAAACCCCGGATTTCCGGGGTTTTTTGTGTGCGGTTTAGGATTCTACGGTGTCGACACCGTATTGCGCACCGCGTGCCTTGAGGCGATAGAACTCTTCAATCACGCCAGCCATGGCTTCCGGGCAGTAAGGTCTTAGCCCGCCTAGCACAAGGTGCTTGGCCACTTCGCCCACAGAGCTGCCGTCAGAAATCAGGCGGTAATCAAGCGTGACATTGCCGCGCTTGCCATTCGCTTCCAGGTTGGCGCTATGCATTTCCAACTCAGGAGAGGCGGCGTCCAGCCGGTTCAGAGTAAGGCTCATGCTCGCGTACATCACCATGGGGCGATCCGGGTTGAACATCACATCCTTTGATTCCATTAGCGGCTTCAGAGTGTGTGGGAAGTTCTTGCCAGAGGCGGCCACGTAGCAGCGAATGAATTCCTCAACAACCTGCTCATCTCGGGTTACCTCACCACTGCGGGTTACCTCAAGGTATACCTTGCCGTTTTGGTCGCACACTTCGATGATTTCGTCGCCGCTTTCCTGAAACTCCAGAGGCACGCCGTCACCCAGTAGGGCGCGGAACTGGAAAGTCATATGCTGGGAAAGACCGAAACGCCTAACCACCACAGCGAAAAGCAGATCCCCGGGGACACAAAACCGGCGAGCATCGGGATCGTGAATCGGGTTGAAATCGCCAGCCACTTCCTTGGCGAACTGGCTAGCCTGGGATGCGGAAATATGAACGCATCCGTCCTGGATTGAGTGAAAACGGTCTGGAAGCATGTGCGGCCTGTCCTGGGTGCAAAGGGGTGACGTCATGACGTCTGCCGGTATGGTACCGGGGTCAAGCGTTTATGGATATGCACTATTTGTCCATCGATAGGGAAAGCGAATGGACTAGTCATAGGGGTTTACTATCAGTTGTTTTGGATCAATTAATTTGAGCATTTTCTTGCCGGCCCGTATCGTTTGAGCATACCGAATCACAGATCCTTTTGAATTCAGAAGTTCAGACGGTCGATCTAAAGAACCTAACAGGGGAATCGTTACATGTTAGATACCAATATTAAGCAGCAACTGAAAGCCTACATGGAAAAACTGCAGCAGCCGATTGAGCTGGTAGCAGCCTATGACGATGGCGATAAATCCCAGGAGTTGCGGGAGTTGCTGGAAGAAATCGAGCCGATGTCTGACAAAATCAGCCTACGCACGGAAGAGTCAAGCGACGTGCGTCGCCCGTCTTTCGCTATTAACCGGGTGGGAGACGACATGGGTGTTCGCTTTGCGGGCATTCCCATGGGCCACGAGTTTACCTCGCTAGTGTTGGCCCTGCTGCAGGTGGGCGGCCACCCATCCAAGGCGTCGCAGGATGTGATCGAGCAGATCCAGCAGTTAGAGGGCGATTTCGAGTTTGAAACCTATTTTTCCCTGTCGTGCCAGAACTGCCCAGACGTGGTTCAGGCCCTGAACCTGTTGAGTGTTCTGAACCCGGGCGTTCGCCACACGGCTATCGACGGCGCTTTGTTTCAGGATGAAGTGGAAAAGCGCGAGATTATGTCGGTACCGAGCGTTTACCTGAACGGCGAGCCTTGGGGCCAAGGCCGGATGACTCTGGAAGAAATTGTTTCCAGGTTGGATACCAAGTCTGACGAGAAAGAAGCCGAGAAGATCAATCAGAAAGACACCTTTGAAGTGCTGGTGATCGGTGGCGGCCCAGCTGGCTCTGCTGCTGCTATTTATGCGGCGCGTAAGGGCATCTCTACCGGTATCGCCGCCGAACGTTTCGGTGGCCAAGTGGTTGATACCATGGGCATCGAGAACCTGATCTCTGTGCCTTACACCGAAGGCCCGAAGCTGGTTGCGGCCATGGAGCAGCACGTTAAAGAGTACGACGTGGACATCATGAACATGCAGATGGCCGAGAAGCTGATTCCGGCGGCCAAGCGAGGCATGCCTCATGAGATTCGCCTGGCCAATGGCGCATCCCTGAAGGCACGCTCAGTGGTGTTGTCTACCGGTGCTCGCTGGCGCCCGCTGGGTGTGCCGGGTGAAGCGGAATACCGCAACAAAGGCGTGGCTTACTGCCCGCACTGCGATGGCCCTCTGTTTAAGGGTAAGCATGTTGCCGTAATCGGAGGCGGTAACTCCGGCGTGGAAGCGGCTATCGATTTGGCCGGTATTGTAGGCCATGTAACGCTGATTGAATTTGGCGACGAGATGCGGGCTGATGATGTGCTGCAGAAAAAGCTACGCAGCTTGAAAAACGTGGACATCATCACCTCTGGCCAGACGACTGAGGTGCTTGGCGAGAACGGCCGCGTTAGCGGGCTGACTTATACCGATCGTAACACCGGAGAGAACCATCAGGTCACTCTGGAAGGCGTGTTCGTACAGATTGGCTTGTTGCCCAACACCGAGTGGCTGAAAGGTGATATCGAGCTCAGCCAGCACGGTGAAATAATAGTCAACGACCGCAACGAAACCTCAATTCCAGGCGTATTTGCGGCCGGCGACGCCACCACCGTGCCTTTCAAGCAGATTGTGATATCCATGGGTGAGGGCTCAAAAGCCGCACTGAGTGCCTTTGATTTCTTGATCCGCAACTCTGTGGAATAAGGACACTGGCAGGGCGATAAAAAGCCGGGGTGAAAGCCCCGGCTGTGTTCTGAAAACAGATGTGGGTAGGCGAGTTAGGGGCTTCGCGTAAGCTCGTAAGCACACATATTAACTGCTGAGGCCAAGTTGAGAGACTCGATCTCGCCTTGGCCCTGAATGGTGTAGGGCTTGGCTGCCAGCTGAGTCAGCGCTTCGGGTGGCACGCCCCGGGCTTCGTTGCCAAACAGATAACAGTCGTGCTGGCCGAACGGCTTGGTTGTCAGCGAGTCGCCGTTCAGGTCGAGACAAGCAATTGAATTGTATCGGACGCTCAGGTTGGCGAGAGGTATGTCGGTTTCCAGTGGCACATGGAAGATAGCGCCCATGCTGGCGCGCACCACTTTCGGGTTGTAGGGGTCGACACTGCCGGGGCTTAGCAGGCACCGAAAACCACCAAACCAGGCCAATGTGCGCAAAACAGTCCCGAGGTTGCCGGGGTCTTGAACCTCGTGCAGGTAAATGGCTTTTTCGCCTTCGGTTGCGACTGTGGCAGAGCTGTTCTCGGGTATTGGTACAACTGCCAGAATGCCTTGAGGTGTGCGGGTATCAGCCAACTGGGCCATCTGGCGATCGCTAATCACGTGGGTTCGGAATTGGCTTTGCCAGTGTTCGTAGGCTTCGGTTACGTACAATTCTGCCGCTTGTAGCTCTGGCTGGCGGCCAGCGGCTTTTTGCAATTCCAGAATCAGGTGTTCGCCTTCCACAAGATAGTGTCCCAAAGCTTGGCGGTACTTTTTCTGGTGCAGCTTTTTTATGTCATCCAATTTCATGGCGTGATCCGCGTTGGCTGTCGGGGTAGCGGGGCAATTGTACGTGCGGCCCGGGGTGGTTGTCAGGGTTTTGCCGAGAGAGAGCGGGCCACGTACAATGGCCGATCAACGCCTTCCGTTTTTATGTTCTTTTTGATCCATTTTCATTTGATCTACTTTTAAGAGTCCCTATGGCACGTTCCAAAAGCAGTGGCCGTTGGCTTGATGAGCACGTAAACGATCCCTTCGTAAAACAGGCGCAGGTAGATGGTTATCGCTCACGGGCCAGCTACAAGCTTCTTGAAATCAACAAGAAGGACAGGCTGGTTCACCCCAACATGGTGGTGATGGATTTAGGCTCTGCGCCGGGCGGCTGGTCGCAAGTGGCGGTTAACCTGGTGGGCCACAAGGGCAGGGTGCTGGCGTCTGACATACTGCCTATGGATGCCATTGCCGGGGTAGAATTTGTTCAAGGAGATTTCACAGAAGACTCGGTATTTGAAGCCATCATGGAGACGCTTGGCGATAGCCGGGTAGATGTGGTGATTTCCGATATGGCCCCGAATATTAGTGGGGTGACGGTGTCGGACCAGGCCTCTTCTATGTATTTGGTGGAGTTGGCGCTGGATATGGCCAGCCAGGTACTCAAGCCCAAAGGCAGTTTTGTGGCCAAGGTGTTTCAGGGCGAAGGCTACGATGAGTACCTGAAAGCTGCCAGAGCGGTGTTCGACAAGGTGGTGGTGCGCAAGCCGGATTCGTCCCGCGCCCGCTCCCGGGAAGTTTATATTGTGGGCAAGGGTTTTAAGGGCTGAGGCAGTGATCGTTTGCTTGTTTTTTGATCAGTTCCTGGGTAAAGATCATGGCGTGCGTCATATGCTGATCGTCTCTGTGAAGTTTGGTCAGCAGGCTCGCGCCCAGCCAAAGCTGGTAAAGGCATGTGGCCAGTTGCCGGGCGTTCTGATCGCGCAATGACCCTTCGGCTATGGCGGCTTCTATGCACTGGGTGATGCCGCCGATAATCCGATCCGTGCCATCCCTGAGTGTCAGGCGCATCGCTTCAGACAAATCGGCTACCTCGGCACTGAGCTTAACCACCAAGCAGTCTTTCAGGCCTGCCGGGCCGCAGTACTGATGCTGCCAGTTATGCCAGTAGCTCATCAGTCTATCAAGTGCCGGCTGGCCACTATCACTGAAGCGTGTTTCCAGGTTTTCCATGTAACCGACAAAATAATCCTCCAACACCGCCTGCCCAAAGCTCTCCTTGGATTTAAAGTAGTGGTAGAAGGAACCTTTTGGCACACCCGCCTGTTGGAGAATGGTGCTCAGCCCAACAGAGCTGAAGCCCCGTGCCGCCAGGATGTCGCGACCGGTGTCCAGAAGATGTTGGCAGGTGTCTTTATGTCGATTCATAGCGCAATCATAAAGGTCATTAGACCGATCGTCTAGTCGTCATTATCCCGTACTTCCTGTTTTTCGCTCTCGAAGCCCTGCATCACATTCACGGCGTTCACGCCAATGGCGTCGACGTCGTAACCGCCTTCCATGGTAAATACCGTAGGCAGCCCGAGTTGTTCAATGCGTTTGCCCATCGACAGGTAGTCCGCCGATTTCAGCTTGAAGAACGAGATTGGGTCTTCCTCAAAGGTATCCACGCCCAAGGCGATAACCAGTGCATCTGGCTGAAAGGCTGCAATGCGTTCGCAAGCGGTTTCTAGCCCTTGGCTCCATACGCTGTAGGGGGTTCCGGGAGGGTACACAATGTTGAGGTTATAGCCTTTACCTTCGCCCTCCCCGGTTTCGTCTTCAAAGCCCAGGAAGTGGGGGAATACAAGGTCTGGATCACCATGCAGGCTGATGGTCAGAACGTCGCTGCGATCATAAAATATGGCTTGGGTGCCGTTGCCGTGGTGAAAGTCCACATCCAGAATCGCCACTCGGTGGTATCCCTGATCACGAAATGCTTGTGCAGCAATGGCCGCGTTATTGAAGAAGCAGTAGCCACCGAACAGGTCGGCGTGGGCATGGTGGCCCGGTGGACGACATAAGGCAAAGGCGGAACGCTCGCCGCTAGCAATCAGCTTTTGCGCAGTCAGAGCGACGTTAGCCGAGGCGCAGGCCGCGTCCCAAGTGCCGTCGGAAATGGAGGTTTCGGCCGCAAAGCTGTAATAGCCAAGGCGGCCGTCGATGTCTTTGGGCACACGGGGCCGCATGCCACGGCCACACCAAACAGCCGGGATGGCTTCGCCCGGTTTGCCTTCAGCTACCCAGTCATCCCAGCAGTACTCCAGAAACTCTACGTAGTCGGCTGTGTGTACCCGCTTTACGGGTTCTAGGCCAAACTCCTCAGGTTCAAGTACCTCGCCCAGGGTTTGCGCTTTCACGCGGGCCAGAATAGTTTCTGCCCGGGATGGTTTTTCATGGGGTTCGATCAAAATACCACCATCCAGCTCGGTCTTAACGGAGCGCCGGCTGTGCAGTGGCGAGAAAACGGTTTTCATGGGGTGAATACCCGAGTTAGCTTGGCACCAGACTTTGCCATAGCCTTGGCGGTGGCTCAAACAAAACCATGGTGTTGGCGTTGGGGTGAACAGCCAGCAGCATTCGCAAACTGGCCCAAACTACAGCTTCTGAGACTTGATAGGCAATTTCCTGCTGTGCTGGTCTGCGTTATCTTGAATGCCAATAGGTAGCCAAAAATAACAACAGTGAAAGTGAGAGGCAGATTATGAGTGAGCAGCATTTTGACGTGTTGATTATCGGAGCCGGCGTGTCCGGCATCGGTATGGCTTGCCATCTGGCGCGGGAGTGTCCGGGTAAAACCTTCGCTATTCTGGAGCGGCGACAATCACTTGGCGGTACTTGGGATTTGTTTCGCTATCCGGGCATTCGCTCTGATTCGGACATGTTCACTTTTGGCTACAACTTCCGCCCATGGACAGGTGGCAAGGTGCTGGCGGATGGCGCATCTATCAAAAACTATGTGCATGAAACCGCCAAAGAAAACGATGTAGAGCGGCACATTTGTTACGGTCTTGCGGTAAAGACAGCACACTGGTCCAGTGTGGATAAGTGCTGGAGGCTGACTGCCGAGAATGAAACGATCGGTAAGACGGAAATCTACACCGCCAGCTTTTTGGTGGGTTGCACCGGCTATTACAACTACGATCAGGGTTATAAGCCGGATTTTCCCGGCGAAGCGGATTTCAAAGGGCAGATTATTCACCCGCAGCACTGGCCGGAAGACCTGGAATATACCGGCAAGAAGGTTGTGGTGATCGGCAGTGGCGCAACGGCAATTACGTTGGTACCTACCCTGGCGGAGAAAGCCGGCCATGTGACCATGCTGCAACGCTCGCCTACGTATCTGATGCCCTTGCCGTCAACCGATAAGGTAACACTCTTTCTACAAAAACTGTTGCCTGCCAACTTTGCTTATCGGCTAACCCGAGCCCGTAATATCTCGATTTCCCGCTTTTTGTACCAGCGCTCCCGCAAAAGCCCAAAATTCATGCGCCGCTTGTTCCTGAGTATTATCAAGCGCCAAGTAGGTAATCAAACCGATATGCGTCACTTCACCCCCGACTATGACCCTTGGGATCAGCGCCTGTGCGTGGTGAAAGACGGCGACCTGTTTACGGCAATGAAAGCGGGCAGGGCGTCTATCGCAACCGACCATATTGAACGGTTCACCGAAACCGGCATCCGCCTGAAATCCGGTGAGCAACTGGATGCGGATATCATTATTCCCGCCACCGGCTTGGATATTCAAATGCTCGGGGGCATCAAGCCAAAAATAGACGGCCTAGAAGTGGTTCTGAAAGACAAGGTCGTCTACAAGAGTGTGATGGTAGAAGGCGTACCCAACGCCGGCATGATCTTCGGGTATACGAATATTTCCTGGACCCTGAAAGCGGATATCGCCAGTGAATACATCTGCCGCCTGATCAACCACATGGATCGGCACGGGATGCGCGTGGCGGTCGCCAAGGATACCGAGAACAGTCTGGGTGAGGATACCGTTCTTGGCTCACTGGACGCCGGTTACATCAAGCGCGCTGCGGATCGCCTGCCGCGCCAAGGCACTCACGGGCCGTGGAAATCCACCCAGAACTACTTTGAGGATGTAAAAATTTTACGCTTTGATCCGATTGAAGACGGCTACCTGGAGCTTGATGGCAAGAAAACGAAAGCCCGGAGTAGCGAGCCTCGTGGCTTTCTCCGGCCTCTGCGCTCTGGGCTGTTTGGCTCCTGAGTAAAGACAGGCGCAGCCTATGCTGCGCCTGTTAGGCCTAGTCTGTGCCCAAGTAGGCTGCTCGGATACCTGCCCAGCTATCGCCCTCCGTTACCCGAAGAACCTCTTGCGAAATCTGTGCCCGAAGCGGGCTGCCGTCTGGCAGGGCTAGTGCGTACAACTGCTTTTCAAACACGCCGGGAAGAATGGTCAGTTTCTCTTGGCCCAGCTGCAGGTTTCGATACTGCATTAGCGCGCGGTCATACACGATGGCGTCGGTTTCTCCGCTGATTACGGATTCCATGGCGGAGGTTAGATCCGGGTAGGT
Source organism: Marinobacter sp. (assembly GCA_052089485.1). Taxonomy (GTDB): domain Bacteria; phylum Pseudomonadota; class Gammaproteobacteria; order Pseudomonadales; family Oleiphilaceae; genus Marinobacter. Next base: position 11,619 of record JBQCZX010000049.1, on the reverse strand, counting down.
CTGATAGCGAATATGCTCTTCTTCCAGGTAGCGCTGACTCGCCGTATCGGTAATGGTCGCAACCACCTTGCCGGGCAGGTCATTGGTGCCCTGGATGCCGGTGCGCAGGTTGCTCACGGTCAGAGACGTAGTGATTGCGGCTGTGAAGCTGGCCACCATAATCAAGCCTGCAAACATCCAGACCAGTCCAATTAGCCGGCCTGCAAGCGATACCGGTGCTTTGTCACCATAGCCGACCGTGGTCATAGTCACTGCTGCCCACCAGAAACTGGAACCAATACCCTGGGCTGCAGAGCCGCCGAACTGCTCGGGGTTGCGGCGTCGCTCAACCAGCCATAGCAAAAAGCCGACAGCTAGCAACATTGCGCCCAATGCGAGAACGGCGCTAAGAAACTGCCAGCTAATAAATGCTTTCAGGCTGCTGAGCAGGCCCTGATCCGGCACTTGCGGCACGGCAATAGACAGGCCTGTTTGATAAAAGGGGTGGCTGAAATCGAACCGCGTTTCTCGGTCTGCTGTCATAGTCAAGGCGCCAACAGCGACATCGATTTCGCCGCTTTCGACGGCCTCGAGCAGCTCACTGAAGCTCATGGGAACCCATTCAAATTCCCGCTCCATACCGGTAGCAATATCTTCCCAGAGGTCGATGCTGATCCCTTCCCAGCGGCCATCGTCGGTTTCCATAACAAAAGGAGGAACGGTGGTGATGCCGACTTTTAGAGGTGGCTCTTGGGCATGAACCTGGCTGGACACACCTAGGGCGAGCAGAAAAATACAGGACAAAATTCGTGTAAGCATGGCTGTGTGCGGCCCATGGATTGGGCTGCGCTCCTTGTTGGCGGTTTTGATTGATAGCTTAAGCGTATGATACTTACGTAATAACACGTAGATGGATCAAAGCAAACTCCTGATTAGTTGTTTGGTTTCTTCGCAGGGTCTAAGTGGTCTATTATAAAATTCACATTTCACAAAAAAGAACACGACCCATGAATATTTTCAGGATTGTTGTCTTACCCTTCATTTTATTGCTTTGTTCGGGTGTTGCTATGGCTGCAGATGGATTAATCGCGGTTAAAAGCAATCATAGCGTAGCGGCTACAGCGGATAAACTTGAAGCTGTCTTAAGCGAAAAGGGCATGAAAGTCATGAACCGGATCAACCATACGGCTGGCGCAGAAACGGCAGGTCTGGAGCTACGGCCAACCGAGGTGGTGATTTTTGGAAACCCCAAGGTGGGTACGCCTCTGATGCAATGTGCGCAGAGCGTCGCGGTGGATCTGCCCCAGAAAGCATTGATCTGGGAAGATGAAGAGGGCCAAGTCTGGCTTGGTTATAACGACCCGGACTATTTGAAAACACGGCATGCTATTGAAAGCTGTGATGCGGTGCTGAAAAAGGTGAGCGGCGCGCTATCGAGTTTTGCCAAGGCGGCAACTCACTGACCAAAATCTGAAGGAAGCTAAGGGTATCCCCATAATTGCGGATACCCAGTAACTCGCTGAGTACCTAAGATCTCTGGCTTCATTGTTCAGGAAGCCCGGCCCTTGCAGTCAATACGTTCTGCCCTTGCTTACATCGCCCTCATCGCCGCCATTCTGGCGCTTCTCCCGGGTATGGCCGGGCTTGGTGCCGGTGCGGTCAGCTTGGCTGTGATTCTGGGGTGGCAGGATATGCGGCGGGTGCCCAAAGCCGTGTTTGTAGTGGCTGGGCTGGCTATGGTGTTTGCCTTGGGGCGCGACCCTGGTTTGGTCAGCGCGGCAGCCGGGAATATGAGTCGCCTGGCGGGCTTAATATTGGCGGTGACGCTGTTGTCCTCCGTGCTCAGCCGCACCAGTGATCTGCAGCAGATTTCTGCCAGTCTCTTTGGCGGTAATCCTTCGGCTCGCTACCTGAGTTTGTCGTTTGGCACCTCCCTTGTATCCATACCCCTGAATTTTGGCTCTGTGGCGGTTGTAGGCAGTCTGGTAGGTGAGCGTGTTCGCAGCAGTGGTGACTCGCCAGCTACCCGCAACGCAACCCGTGCGGTATTAAGGGGGTTTGGTGTATCGCCCACGTTTTCGCCGCTGTCGATTTCTGTGGTGCTCACTCTCACGTTACTGCCTGGGCTTAGCAGCCTTCAACTGTTGTTATTTACCGTGCCGTTTTCGGCTGCACTGGTGTTGTGCGGGCTGATCTGGCGTGAGCCAGAAATTGCTCAGCAAGCGGATGCACCGCAGAGCAAGGCGGGCCTGGCGCCTTGGTTACGATTTGCCGCTCTTATTCTGGCTATCTGTGCGGGTGTGTTTGTACTCAGCCATCAGTATCAGCTCAGCTATGCCCATGCGGTCACGCTCAGTTGTATCGGAGCGGTTCTCGGCGCAAGGTTGCTGGCTTGGAGCCGAAAAACAAACCCGCCACTGGTTAATATGTCCAACGTTAGCAATGAGCTGGCGATTGTGGGCGGCTCTGCGTTTATTGGTTCGGTGATCAGCGGTGCTGTATTGGGGCAAATCAGTGGGGATCCGAGCGTACCTATTTGGCTTTGGCCGGTTATAGCCGCCTGCGTGCCCTGGATTTTCTTTGTGGCCGGCCTGGCCGGCGTTAATCCCATTGTGATCGGCACGCTTGCGGGCGGTATTCTCGGCGTTATTTGGCCGGATAATGCGTTGATTGGCTTGGGGGTTGGTATGGTCACCGGGTGGGGTATCACCGCCTTTGGCACCCCCTTTGCGGCCAATGCGCTTATTATGGAGCGCCTTACCGGTTACAAGGCTATGGATGCGTCTTTTCGCTGGAATCTTCGGCTTTCTCTTACCGGGTTGGCGGCGGCCAGTTTGCTTGCGTCCATAATGACGGTATTACTCGTTTGACGTCTAACTAGCGCCGGTCGGCCGCTACAATCCCTTATAGCTAATTGCGAAAACCTCTGTTAGTGTGCGCGCATCCTGCCTCTAAGGACTCTGCATTTACCGGCATACACAGCCGCGCTGCGAACCATCCATACGACCTGTCAGAGGACGTCACCCCGAACCCGGCGAGTGACTGTAGTCGTCTTTTATACCATAAATTTTTATGGCTTCTGCCCGCATTCGCCAGAAAGGTGTTCGTGGAGGCAGCACAATCAAGAGTTGATCTTATATGAGTTTTTCTTCACTCGGTTTGTCCGAGCAGCTGGTCCGTGCAACCTCCGACCAGGGTTATGAAACCCCGTCTCCCATTCAGCTTCAGGCCATTCCTGCCGTACTTTCTGGCAAGGACGTTATGGCGGCAGCCCAGACGGGCACAGGTAAAACAGCCGGCTTTACATTGCCATTGTTGCAGCGCTTGGCTGAGAACCCCCGCACAGGTAAAGGTCCCCGCGTACTGATTTTGGCGCCGACACGGGAACTGGCCGCGCAGGTTCACGACAGCGTAAATCTATACAGCAAATATGTTCCTACCAAAGCCGCTGTGGTTTTTGGTGGTGTAAAAATTAACCCGCAGATGATGAAGCTGCGTAAAGGCCTGGACGTACTGGTGGCAACACCTGGCCGCCTGATGGATCTGTATCAGCAGAACGCTGTACGTTTCAACGAGGTGGAAATCCTGGTGTTGGACGAAGCCGACCGCATGCTGGATATGGGCTTTATTCGCGATATCAAAAAGATTCTTGCGCTGTTGCCAGCAAAGCGTCAGAACCTGCTGTTTTCAGCAACCTTCTCCGGTGAGATTCGCGCTCTGGCCCAAGGCCTGCTGAACAACCCGGTGCAGATTGACGTAGCAGTCAGAAATACCACCGCTGAGAGCGTGCAACAGTCGGTGTACAAAGTTGACCAGAGCCAAAAAACCGCGCTGCTGAGCAAGCTGGTACGCGATAACAGCTGGGAACAGGTGTTGGTATTTACTCGCACCAAACACGGTGCTAACCGTCTTACCCAGAAGCTTGAAAAAGACGGCATTACCGCCGCAGCCATTCACGGTAATAAATCCCAGGGCGCTCGCACACGGGCTTTGGCAGATTTCAAACAAGGCCAGGTACGGGTATTGGTTGCTACGGATATCGCGGCCCGTGGCCTGGATATCAAGCAGCTGCCCCAGGTGGTTAACTTTGAGCTGCCAAACGTGCCAGAAGACTACGTACACCGCATCGGCAGAACTGGCCGTGCAGGCGAGAGCGGACACGCGCTTTCACTGGTAAGTGCCGATGAAGGCAAGATGCTGGCAGGCATTGAGCGGCTGATCAAGAAGCAGCTGCCGCGCAAAGAAGTGGAAGGTTTTGAGCCGAAGAACAACTTGCCGCTCAAGCCCAAAGCCAAAGCGGACCCGAGCAAAGCTCGTAATCGCAGTGGTGGTAATGCGGGCGGAAATGGTCGACCAGGCGGCAATGCTCGCAGCTTTGGCGACAAGCCCGGTGGGCGCAGTGGTGGCCGCAGCCAGAATGGCAATGGTCAACGTGGACGTTCAGGCCAGCGCCAGACTCAGAGTGCCTGAAGCCTTATAGGGTTACAGGTAACTGATGAAACAATGCGGAGCTTAGGCTCCGCATTGTTGTTTGTGGGTATCAGAATTTGTAAGTGAAACCTACCATGTAGACCATGGGGTCGATTTCGACATCGAACTTGTCGGTCTTGGCCGCAACGTTACCGGCCCCATCGTAGGCGGTAATGGTGGCATCTGTGTTGATGTCAGCCCACCAGACAGCGGCGTTCAAGCCAAAATTCTCGCTCAGCATGTAATCCACACCGGCTTCAAAAGCAACGCCTACGCTGTCGTCCAGCTTGAGCTTTGTAGAGTCAGCGCCCAGAGCACCCGCAACCGTATCGGTGGTCTTCTCTTCAAAGAAGGTGGTGTAGTTTACCCCCACGCCCACAAACGGCTGCAGTGCAGAAGAACTGTGCATTGGGAAATACTGCAGCGTCAGCGTTGGTGGAAGATGTTTGGTTTCACCCAGTTTGCCTGCCGCAGCAAGATCCCCGGCGCCATTGATGTTGTGTTTGAACGGTGTGGCGCCCAGAACACCCAGACCAATATTGCTGGTGAACATGTAAGTGGCACGAAGCCCAAGCTGCGTGTTGGAGTCCACAGCAACCCGCGCATCACTGCCCAAAACGGCGGCACCGTTTGCAGTGATCACATCGCTTGAATCATCCGGCGCCACATGTACAGCACCTGCGCGCAGAATAAAATCACCGGCTTCGAAAGCCTGAGCAGCGGGTGCTACGGCCATAACGGCGGCTGCTATAACACTGAGTTTGAAAGAACGGGACATAACCATCTCCTTAACCTGAATCGTTGTTGCGCTCAGAGTAAAGGCCGCAGAGATAGGAAACTTGATATAGCGCAATAATTCCGGATAGATGATTTGGGTTGGGCGCCGAATTGACGCAACTCAAGAAATGGGCCGAGAATGTATATTTGCTAGTTGTCAGGCGGGGTCTTTTTTGGTGCTGGATATTGGCACGCCAGGCACAAAAACATCCCGCACGGTGATTGGCTCACCTTCTGCGTTTTGTACCTGAACCGTTTGAATAGGTTGCCCGGTAGCCCGGTCGCGCAAATCCAGCGGGGCGTCGTCTGATGCAGGGTTCCACTTGTCTCCCCACTGACGCAGGGCAATAACCACCGGGAACAGATCCCGGCCTTTTTCGGTAAGCCGGTACTCGAAGCGCGAGCCGTGTTCACCCACCTCCACTTTCTTCAGTACGCCGTTATCCACCAGCCGTGCCAAGCGGTCGCACAGGATATTCTTGGCGATACCCAGTTCCTGCTGAAAATCGACAAAACGTTGGGTGCCGTACATGGCTTGCAGCACGATCAGCAGGGACCACCAATCGCCCACCTGGTTCAGGGCGCGGGCGACGGAGCAGTTGGAGTCATCAAAACGTTTTCTGGCCATGTGCGTAAGTGTACATAATAAGGTTGCATCTTAAAACCAAATTAAATAGAGTTGCGCCATTCAATCGAGTTGCTTTAAGAGACCAAATTAGGAGTAATAACTGATGACCATGAATCTGGGCCCAATGTTTCAGCCGTTCGACATGCACAATCTTACGCTTCGCAACCGCGTGGCCATGGCGCCCATGACCCGCAATTTCTCGCCTAAAGGTGTTCCCGGTGAGAACGTCGTCGATTACTACCGGCGCCGTGCCGAGGCGGGTGTGGGTCTCGTCATTACCGAAGGCACCACGGTGAATCATCCTGCGGCCAATGGTTACCCCGATGTGCCTGCGTTCCATGGCACCGAGGCGCTAGAGGGCTGGAAAAACGTCGTGGACGCAGTGCACGAAGCCGGCGGTGCCATCTTCCCGCAGCTTTGGCACGTAGGTTCGGTGCGCAAGGAAGGTACAGAGCCAGACACGTCGGTTCCCGGCTACAGCCCGTCTGGTCTGTTTGCGCCCGGCAAGCCCAACGGCAAGGCCATGAGCAAAGAAGACATCGACGATGTGGTTATCGCGTTTGCCGATGCCGCGCAGGACGCCAAAGCCCTGGGGTTTGATGGCGTAGAGATTCACGGCGCCCATGGTTATCTGCTCGATCAGTTTCTGTGGGAAGGCACCAACCAGCGTGAAGATGAATACGGCGGCAGCATGGAAAACCGCCTGCGCTTCGTAGTCGAGATTGTGGAAGCGGTTCGCCACAGAGTAGGCCCAGAGTTCACCATTATGCTGCGGTTCTCCCAGTGGAAGCAGCAGGATTACAGCGCAAAACTGGTGAATAGCCCGGAAGAGCTCGAACAGTTCCTCAAACCCTTGGTTGAAGCCGGTGTGGATATCTTTCACGCCTCAACTCGTCGTTTCTGGGAGCCGGAATTTGAAGGTTCCAGCCTTAACCTCGCGGGCTGGACTCAGAAGTTGTCCGGCAAGCCCACCATGTCGGTTGGCAGCGTTGGGCTGACGGAAGATTTCATTAGCGGCACCATGGCCAGTAAGCAAGAGTCGGTTGAGCAGTCTGGCATTGATGAGCTGGTAGAGCGCATGAACAACCACGAATTCGAGCTGATTGCCGTGGGCCGTGCGCTGCTGCAGGATCCAGAGTGGCTCACCAAAGTGAAGGAAGGCCGGCTTGGTGAAGTGGACGATTTTGCCCGCAAATCACTCACCAAACTTTACTAAGCCCCTAGTGAATGGTGTGGTATCCAGGCGTTCCGGATACCACACCTATTACGGCGTACCGAAATCAGCCCCGTAACCCGCCCGTTAGTTTATCGATGCTGTCCTTGGCATCTCCGAACAGCATGCGGGAGTTGTCTTTGAAGAACAGCGGGTTTTCCACGCCGGAATAGCCTGTTGCCATGCCCCGTTTAAGAATTACCACTTGCCGCGCCTTCCAGACTTCAAGCACTGGCATGCCGGCGATGGGACTGCCTGGATCCTCTGCGGCTGCCGGGTTTACTGTGTCGTTGGCGCCGATAACCAGTACCACGTCGGTCTCCGGGAAATCCGCGTTGATTTCGTCCATCTCCAATACTATGTCGTAGGGAACATGGGCCTCTGCCAATAGCACGTTCATATGCCCAGGAAGGCGGCCGGCAACCGGGTGAATACCGAAACGCACGTTCACGCCCCGCTCCCTCAGTAGCTTGGTCATATCACTGACCCCGCTCTGGGCTTGTGCCACAGCCATGCCATAACCCGGCACGATAATCACCGAGTCAGCGTTGCGCAGTTCTTCACACACTTCGTCGGCACTGGTTTCCAAAGCCGTCTGGTCGTCGGAACCTGCGGCGGAGGAGCTACTACTGGTCTGACCAAAGCCACCAAGAATGACGCTGATAAACGACCGATTCATTGCCTTGCACATAATGTAGCTGAGGATGGCACCACTGCTGCCCACCAGCGCGCCGGTCACGATCAGCAGATCGTTGCCCAGCATGAAGCCGATGGAGGCTGCCGCCCAGCCGGAATAGCTGTTGAGCATGGAGACAACTACCGGCATGTCGGCACCGCCAATAGCCATGATCAGGTGAATGCCCAGCACGGCTGCGATCACAGTCATAAGTACCAAGGCAAGTATGCCTAAGGCCATGCTGTCGGTACCCAGGAACCAAGCACCCAAAAATACCGATACGACCACTGCAGCCAGGTTCATCAGATGGCGGCCGGGTAAAGTGAGGGCCTTGCTGTCGATACGGCCATCGAGCTTGCCACAGGCTATTAAAGAGCCTGTGAATGTGATGGCGCCGATGAAGATACCCACAAACACTTCCACCAGTTTAATGGTGTGTTCAGCACCCGTGGTGTAGGTGAGCGGCTCTATGTAGCCAGAGAAGCCCACCAGCACCGCAGCCAGGCCCACAAAACTGTGCAGCAACGCCACCAGTTGCGGCATCTGGGTCATTTCCACCTTATTGGCGATGGCGATACCAATTCCTGCACCTAGCAGTACCGCAATCACAATGGCGGCAAGGCCGCTGTCACTAACGCTGGCCATAGTTGCCACCAGCGCAATGAGAATGCCGGCAACCCCGTAAAGGTTACCCCGGCGCGCGGATTCCTGATGGCTCAGGCCACCCAGGCTGAAGATAAACAATACGCTGGCGACCACATAGGCCACACTAACGAGTCCTGTACTCATGGCGGTCGCCTCCTATCTGCGGAACATGTTGAGCATGCGATGGGTAACCCGAAAGCCGCCCCCTACGTTGATGCTGGCAATCAGCACCGCCAAAAACGCCATAATCCCGACCGCGGCGTTCTCCGCCTGAGCCAGGTGCAATATGGCACCAATCACGATAATGCCACTAATAGCGTTGGTTACACTCATCAAGGGCGTATGTAGGGCGGAGGTCACATTCCAAACGACCTGCCAGCCGATAAAGCAGGCCAGCACAAACACCGTGAAATGGCGCAGGAAGCTTTCTGGAGCGTGAGCGCCCACACCATAGAGCGCCGCAAGGGTGACCACTAGTAAAACGCCTTTGCCAATAAGACTGCGACGTTGAGATTCCTTATGTGCCGCTGCCTTTTCCTCCGCAGAAGGCTCTTCAGTGCCGGGCGCGGGCTTGGGGCTAACGGGTGTTTGCGGCTGGGGAGGTGGCCAGGTAACGTCCTGATCCAGTACCACCGTAAGACCACGAATCACGTCGTCTTCCATGTTTACTTGCGGCCGACCGTCCTTTTCCGGTGTCAGTTCATTCAGCAGGTGGAATAGATTGGAGGCGTACAGGTCGCTGGCAACCTTGGCCATGCGGCTAGGCAAGTCTGTGTAGCCGATCAACGTAACGTCGTGCTGCTCTACAATCTTGCCTGGTTCGGTGAGTTCGCAGTTGCCGCCGCGTTCCGACGCCAGATCAACAATCACACTGCCGGGCTTCATGGATTTCACCATATCCGCCGTGATTAGCTTAGGCGCCGGCTTGCCGGGAATCAGGGCGGTGGTGATAATAATGTCCACCTCTTTGGCCTGTTCCGCGAATAGCGCCATCTCCGCCTTGATGAACTCATCGCTCATCTGTTTTGCGTAACCACCGGTGCCGCTGCCTTCTTCGTCATCAAAATCCAACTGCAAAAATTCAGCACCCATGCTTTCAATTTGCTCTTTCACTTCCAGCCGGGTATCGAATGCCCGAACAATGGCCCCCAGGCTGTTCGCAGCGCCCACAGCCGCAAGCCCGGCTACACCGGCCCCGATCACCATTACTTTGGCTGGTGGCACTTTGCCGGCAGCCGTCATCTGGCCGGTGAAGAAACGCCCGAAGTGATTGGTCGCTTCCACCACCGCGCGGTACCCGGCGATGTTGGCCATGGCGCTTAGCGCATCCATTTTCTGGGCGCGGCTGATCCGGGGCAGGCTGTCGATAGCGAAGGTGGTTACCTTGCGGGTAGCAAGCTGTTTCAGAAGCTCAGAGTTTTGAGCTGGCCAGATATAACTGATCAGAAAGCCGCCTTCCTTGATCAAATCGGCTTCATGCTTACCCAGGCGAGGGTTCTGCATGGGCGCACGAACCTTCAAGATGAAGTCTGCTTCGCTCCATAATGCGAGAGTGTCTGTCGCAATGGCCGCGCCAACGGCCTCATAAGCTTCATCGCGATAGTGCGCGGCTTCGCCTGCGCCGGATTCAACAGTGACCTCGTAGCCCAAGCTAATCAGCTTGTGTACCGATGGCGGCGTGGCCGCAACCCTTCGTTCGTCCGTAAATATTTCTTTTGGAATGCCAATCTTCACGATGAAAGCTCCCTTTTTTACACTAACGTATATAGTCAAAACTACCTACATACCTGTGTGATTTCAAGATTTTCCACGCCATACGTTCTGTTGCGTACGGCAAAAATCGGGATTAGACGCTATGATTTGCGTTTTGCACCCACCGGAAACTTTCGATGTTCGAGATGTTCTTCAGCACGTACATTAGCAGTACAATTCGCTTTTTGTTTCTGCTGGCACCCTTCTTTGCGGTGTCGATGTTTATTGCGTTGACTCGCGGGTTGCCGGCTGCCGAAAAAGCCTCGATTATTCGCCGAGCCTGCATCGCCGCCTCCGTTATGGGCGTCATACTGTTCTTTGGTGGCCCACTGCTGTTCAGTGCGATTGGTATTACCCTGGATTCGTTCCGTATAGGTGCCGGCACACTGCTGTTCCTAACGGCCATCAGTCTGGTCACCAGCGGCACCCGCAACCATGCCACCGGCCTGCCGGAGGAAGATCGCGACGACATAGCGGTGGTACCGCTGGCGGTTCCGGTAATGATTGGCCCAGCGACCATAGGTGCCATTTTGGTATACGGCGCCGAGTTAAAAGCGGTGCCAGAAGTTGCAGGCGGCCTGTTTGGCTTGCTTTCTGGCCTGTTGATTTTGGGTATATTGCTGCGTCTATCCGGGTACTTGGAGAAGGCCCTGGGCAAAACCGGCCTGAACATCCTCTCCAAAATCAGCGGCCTTGTTCTCTCCGCCATGGCGGCGGAAATTGTACTAACAGGTATCACCGGCTTTATTGTTAGCGCTGGCTTATAGGAAGCATAGGGAGCCAAAATGTCCACCGACACCACAGAGCACAACCGCAACCGACAGGATTTCTCCGGTATCGAATCGATCTGGCTGTTTGGGTATGGCTCGCTGATTTATAAAGTAGACTTCCCATTTTTGGAACAGCGCCCCGCGTCTATCCAGGGTTGGGCGCGTCGATTCTGGCAGGGATCCCATGATCATCGTGGCACCCCAGAGGCGCCGGGTAGAGTGGCGACTTTAGTTGAACAGCCGGGAGCTGAATGTAAAGGCATGGCGTTTCGGGTTTCACCTAAAGTATTTGAGCATTTAGATGTGCGGGAAAAGAATGGCTATTTGCGGTTTTCTACAACTTTAACGTTTGAGAATGGTGGTCATGCGCAAGGGCTGGTTTATATTGCCACTGAGGACAATGAGGCGTTCTTGGGCCATGCGCCCGAGGCGGATATAGCGCGCCAGATTGCGACAGCAGTTGGCCCCAGCGGGCCGAATACCGAGTACCTACTAAGGCTGGCTGAGTCATTACGAACGCTAGACGATGAGTGCACCCACACGTTCTCTATCGAGGCGTTTCTGAAAGCGGACTCTTAGGCTAGATACGCAGCTTCAAGCGAGCAACCGGGGGCGAAATACCTTCCGAAACACGCTCGTGCCCAGGATGGCGGGGCCCCCGCGCCCCAAGGCTGGTCCGCCACGGGCGGGTTTGGGGAGGTATTTCGCA
>JBQCZX010000048.1:0-23328 GCA_052089485.1 Marinobacter sp. | reverse complement strand
AGCGGCAAGGTTGCAGTACATCACTTCTTTACCGAAGGAGACATGGTCTGGCCGGTGTTTGGCCGTAGCCGCACTGTGCGCAACACACTGTGCGTCACCACTGTTACGCCCGCCACCGTGTGGGTGGCCGATTTTTCTGCATTCAGAGCCGCCATTCAATCCCATGGCGAAGGTCTCTGGCCCAGGTTCGCAATGGCCCTGACTGAAGAGCTGGCAGAGTTGGCCAGCATGCGGGAATTTCGCAAGCACACCATGTCGGCAAGGGAGCGTTACGAGTTGCTGCTTGAAGAGTATCCAGAGCTGGTTAAGCGTGTGCCAGACAACCAGCTTGCCTCTTGGCTTGGCGTGGTGCCCGCAACATTTTCACGTCTCAAAACCGGCGCGATAAAAGACTGATATCTTAAAACGCCCACACCATAGCCATCAACAAACCCCAGGCCAGTAGTGACGCGGCCATAACGGTGTAGGTGGCCGACATGGTGAGAACGTCGTCAGGGCTGCGATGGCACAGTGACCTCAGGCCCTGATACACCAAGGTACAAGAGAGAACCATCGCAGCCATAACCGCTAGCACGCTGAACGCTACCGCAGGTATAAGCAAAGCCAGCGACGACAGCCACAGTGGCAGAGGTGCAATTGCTGCAAGCAGATAAGCGTTGTTGTAGCTGATCTCCAGCTTATGGCTTTCGACCACGGCGTGAATCAGCCAACCCATCACAAAGAACGTCAGCAATTCTGCCAGGAAAAGAATCGTGGTGATAAATCGCCATTCCTTACCGCCAAACCCGGCAATAAAATCATCGCCGTAATGGGTTCCTGCGTAGTAAAGCAACACCGGCGGCAAGAGCGACATGGGCACCACAACAAACCATGCAAGCACGGGTATGGATAACTCCCTGCGCTGAAGTTCACCCCAGCCTCCATTGCTGGAAAATGGCAGTTTAAGCAAGCTCGCAACGTTCATGGTGGATCTCCTTGCTCTCAGGCTGGCGTATTTGCCTCACATGACAGCTTTTGCAATATTATGGCGACTATTACCTATTATTTTTAGGTGTCTTACGCCGAACCGTCAATCAACAGGGATGACCTTGAGCAAGTTAAACTCCAAGCGTGCGCAAAAATCCCAAGCCTTCTGGTTGTTTTTTCCTGCCGCAAGCCTGCTTGCGGCCATTGCCGTTCCGCTATCCGTGTGGGCCGTATGGTCTGGTACCGGTTGGCCTGCGGGGCTGCTTGGTGCCGGACATGGCCACGAACTCATTTTCGGTTTTGCCCTGGCCTTGGTTGCTGGTTACACACTCGGCCCTCAGCCGGTGACTGTTCTTTATCCGCTTTTTGGTCTCTGGCTGGCAGCGCGCCTAAGCTGGATTTTTCTGCCAGACAGCCTTCTGGCCCAGCTTCTTGGGCCGGCCTTTGCCTTGGTGCTTGCTTGGCAGGTAGTGCCTCGCTTTAATGCGGCCAAAAAATGGCGGAACCGCATGGTCGGGCCGCTAATATTGCTGCTCTGCCTGCTCACCGTCGCGTTTTGGCTCTCTGCAACTCTGAGTCTATCAAATGCATCGTGGTTACCCGGGCCCTTCAAGCTTATGCACGCGGCCATCACCGGCCTGCTACTGCTGATGACTTTTATGGGCGGCAGAATCATTGCGCCTGCAGTCGCGGGCACATTGGAAAAGAAAAGCATTCCGCTGGAGGCTCGCGTTCAACCGCGCATTGAAGGCGCGCTGATTGTTGTATTGGGGTGCGCGGTTTTTCTGGTGGCATTTCCAGCAGGCGATCCGATCACCGGCAGCCTACTGCTAGCCGCCTCAACGCTGATCACCCTGCGCACACTGCGCTGGAAACTCTGGCTATGCTCTGAGCGACCAGATTTGCTGGTTCTAGCTGTGGGTTATCTTTGGTTGGCTATTGGTGCACTTGCTACAGGCGTTGCGCTGCTACGAGGTACAACGCTGGCCCCTACGCTGCACCTGATCACCATAGGGGCGCTGGGCACTCTGTCCACCAGCGTAATGCTTCGCTTGGCCTGGCAGCGGAGCCATCGCAAGCCGCCTGCTGCAAAGGAGGTCTTCCCTATCGCAGCGCTACTGTCTGGCGCTGCTATTAGCCGGTTTATTGCAGGCGAATCCCCGTTCGGCGCCCCCGTGCTGCTGTGGCTATCCGCCAGTTTCTGGGCACTGGCCTATTTATGGGTAACCGTAAGGCTCTTTATTCTCTCTAACCACGCGAAAAATCGCCGGAAATGAGTGGCTACCTCTCCTGCGCCAACCCTGTAAACGATTACCTCTTTAGTGATATCTCTACCGTATCTAACTGAATAATAAGTATTTAAAAGCCGCCACTCCCTCGTCAAACGAAGGCTCGCACCTGAACTCTATCGGCACAACCATTTCCTTGATGAATATCATGAATCAAGAAGGGCTACACTTTGCACAATGGTACCGAGAAGCCCAGTTACCGCGCCTAACGCGACACAGGGCACGCAAACCGAGGGAGCATAGTTATGGCTAAAACCAATGCCGACATCGAGCACTGGGATGTTGAAAATGAAGAATTCTGGGAGCAGGAAGGCAAGCACATTGCCTCCCGCAACCTGTGGATATCCATCCCCAGCTTGCTGGTAGGTTTTGCCGTATGGCTGATGTGGGGAATGATCACTACCCAGATGCAAAATCTGGGCTTTTCGTTCTCTATAGAACAGCTGTTCTCTCTCTCCGCAATCGCGGGCTTGTCCGGCGCAACCCTGCGAATCCCCGCGTCATTCATGATTAAAATCGCAGGCGGCCGTAACACCATATTTTTGACCACCGCACTGTTGATGGTCCCGGCGGCAGGCACCGGCATAGCACTGATGAACCCCGGCACACCGTTCATCGTATTCCAGGCACTGGCGCTGCTCTCCGGTATCGGTGGCGGCAACTTCGCCTGCTCTATGAGCAACATCAGCTCCTTCTACCCCAAGAGCAAGCAAGGTTATGGCCTGGGTATGAACGCGGGCCTCGGTAACTTCGGCGTTACTACCATGCAGATCCTGATTCCGCTGGTGATGACCATGGGCGTTTTCGGCTTTCTTGCAGGCGATTCCATGCAGCTGCAAAGCCCAAGCGGCACTCTGATTGGTCGCATTGAGGCAGGCACTGAAACCTGGATCCAGAACGCCGGCTTTATTTGGCTGATATTCCTCATCCCCTTGGCATTTGCGGGCTGGTTCAAGATGAACAACCTCAAAGTTGTCACCCCGAACCCAGGCAGCCCAGCATCCGCGTTCGGCAAAATACTCGGGCTTTATGGCGTTGGCATCCTCACCTCCATCGCTGGGGTCTGGGCCCTGAGCATCATGAACATGTGGCTGGCTCTACCGCTGACCATTGTTCTCACCGTGGTTTTGTTGCGCCTGATTCCGGGGGACATTAAGCCCAACATCAAGAACCAATTCACCATCTTCAGTAACAAGCACACCTGGTCTATGACCGTGCTGTATATCCTCACCTTCGGCTCCTTTATTGGCTTCTCAGCGGCTCTGCCTCTGTCTATCAGTGTTATTTTCGGCAATATGATGGAGGTTGCTGCCGACGGTACTGTAACCCGCGTTGTTAACCCGGATGCCCCAAGCGCACTGACTTGGGCGTGGATGGGACCATTCGTAGGTGCTCTGATTCGACCGGTAGGCGGCTGGATTTCTGACAAAATGGGCGGCTCTATCGTTACCCAGATTATCTCTGTGGTGATGGTTGTTGCTTCGGTGGCTACCGGCTACGTAATGATGCTGGCCTACAACGCCACCGACCCAAACAGCTACTTTGCCCTGTTCCTAATCCTGTTCATCATCATGTTTGCAGCCAGCGGCATCGGCAACGGCTCCACCTTCCGCAGCATTGGCTACATTTTCGACCAACAGCAAAAGGGCCCAGTACTGGGCTGGACCAGCGCCATCGCCGCCTACGGTGCCTTCATTGCACCCAAGTTGCTGGGCCAACAGATCCAGGCTGGCACCCCTGAAGTGGCCATGTATGGCTTTGCGGTGTTCTACGCGCTTTGCCTGGTGGTGAACTGGTGGTTCTACCTGCGCAAAGGGGCGTACATCAAGAACCCTTAAACGCTCGGCTATACAACTTACAGACAAACAAAAAGCCCGCCGGGGGGTAGCCCCGGCGGGCTTTTTGTTTGTGCCCTTACGGGCGGTTTACATATTCAGGGCGGTATCAGCCAGCAGCCAATACACCACCAATCACTGCAAGCACGCCACCCAGTGCACGGGTAACACGGTTATCGGCTTTCAGCATCAACGCGCCCAGCCCACGGCCAACAAAGGTAATCGCCAGTGTGGCGATGACGAAGCCGGCCATGTAGCTCAGCAGGCTAGCGCCTGCGGTCATTTCAGCACCGTGGGCGTAGCCGTGGGTGACCATGAACAGGGCAACCAGAGTGCCGCCAATGGCGGTGGGCAGTTTTGCCATGGTGGCAATCAGTACGCCGGCCAGTAGCACTGACATGGCGATGCCAGTCTCCACGCCCGCCAGGCTAACGCCGCCCCAGGCGAGAGCTGCGCCCAGTACCATGCCGCCGACTACAAACAAAGGTGTCCCATTTTTCATGGTGGTGTTCTGGCGAATACTCCAGAAGCCAATAGCGGCCATGGCCAGCAGGTGGTCAATGCCCATCATCGGATGCAGCAAACCGCTGAGGAAACCGCTGTGGGTGTGTACGCCATCGCCCGAGTGGGCGGCGGCTACGGTGGCGGTCAGCATCAGGCCAACGGTCATCAGCAATTTGGTCATTCTGTTCATAGTATTTTCTCCGTCTGTTCTTTCAGTTTACTGTTAGGGGGTGCTGCGCGCGTTCAGGCGGTGGCGTTCAGTTTTTCAGGCCGACGCTCAGGCAACATGCCCTGCTTCAGGATGAAACTGATGATTTCTTCCACGCCTACGCCGTCGTACAGGTTGGCGAATATGAAGGGGCGTTCGCCGCGCATTTTCTTGGAATCTCGCTCCATTACATCCAGCGAGGCATGCACGTATTCGGCGATGTCGATTTTGTTAATGATCAACAAGTCTGACTTGGTGATGCCGGGGCCGCCTTTGCGGGGGATTTTGTCGCCTGCGGCTACGTCGATAACATACAGCGTCAGATCAGACAATTCGGGGCTGAAGGTAGCCGCCAGGTTGTCGCCGCCAGATTCCACCAACACCAGCTCCAGGCCAGGGTGGCGGGTTTGCAGATCGTCGATCGCCGCCAAATTCATGGAAGCATCTTCGCGGATGGCGGTGTGCGGGCAGCCGCCAGTTTCCACGCCGAGAATGCGGTCGGCTGGTAAGGCGTCGTGCTTCAGCAGGAAGTCGGCATCTTCACGGGTGTAGATATCGTTGGTAACTACCGCGATATCGTAGTGATCTTTCAGGGCGCTGCACAGCTGGCGCAACAAAGCGGTTTTTCCGGAACCAACCGGACCACCCACGCCTATTCGTAAACAGTGTTTCATTTGCTCGTTTCCTTTTGTGAGATCGAAGCGCTCAGCTTCGAAATAATCGTGAATACTGGGTTTCATGCTGGGCGCTGGCCAGTGCCAGCCCCGGCAGAATCGGACCCAGTTGCTCGTTGGTTAACGCCTGGGCGTTTTCAACGGCGGCCACCAGCTTGGGTCGCAGCTGTTCGTTCAGGCGTTGCGCGGCGGTGTGGCCCAAGGGCATGGCTTTGCACGCCACCGCAAGTTGGTTTTCCAGCCAGCCCCAAGCAAAACCGAGCAAGCTTTGGTGCACTGGCACTTGCCGTTGGTGCGCCGTCCAAGCGAATACAGTGACGTAACCAGGGTCTTGCGGTAATACGGCATGGCCCTGCTCTGCCTTCGGCTGCAACGACAAACTGGTTAGCAAACGCACCAGCGCTAGCCCTAAACGCGTATCTTCATCGCTGAGTTCGGCAGTTTCACGGTTGGCGTGCAGCCAGTCGTTCCACAGTGCAAGGCCGTCGCTGTCGCCGTTGGCCCAGCAGTTCTGCAACCGCGCCAGCACTGGCAACTCGCACCGGGTAAGGCCGTCGTCAAGCACACCTTCCAGCCACTCCCCCAATTCCTGCTCGTTATTTACCCAGCCCAGCTCAAACGCACTTTCCAAAGCCTGTGACCAAGCGAAGGCGCCGATCGGTAACGCCGGGCTGATCAGCTGCATCAGCCCCAGCAACGCCAGATCGCTCGTTACAGCGGGCCCGTTATCAGTGGGCATAGCTGTGTCCATCATCATGGGAATGGGCGTGATCATGGCCGTGGCCATGAGACTGCTCACGCCCGGCGTGCGCGTATGCACCGGATTCGGGATCAAACGGCGCTTCGTGATGACTTAGCGTCGCACCCAAAAGCAGGGCCAGCTCTTCGAGCACGTGATCCGGCGGAAACCTTACCCAATAACGGCCGTCTGCTTCGGAACCCACGGCCAGCGATACATGGCGGTTGCCCAGGTGATAGCACAGTCTTCCCAGCGGCAAACCGCTGTCGATGAACGCGGTAGTAACCGGCTCGTCGGCGGCACAAATACGAATGACTTCACCGCTGCTGGCCTGCAACAGATCGCCGTGGCGCAGCACCGGGCCGCGATCGAGGAACAGGCCAACGTCGCGGCCGCTGTCGGTCACAGCCTTAAGGCGGCCGCGAATGCGCAGCTCGTAGGGCAAGGTCAGTGTGTCGTAAACCTCAGCCTGGGTGCCGGCATCCATTCTCTGTGTTAATTCAAGCATGCTTATATCCTTACAAACTGATCAAAACAGGTGATAACGCTGTGCCAGTGGCAATTCAGACAGCGGCTCACAGGTCAGTAACTCGCCGTCTGCGCGAACTTCGTAGGTTTGTGGATCCACCGTCAATTCCGGGCATGCGTCGTTCAACTTCATATCGCTCTTACGCATCTGGCGGACATTTTTAACAGCGACCAAGGGGCTCTTCAGACCCAGCTTTTCTTCCAGCCCAGTGTTCATAGAGACCTGACTGACGAAGGTCATTCGGGTGGCCGCTGCTGCACGGCCGTAGGCACCAAACATACGGCGGTAATGCACCGGTTGTGGCGTGGAAATGGCCGCGTTGGGGTCACCCATGGCGGCTCCGGCAATCATGCCGCCTTTCAGGATGATCGACGGTTTGACGCCGAAGAACCCGGGTTTCCACAACACCAGATCCGCCAGCTTGCCAACTTCGATGGAGCCGACTTCATGGGCCACGCCGTGGGTAATCGCCGGGTTGATAGTGTATTTGGCGATGTAACGTTTCACCCGGAAGTTGTCGGTGCCACGCTCTTGGTCTTCCGGCAACAGGCCACGTTGAAGGCGCATTTTATGCGCGGTCTGCCAGGTGCGACATACCACTTCGCCAATCCGGCCCATGGCCTGGGAATCCGAAGAAATCATCGAAATCACACCCATGTCGTGGAGGATGTCTTCGGCCGCAATGGTTTCACGCCGGATGCGGGAATCGGCAAAGGCCACGTCTTCCGGGATGTTCGGGTCGAGGTTGTGACACTCCATCAACATGTCGAGGTGTTCATCAATGGTGTTGATCGTATAAGGCCGGGTCGGGTTGGTAGACGACGGCAATACGTTGGGCAGACCACAGGCGACAATAATATCGGGCGCGTGGCCACCACCGGCACCTTCGGTGTGGTAGGTGTGAATACAACGGCCTTTAAGTGCTGCCAGGGTGTCTTCCACAAAGCCTGACTCATTCAGGCTGTCGGCGTGAATGGCAACCTGAATGTCGTAACGATCTGCCACATCCAGCGCATTGCTGATGGCGGCCGGTGCTGCGCCCCAGTCTTCGTGGATTTTCAGGCTCATGGCACCGGCTTTAACCTGTTGCTCCAGCGCTTCTGGCGTACTGGCGCTGCCTTTGCCGAGAAAACCGATGTTGATTGGTAGGTCATCCACCGCCTGCATCATTTTACCCAGGTGCCAAGGGCCAGGCGTGTGGGTGGTAGCAACTGAGCCCGTGGCGGGTCCGGTACCACCGCCGATCATGGTGGTCAGGCCACTCATCAGCGCCTCATCGACCTGTTGTGGGCAGATGTAATGGACGTGGGTATCGACGGCGCCAGCGGTAAGAATTTGGCCTTCACCGGCTATGATTTCGGTGCCGGCGCCAATAACGATATCGATATCTGGCTGGGTATCCGGGTTGCCGGCTTTGCCGATGGCTGCGATGCGGCCGTTTTTCAGGCCCACATCGGCTTTAACGATGCCCCACCAGTCGATGACAATAGCGTTGGTGATCACCGTGTCCATTACTGCGTCATCACAACGCTGACTTTGGCCCATGCCATCACGGATGACTTTGCCACCACCGAACATGACTTCTTCACCATAGTGAGTATGGTCGTGTTCGATTTCGATCCACAATTCGGTATCACCCAGGCGGATCCGGTCACCGGTGGTGGGGCCATACATGTCTGCATACGCTTGCCGGGAAATCTTCATGTCACTGCTCCCTCTTTCGAGCTCTTGTCCAGCGGCCCCATAACCTCACCACGAAAGCCGTAGATGCGACGCAGGCCGACATACGGAATCAATGACACGTCGCGACTCTGGCCCGGCTCAAAGCGAATCGCCGTACCTGCGGGAATCGCCAGGCGATAGCCGTAAGCTTGCTTACGATCCAGGCGCAACGCCGCGTTCGTTTCGGCAAAATGATAATGGGAGCCTACCTGTATGGGGCGGTCGCCGGTGTTGGCGACGCTCATGGTGATGCTGTCACGCCCGACACACAGCTCAATGTCTTCGCTCTTTAGCTGATATTCACCAGGAATCATGGCGAGCCTCCTCAGACAATGGGGTTATGAACGGTGACCAGCTTGGTACCGTCGGGGAAGGTTGCTTCGACCTGTACGGACTGAACCATCTCGGCAATGCCGTCCATCACGTCGTCGCGGGTCAGAACTTCACGGCCGGCACTCATCATATCCGCCACCGTGCGGCCTTCGCGGGCACCTTCCATAATGGCGCAACTGATCAGCGCGATCGATTCGGGGTAGTTCAGCTTGAGGCCTTTGGCCTTGCGGCGCTCAGCAAGCAGTCCCGCAGTAAACAGCAGCAACTTGTCTTTATCTCTTGGTGTTAATTCCATCGCTAACTCCGTAGTTGTCGATGTTGTGTGTTAATGGCCCATGCCCTTCAACAGGCATAGGCGCTGATCGTCGCCAAAGACGGTGCTTTGGCGTGAATAATCAGGTTAGCCAGATTCGAGGTACAGTGGCCTCATACCCGGTCAACCGCGGGCGCAGAATGACTCGCGCCTGTTGAAATAAATCCCATACTTCGTTGCGTTCATGGCCGAGATACCGCACCAGCAACACACCACGGCGATAGGTAACTGCCCAACGACAATTGGCAGGCAGGTGCGCGCGCAAAGCTCCAATGGCTTCAGCAGGATCGGCCAGGCCAATCGCCCACATAGTGGCGTGCACAGTGGCCCCGCCCTGCCCCCACTTTCCGGCGAACCGGCGATGGAGGGGGTCCAGAGATTGGCGCTCTATCCATAAGGGGCGGCCATTGCGGGTAACCTGAAAGCGTTGTTCGAGGAGGCCATTGACGAACGGCAGTTCGCTGGCCGGGCGGCCGAGGCCAAGGATTTCCCAGCCCATGCATTTGGCGTTGCCTTCCAATTCAATAATAAACGTTTGTTCGCCACGGGAGCCGTCGAATGCCAGGGTTTCCTGGGGCAACCACTCCAGCGTGGCACCGTCTGCGATTTTTAGGTGGGTACACTGGCTCCAGGCGACGCCGTTGCTATCGGCCTTATAGAGCTTATTGGCGGCAGGTGTGGTTAGCAGCGTATGTGCGCTTGTCGCCATCGTTACATCAATATTAAGCGCATCACCACTGACAACGCCGCCAGGCGGGTGTAGGAGATACACGTGGCAGCAGCCGTCACGGCCTTCCGGATAAAACGGCCTCTGCACGCGCAATGGCCCAAAATGATGGGCTTTAACCATACTGGTGATGCTGGCATCACCGTCCGTGCGGGTACCAAACCCCAAAGTTAAAGACGCCGCCCAGTGTCGGTCGGCGTCAAAGCGATGCCCGGAAGCCAGGACTGCCCGCTGCTTCACGGGCACAAAGGATAGAGTCGTCATGCCATCGAATACCTTATTATGAAACTAGCGCAGCACCTCCGCTAAACCATCAGCTGACATTCCTGACAGGCAGGGCTATAAGCTGAAGGTAGCAGAACGATCTTGGAAGTCCACGTGCGCGGGTACGGTCAGGTTGAAGCCCTAGTCCCACAATTGCCGTAGCCGAGGTAGGCTTCACCGTCAAGCCATCTGCCATCTGACCCGGCGGCTAAGGGGTTGCCCTACCCTTCGGACTGGCTGGGAGACCAGCCCTCTCGCCCTGCGTAACAGGAGTTAACCTGCTTGCTCTGCATCGGTCTGGTCCCCTAGGTCACATGCTAAGCGAATTGCAAAAGAAGTCTCTTATGCGGTGGCGGGCTCTCAGATCGCCATCTCCGCTTACCAGGCCCTGCGCGTCAAGGCCGTCGGCACCGGTGCCGATACCGCCCTGGCCAAAATCATCCTCTGCGTCGAAGATGCCTAGGCCAAGACCCAGACCTTTATGGAGAAATTGGCCAAGTACTACACCCCTGGCGTCATGCTCTCCGCGCTGGTCGTCGGTTGTCCGGGTGCGCAGGTCATCTCTATTCCGGTTTCCATCGTGGCAGGCATTGGTCGCTCAGCTCGGGACGGCGTGCTGATCAAGGGGGGCGAATATCTCGAAACCTCCGCCTGGGTCGATGTCGTAGTGGTGGACAAGGCCGGTACGCTGACCAATGTGGTAGTGCTGCACGACAACGGCGTCAAGGTGGTCATGGCAACTGGTGACGCCCTGGGCCTAGCCAAGCGGACAGTGAACACCATGCATCTCAACATCATCATTGCCCTGCTCACCGTGGCTATGCTGTTGGTCGGTGTGCTCTTCGGTGGCGTGACCATGGCCATCGGTATGTTGGTTCACGAGGCTTTGGTACTGCTTGTCATCGTCCTCGCCATGCTGCTGCGCCCGACTCTCAAGGAAGGCAAGGAGACAAAAACACAGTCCCGCGAACGCGAGGAAATCTTGGCTTCATAATCAACAGCTTGCCTGTTGAGCACAGCAAATCGCCCCGAATCACGAGAGTGGTCCGGGGCGATGCTTTATGCGCTGGCGGATATTCGTCAACCCGGCGAGCGCTCGACATTCCGCAGCCACGAGGCCGCCAGAAACAAATAGAGCTGTGTCGCGGGAATCGTTAGCCCGAAGCGTTCGATCACGTAGAAAAGAAAGTCTCTGAATGTGGGGGCAGTTTTAGAAAAACCCGAATGGCGATTTTTCCTGGGAACATAAAAAATAGCCCATCGGCACTTGTATCTTAGTTATTAATTATCGCCTAAAAAAACTCCCAAATCAGCTAAGATATTCCTCATGATCTGGTTTCATCGGCGTGATAACTGACTTACTTTTGCAGTGTGGAGCTGCTCTTGGTGGTTGATGACGACTATGGCGCCCTATCGACTGGTGCTCGATAATTTGGCAGTACTTCAAACCAGTCAATTATGCGAGCGTCAAAACTTATCATGCTGGGGGACTATCGACATGAGCGGAAATATAGTAAAACTTTCAAGAAATACGGGAAACACACCAAAGAACTCTATTTCCACACAAACTGTAGCTGTCTCTTCTAACGGCGAAGGTACGCCACCGGCATAATGACAAAGCCAGCAATAGTGATTCAGCTCCGGAATCAGCGTTGGCTTGTTTTCAAAGAAATTTTGCGCCAGCGCTTGATTCAGGCCTAGGGTTTAATCTGCGCCAAGGCCTCACTGGATGTCATGAACTGGGTAATCGCCTACTGGAAAATTGTGACGAACCCGGTTTAGCTATCCTTCAAAGAATAGGACCGATCGTCGCAACGACATTGTTCCAAATACGGCGATGGTATGTCCATGCATTGACGTCTTCCAGCGTCACCGAATCAGACTGTGCAATGTACTCCTGTTGCCGATCGTAAATTTGTTGCGTCATATCGTCGTCGCGCAACAAGATGTCATTCTCATAGTTTAAATCGAAACTGCGCAAATCAAGATTAGTTGAGCCTATCAATGACAATCGACGATCCATCGTAAAGGTCTTGGAATGGAGCAGGCCATCGCGGAACTCAAATATCTTAACGCCGTGTTTCAAAATTTGCCGGTAGTAACCATGGCTGGCAGCAGCTACGACCCACGAATCATTGCGCTTGGGGAAAATCATCGTAACGTCAACGCCACGAATGGCAGCGGCACAAATTGCGTCACGGACACTAGAGCTAGGCACGAAGTACGGTGTTGAAATAACAACCTCTCTCCTGGCTAACGTCAATAGCGTAGCGAGCAACTGAGGTGTCGCTCCACGACGATCAGTAGGGCCGTCTGCGAAAACCTGAGCAGGAAAGCCACCCTCGATTTCTCCAGCTTTCATCTCAAAAGACTTAGGGATTTCTCCACCACTATTGAGCAGCCAGTCCGATGCGAAAAGCAGTTGATTTTGAGCGACGACTGGCCCTTCCAGCCGCAGCATAATGTCAATCCATGGCGCATACTTCGCCTTTACTAAAAACTCGGTATCAGCACAGTTCTGGCTTCCGCACCAAGAGATACTGCTATCGATGACTGTTATCTTTCGATGATTTCGCAAATCTATCCGGCTGAACACAATCGTATCAATAAGCCGCTTTAGCGGCAGCGCGACAGATAACTTCACACCAGCATCGCGCATCTCACGCCAGTACTTCGATCGAATAAATTTGCGGGAACCGAGCCCGTCAGCCATCGCATAAACGGCAACACCTCGTTTGGCCGCGCGCACGAGTGCCTCTGCAACGTTTCGTCCTGTGTTGTCAGCCAGCCAAATATAGTAAAGGCACTGAACACTCTTTGCTGCATTGTCGATGTCTTCGATCAATCGAGACCGAGCGGTTGCGGCGTCAGGTAACAGTTCGGCTCTGTTTCCCAATGTCGTCCCGAAACCGTCAACAGATGCCGCTCGAAAAGCAGTGTGATATTCAGTCTCTACATTGCCCTCAAGATTTTTATCACAACTGCCCAGCGCATCCGGTGCTGTTGAGCGCAATTTGGCAAAAATCTCGTCGTGCCGTTGGTGAACCGTTCGCCCCAGACTAATCTCGCCAAACAGTAAGTAAAGTACTACACCGACGTAGGGTACAAATAGCATGAACATAAACCATGCCAGCCGGGCGGCAGAGGACAGATCGTCGCGCAAGAGAATCCGAATCGTAAATGCGATCACGATCAATGCGTGAGCGATTGACAGCGCCTGAATCACCAAGATTAATTAGTCCCTTTGTTTGCAATGCGTTCGAACTTTGTGCTGTTTCCGGCATCAACGACCCAAGCGGTTAGGCAGTAGCAGTTTTAGAAAGTTAAACTAAGCAGCCTGAACATCGTCCAGCCCAGCCGCCGCAACTATCGCCATGACTCCCATTAGCGTGAAAATTGCCAGCACAGCACCGATGCCAAGCCACTGCGCGATGACACCGGTAACACCTGCGGCCAGCAGGATCACGCCGACCACCGAATTGCTGAGCGCGGTGTAGGTTGCGCGATTGTCGCGATTTGCCATATCAACAATATGTACTGAGCGCCCGAGCCGCACGCCTTGGTGTGCGATCATTAGCACGAACAGCAATGCCGGCAATAATGCCGATTCTTCCAGCATGCTCGGCATTGCAAGTGCAATGAAAGCAGCAACCATGTTCGCCGATACGGCGAGCGTCGCCGCCAACATCAGTACTAGGCGACTTGACCTGTCGGACAGCCGGCCCCAGATGTAGGTGCTAACCAGACTTGCCGCCGCCGTCGCTACCATGAAAGAGCCCAGTGTACCTAAGCCGCTGGGTGAATTATCACTGCTGAGTGCGATGTAGAACGGCGGTGCCAGCGCCGTCGACAGCAGCAGTCCACGTGTCACGATAAGGCGTCGTAGCTGTGCGTCTTGGCGTAGCAGGCCAAGTTGCGCAACGACCGCAGCGAGACCGTTGATACCGCCGGCGGTTGCGCCGGGCTCTTCTCGAAGAAACCCGAAGACGAACGCGGCCAGTAGCCAACAAATACCGCCTAGTGTAACCATACCTGCGACAACCGGTACCGTGAGGGGAATCCAGCCAATTGAATAGGCAACCGCCAATAGCAGCGTCGCCACGGCGGCGATGGTGCCCGCCGTACCGCTGACCGTTCCACGACGGCCAATGTCCACAGTTTTGCCAAGCAGATCCTTGAAGCTGAGTGAACAGAGGCTGCGACCGAGCGCGAAAATCGCAATCAGTGCTACCGCGACAATGCCAGCGAAGCCGCCGGAAAACATCTGTGAAAACCACCCCATCAGGCCGAAACCGATGATCGCGGCACCCTGGACGACGCAGCCGACCATGTAGACAGTTTTACGAATGGGGAGTCGCCTAATGCGCGCCGAGATTACTAACTGCGGCAGCATCGCCAGCGATTCACGTACCGGCACCAGCAGGCCGAGAGCCCATGTTGGCGTACCAATGGCGTCGAGCAACCACGCGAGTACGAGTTTCGGATCAGCCAGCCCCTCCCCAACTCTCGTCAGGATCAGCGACGCGACATTCACTCTGTAATTTCGCGGTTGCGCACGGCACGCGGATTCGGGTAGGTCACGGCACATTTGTGCCATCGGGTCATCGTCGACCAGCACTGCGTGAAGGCGCGCCCGAGTACCGTGCTCAGAATCACAGTGGACGCTCTTGGGTTGCTTTCGGGCGATGGTCGACTCTCCTCTAATTATTGTAATAAACCGGATGAGCCGCATTTTAGCAACGTTACGGTGTTTTAGCCTAATGACAAGACCGATGATCTGACTCTTGTTGATTGCACGCGCGCCCGAGGCCCGAAGCGGCACGCTGTTCGAAGGCATCGCCCGCTGGCACGATGTCAAAAAAACGCAAACGCTTGAGGACGTCAAAGAGCGTGCACTCAAGGGCATCCAGGAAGAGGTTTCCAAGGGCGTACAGTTCATCCGCACACACATCGACGTAGATGACCCGACACTGACCGGATTGAAGGCGATGCTGGAAGTCCGCGAGCAGCTAAAAGATAATGTCACGATTCAAATCGTCGCGTTCCCGCAGGAAGGTATGTACGCGTACAAAGGTGGCGATGAGATGGTCGAGGAGGCGCTGAAAATGGGCGCGGATTGTGTCGGTTCCATCCCTCACTTCGAGTGGGCGCGCGAGATCGGTGAGAAGTCTATCCACCGCACCGTTGAGCTGGCCGTCAAGTACGACAAACTGATCGACGTGCATTGCGATGAGACCGACGACGTAATGGCGCGCTTCGTTGAACTGCTCAACGCTCTGGTGATGGCCGAAGGTATTGGCACGCGCACGGCCGCAAGCCACACCTGTTCTTTTGGCTCGGCGGACAATGCCTACGCCTTTCGTATGATGAGACTGTTTCAGCAGTCGGGGATGAACTTCATCTCGCTACCAACTGAGAATGCCTATCTGCAGGGACGGCAGGACACCTATCCCAAGCGCCGTGGACTGACTCGTGTGAAGGAGCTGTGGGAAAGCGGCATCAATGTCTGTTTCGGCCAGGATTCCATCAACGACCCGTGGTATCCGGCCGGTAACGGTAACCTGATGAACATTCTGGACAACGGTATACACCTGGCGCAGACCATGTCGTTCGCTGAATTGGATCGGTGCCTTGACCTGATCACCTACAACGGTGCCAAGACGTTGAACGTGGACGACCAGTATGGAATCGAGCCAGGCAAGCCGGCCAACTTCCTCGTGTTGGATGCCAATACGCCCTTCGAAGCCGTGCGCCAGCGCGCCAATGTGTTGGCATCAATTCGCCACGGCGAGTACTTGTTTAAGCGCCCCGACCCGAGTTATGAGGTCGCGCTTGATCTCTTTAGAGGCACCAACAAGTAGTGCTCATGTCTTTACCTGCCTATAGAACACAGTGCTGATGCCTTACTAAAATGGCAGTTTCTACAAGTTTTGAGTCGGCGGATGACCGGTCGCAACCGCGACCTCAAATTCCACACGATACCGGTGCTGTGGGATAAACAGCAAAACCGATTTGTCAGCAACGAACCTTCCGAGATTACCCGTATGCTGAACACCGCTTTTGATGGCGTTGGGGCCAAACCCCGCGACAATTACCCAGAGGCTCTACACGGAGAGATTAACAGCCTTAACGATCAGGTCTAGGACCATGTAAACAATGGCGTTTACAAAGCGGGGTTCGCTATCACACAGCACGCTTACCAGCAGGCGGTACTCCCCTTATTCGAGACACTGGAAGAACTGGAACAGCGGTTGTCGAAACAAGATTACCTGCTCGACGACCAGATTACCCACAGCTGAGTGGCTATGTGCGAGAGTTGTACCAGTGACCAAGTGTGGCCGAGACGGTCGATATGAAACATATCAAAGAACACTACTACCGCAGTCACGACACTATCAACCCCACTGGCGTTGTGCCGGCAGACCCAGTATTGAATCTCGATGCTCTCCACGGGCGGAGGTAATTGAAGCATATTCAGGCTGACGTCGGGGTGCAAAGTGGGTCGGACATTAATTATAGAATACAGGGGGCTCTGCAATGATCGAACCACGACCCGGAGCGCATGCAATGGGGTAATCTCAGAGTCTGGAATGATGACACGATTGCTCCGCACACGGGTTTTCCGCGCCATCCGCACCGCGATATGGAAATTATCACCTATGTTCGCAAGGGTGCCATTACGCACCAGGATAATCTCAGCAACCGAGGGCGCACCGAGGCCGGTGATGTTCAGGTGATGAGTGCCGGAACGGGGATAGCCCACAGTGAGATGAATGAAGAGGACGAGGCAACCCAAATCTTCCAG
This sequence comes from Marinobacter sp., assembly GCA_052089485.1. GTDB lineage: Bacteria > Pseudomonadota > Gammaproteobacteria > Pseudomonadales > Oleiphilaceae > Marinobacter. Next base: position 6,420 of record JBQCZX010000048.1, on the reverse strand, counting down.
GTCTGGATCACGTCCAATGAATCCGGCGAGCCGCCAGCATGGGGCACCAAGCTGTTCCCCAAGGGTGAGCGCAGCTTTTCTGTCACCCTCGCCAGCGGTATGCCGGGCGATACTGAGACGCCTTCAACTACGGCGCGGTAGACGAAATTGTCGGTCGCGCTTTAAACACAGGTGCCAAAGTGATGGCTGTTCGCAGGGAAAACATTCCCGAACAGCCCGATTTGGCTGAGATCTCGTGCTACCCTATCTAACAACGTGCTTAAACAATGTTGTCATAGCCGACCAGTAGCGGCTTGGCAGCGTATCAATAGATGATACTTCTACTAATAAACTACATGAACTACTCTTTTGAGTGAGTCTATCGAAGGAGAGCTGTTGTGGCATATGACGGAAAATATGAATCACCTGCGGATCTTTTGCGCGACGAAAGCTTGAGCCATGATGAGAAAGTTAAAAAGCTTAAACAATGGCGCAACGATGAGAAAGACCTGATACGCGCTTCAGAAGAAGGCATGCAGAACGACGATCGCCCGGATATTCTCAAAGAAGTTAAAAAAGCGCTGATCTCAATTCAGAAGTTGTCTTCTGGTCGATAGGATCGACTTAATCGCCGGCGTGCGCCACTCGAAGCTTAACCGACAACTCTATCCTGGAGTTCGGTGATCGCAACTGCCAAGTTTGCCCTTAGCTTAGTAACACGCCCGGCTTGGTTGCTATCGGTCGTGTATTCATTCAGTTTCAAGTGCGGCCAGCGATGGTGTTGGAACAGGCACGAACGGCTCTCGCTGCAAAGCTGCCGGGCGGGGTCTTTTAATCAAATTGCGTATAACGATACCGGAAAAAGCGAGCGGATTACCGCCATGGGCAGTCAGATTTGACCGCGACTGCCTGATAATTGACCAATTTCTGTAATGTCGGTGCCGTCGAAGTCCAGCACGATCTCTTTCGGAGATTCGTCGTGCTGCTCGATGAAGTGATGCCACAGCGTGATCTGCTGGAAACCTATCTTGAAGATATTCTTAACACCCGGCACGAACTGGTGCAGATGGGGAAGCGGATCGACTGCTCAGCCAAGTATGGCGACAAAACAGTCAAGCCCCGGTTGTACAGCCTGCATGAACCGGAGGTTGTCTGTATTGCCAAGGACAAGGCCCGCACTCGGTATGAATTCGGCTCGAAAGTCAGCGTAGTGACCACTGCCAAAGAGGGCTTTGTTCTGGATTGTCAGGCCCTGCACGGCAATCCTTACGATGGCCATACCGTGAACATCGCATTGAAGCGTGTGCTGCTGCACACCAGCACGATGCCGACGCACTTACCGGCGGACCGTGGGTATCGCGGCAGTGAAAGCACCTTCCTGTCCCGCATCCACATCACCGGCAAAAAACGGGGCCGGGCCGAAGCGGTCAAGGGTCATGCCCACAATAATGCGGGCAGGAATCGTCAGCGCCACGTTACAGATGGCGAACAAGCACCGGTCGTCTGGGGTTAACCAGTCCACACTTTTGAGCATGCTCGACGCCAGCGGCGCCATGTTGAAGCACACGTAAAACGTAATAAAAAAGGCGATCCAAGTCAGGTGGAGCGCCTTGATCTCTGGGTTTTTAAAATGGAATACATCTGAAACTTTCATCTAAGCCTCCGAAGGCCCCCTGGTTCTTTCAATACCAGCGGCTTCTGATATTGCTCAGCATTACCCCGCCAGAGCAATCGGCAACCTACCCCCTTCGAACAATTTTCCGCCGGCACCTACCACCGCTCGCCCTGCTGGAGGTACCTCCAATGCCCTGACCTGAAAAAACGGGATTTTGGTATGATTTTGAAAGGTATGAATACCTAACGATCAATGTAGACAGGGAGAGCCGCCATAATGATCTCACCAACCAAACAACAGCAGCGTCGCGCCCTCGGCCTGTCCACCTTTGCCTTTACACTTTGCTTTGCGGTATGGACGATTTTTTCCATTATTGGCATCCGCATCGCGGAAGATCTGGGTCTCTCTGATACCCAGCTTGGCCTGCTGATGGCCACCCCCATCCTGACTGGCTCAATCAGCCGGCTGTTCCTCGGTATTTGGACGGATCGTTACGGCGGGCGCTGGGTGTTTGGCATACTCATGCTCACAACGTCAGCCTGTGTTTACCTGCTCACCTTCGCCACTACCTATCCCATGCTGCTGCTGGGTGCTCTGGGGGTTGGCCTTGCCGGTGGCTCCTTTATTGTGGGCGTGGCCTATGCCGCAGCCTGGTTTGAGCCAGCACGCCAGGGCACAGCCTTGGGCATTTTTGGCGCGGGCAACGTTGGTTCTGCAATTACTAACTTCGGCGCACCCTTTTTGTTAGTCGCTTTTGGCTGGGAGGCTACCGCCCAAGTCTATGCCGCAGTGCTGGCAGTTATGGGCGTTGCTTTTATCCTTCTGGCAAAAGAAGATCCGCTTTCTGCTGGGCGCAAAGCTGAAGAACAACGTTCGTTTATGGAGCAAATGGAGCCGCTGAGAGATTTGCGGGTCTGGCGTTTTGCGCTTTATTACTTCTTTGTATTCGGGGCATTCGTGGCTCTGGCATTGTGGCTGCCACACTACTTGATTGGTGTTTACGGGCTGAGCATTACAACGGCAGGCATGATCGCAGCGCTTTACACCATTCCAGCGTCCCTGTTTCGCATACTTGGCGGCTGGATGTCTGACCGCTTCGGCGCGCGGCGGGTGATGTACTGGACGCTTATCGCGTCAGTCGTCTGCACTTTCCTTTTGAGTTACCCGCCTACCGACTATGTGGTTCACGGCATTGAGGGCGACGTTAGCTTCAGCTTGGAAACGAGTCTGCCGGTGTTCGTAATGCTGATTTTTACCCTGGGATTTTTCATGTCCCTCGGCAAGGCGGCCGTTTATAAACACATACCTGTATACTACCCCATGCACGTGGGTGCCGTTGGTGGTGTGGTAGGCATGATCGGCGGGTTGGGCGGGTTTATACTGCCACTGACCTTCGGTGTACTGAATGACATTACCGGCATTTGGCAAAGCTGCTTCATGCTTATGTTCGTCATCGCCACGGCCGCACTGGCCTGGATGCACTACGCCATTCGTTCAGCCGAGCGTGTCGAGTGGGCCGCAAACCAGGAGCAGACAGACCTGCCCGAACTGGCATCGCCGCAATTGTTCTATCCATTGAATCGAAAACTCAATAAAGGAAACAACACAAGCTCACCATCGCAACACGGTAGCTGATGTACATTTCTTGAAATCTCTGTAACAACGCTGTTCCAGCGCTAGCCGGGGTATTAGAATCCGCACACCCGATTTCACCTGGAGCAGTAAAAGACCATGTCCCCGGAAATGTCTCCCGTTGCCGGCTTTGACCAGTTGCGCCGAATTGAGTCCAGCACGCTCTTCCAGGGCGTGGTTATCGCTATTATCATTCTGTCTGCCCTGACCATAGGCGCCAAAACCTACGATTTACCACCACTGGTGGAACGGTCCCTGAGTGTGATGGATACTGCCATCACATTGTTTTTCCTGATCGAAATCCTGTTCCGCTTTACCGCCAGCCCGATGAAACGGCGCTTCCTGTTAGACGGCTGGAACCTGTTTGACACCCTGGTGGTGATTGGCAGCCTGATTCCTCTGGATAATTCAGAAGCCGTGTTGCTTGGGCGATTACTCCGGGTCTTCCGGGTACTACGCTTGGTCTCCGTGGTACCTGAGCTGCGCTTCCTGATCAATTCCCTGCTCAAAGCCATTCCGCGCATGGGCTACATCGCACTTCTGATGTTCATCATCTTCTATATCTATGCGGCGATCGGTTCCATGTTCTTTGCCAGCGTGGACAGTGAGCTGTGGGGCGATGTCGCCATTTCCATGCTCACACTTTTCCGGGTGGCCACGTTCGAAGATTGGACCGACGTGATGTACGCGACCATGGAGCAGTACCCACTAAGCTGGGTTTATTATCTGACCTTTATCTTCCTGACGGCGTTTGTGTTCCTGAACATGATGATCGGGGCGATTCTGGAAGTCATGAGCGAAGAACAAAATTCGAAGCAGGCCCAGCAAGCTCACGATGAGCGCGATGAAATTACGCGCCAACTGCGAGACGTGCAGAGCCAACTTGCAGATCTGGTCAGCTACACTAAATCAGAACAGAACGGGTTTGCTCATCGCAAGGTGGAAGATGAATGACACCTGCAGCAGAGCCAGAATCGCAGCGACAACGCGAACAGGACGCGACATGGTAACTTTCAGAGCGAAGAGACCGGCGGCGATATAGCCCAACAGCAAGAATATCTTGGCCAACAACCAACCCTGGGCGAGCGGGTTCCATCCCCCAACAAACAGCAGACTGATGGCTGCGATCAGTAGCACCGTGTCGTTCGCGTGGGGAATCCAGCGTAGCGGGGTCTGGCGCCAATTGGGTTTTCCCACGGCATCGAGCAGTAGTCGTAATGTAAACAAGGCAACGGTAAGGTACGCCGCAGTCATGTGAACATGCTTCAAAATCACGTATGAGCTCATAAATCATTCCATTGTGAATCAAAACGATAGCGGCATTGTACGCAAAGATACTCCTAACCGGGTATGTTATTTCAGCCCGCAGGTGGTTAACATATAAATAACATATATGTATTAGCAGGAACCAACATGCAAGCGATTCCCACATCCCCTAAAACCGATTCCGCCAGCGTCAGCCAGCTGTTCAGCTACCCATTCCGAATATTCTTTCTATCCATGGCCTTGCTGGCTCTGGTGGTCATCCCACTTTGGGTGTTACAGGTAACCGGCGTTATCAACATGCCACTGGCCATGCCGGGGCTGTTTTGGCACCAGCACGAGATGCTGTTCGGCTTTCTGTCAGCCGCCATCGCTGGGTTCTTGCTGACCGCGGTATGCGTCTGGACCCAAACTGAGCGCACTCACGGCTTTAGGCTGGTATTGCTATGGGGCGTATGGATGGCCGGGCGACTGCTGCTGGCTTTTGGCGCAGATTTACCAGACTGGCTGGTTCAGGGCGTCAATCTGGCCTTCTTACCGCTGGTAATGCTAGATGCCGGATGGCGAGTTTGGCATGCCAAACAAAAGCGCCAGCTTATTATTCTGGTCGTTCTGGGTCTGCTGTGGCTGATGCAAATAGGGTTTGTTACTCGCCTGGATATGGCATTCAGCCATGGCGCACTGATTGCAGCCATGGCGCTGATCAGCATTGTTGGCGGCCGAATTACGCCAGCATTCACAACCGGTTGGTTGCGCCAGCGCGGGTTAGATCCCAGCGCCGTAAAAACCATCCCGGCTTTGGATATGGCCGCCTTGTTTTCCATGGTCCTGCTAGCAGCATCCCTGGTTACCGGTTGGCAAACACTCACTGGCATTCTGGCAATTGTTGCCGCCACCCTTACGCTGGTTCGTCTGGCCAACTGGAAGGGCTGGCTGGCGCGCAAGGATCCATTGCTGTGGGTTCTGCACCTGTCGATTCTCTGGGTGCCTATTTCATTGTATCTGCTAGCAGGCACCCTGTTTGCAAGCTGGCCGTCCAACGCCTGGAGCCACGCGGCAGGCACAGGCGCCGTCAGTTGCCTCATTCTGGGGGTCATCGCCCGGGTAACCCTGGGGCATACTGGCCGCCCATTAGTACTACCCAAAGGCATGGTTGTCGCGTTTATTGCCATTCAACTTGCTGCCGTAATACGCGTACTTACGGCGTTTGATATCGTTCCCTGGCACCCTGGGATTGGCAGCAGCAGCTTGCTCTGGATTTTCGCCTTCGGCATGTTTTTGGTGCGCTACACAAAAATACTCGCCAGTCCCCGGCCAGACGGTCGTGTGGGTTGAAAACCATCAAATATCCACTAATGGTCAATAGCGACTTTCGAAATACCAGCTAAAGTATCAATAAATCATTCTGTAACAGAGACTATGGCACTATGAACCCGGATCATTTTGACAAAGAAGACCTGATTAAATGCGGTCATGGCAAACTTTTCCCGGGCGCCACGCGGCTGCCCATAGATGAGATGTTGATGGTTGACCGTGTAACCCACGTAGGCACGGACGACGGCCTTTACGGCAAGGGCAGCCTAGTGGCAGAACTGGACATCAACCCAGACCTTTGGTTCTTCAAAGTGCATTTTGTTGACGACCCGGTCATGCCCGGCTGCCTGGGCCTCGATGCCATGTGGCAACTGGTTGGCTTTTACCTGGCCTGGGGCGGCAGTGAAGGCAAAGGCCGCGCACTGGGGGCCGGAGAAGTGAAATTCAGCGGCCAGGTTCTGCCTACCAACAAAAAAGTGCGCTACTACCTCGACATCAAACGGGTGATCAGGCGTAAACTTACGCTGGCCATTGCCGACGGACGTATGGAAGTGGATGGCAAAGAAATCTACACGGCCAAAGACCTGCGGGTTGGCGTATTCTCTTCCACCGATGAT
>JBQCZX010000047.1:6557-23605 GCA_052089485.1 Marinobacter sp. | reverse complement strand
GAGCACGCTGACGGGTTAAAACTGGTGGGCGATCGCCTGGAAGCAAACTACCCCAGTGATAACAAAGAACTGCAGAAGCGCATAAAAGAAGCGTTTGAGACGCGGGCCCAGGGGGGAGCGCTATCCGGTGAGGCGCTGTCGGTTACACGACCTTCCGGGGAAGTGAGCCTTGGTATTGTGTTTGAAGCCATACCGGATGCTGGTTGGATGGATGACAAAGACCAGCCTACCTTGCTGCTTTATGTTCGTGATGCGGTTAACAAGTCCTCGGTTAGCAGCGCTGCCGCAAAGCAATTGTTTGATTTTACCCCGGCAGAAACGGCGTTGGCGCTGGAGCTCTCCAACGGTTTGTCGCTGGAAGATGCGGCTGAGAGTCTGGGTATTATGCGCAATACTGCGCGCGCCCATTTGCGCGCTATTTTTTCAAAGACCGGTGTTCGCCGGCAGGCTGAGTTGGTACGAGTCATGCTGAACAGCGTGGTTGCTCTGAGCGCAGGTGGGCCAGGCGTGGTGGTGGGTACCTCAAAAACACTGGTGCCTAATCATCAGCTCAAGCCACTGAAAAACGGCCACAAACAGGTCCTGCCTCCTTTCTAGTCCACCTTGACGATGAGTGAGCCCGGGGCTCCCGCTACTCTTTTAAGGTAGTGGGAGTGACCGTTAGGCTAACGAGTGGGATCATTTAAATGAATGTTGAGAGCAAAATTGCACAGACCATTCCGGAGCTGATGTTTACCGGAGCGGTGAAACACGGAGAGCGCATCGCTCTTGAAGCCCCAGGCGAAACTGTTCAGTACGCTGAGCTACCCGAGCGGGTGTTGGCGATTACCCGGGGCCTGATGGCCGGTGGTATCGAAAAGGGTGATCGGGTAGGCATATGGGCACCCAACGGTGCTGACTGGGTGCTGATTGCTCTTGCGATTCATTGTGCGGGAGGGGTACTGGTTCCCATCAATACCCGCATGAAAGGCGGTGAAGCTGCCGACATTCTTGAGCGTAGCGGTGCCCGTATTGCGTTTGTAGTTGGCGACTTTCTGGGTGTGGATTATCCGGCTATGCTGGCACCGCATCGCCCTCAAACCCTTGAACAGGTTGTGGTGACCGGTAATCAGGTTGCATCGCACACACTCTCTTTGGCGGATTTCATCAGCGCCGGTTGTGATATCACGCCGGCGGCAGCGCGCAACCGTGCTGAGTCTATCCGCGCTAACGATTTGTCTGATTTGTTATTTACCTCTGGCACAACCGGTAAGCCAAAAGGTGTGATGAGTAATCACGGCCAGACCCTGCAGGCATTCAGAGAATACGTTCGTATTATCGGTCTTGAGGCCGGAGATCGTTATCTGGTAGTTAACCCGTTTTTCCACAGCTTTGGTTATAAAGCGGGTTGGGTAGCCTGCATGATTGCTGGAGCGACGATTATTCCCCACGCGGTTTTTGATGCCGAAGATATTTTCCGGCGTGTAGAGGAAGAGCGCATCACTGTATTGCCCGGGCCGCCGACGTTGTATCTGTCGATGCTGGAGCACCCGAGGCTGAAAACGGCGGATCTGAGCAGTTTGCGAATTGCTGTCACCGGCGCATCTACCATCCCGCCGATACTGATCGAGCGCATCCGTAATGAGCTGGGTTTTGCGACCGTTACCACGGCCTACGGCCTGACCGAGTGCGGTGGTCTGGCCACTATTTGCGACCCAGGTTTACCGGCTGAAACCATTGCCGGCACCAGTGGCAGCGCAATTCCTGGCACAGAGTTGTGCATTCTTGATGCTGAGGGTGCTGAGATGGCAGCGGGCGAGTCTGGCGAAATTTGCCTGCGTGGCTTTCATGTGATGCAAGGATATTTCAACAACGCCAAAGCGACGGCCGAAGCGATCACCGCAGATGGCTGGTTGCGTACCGGTGATGTTGGGCATGTTGATGCTGACGGCAATCTCATTATCACCGACCGGTTAAAGGATATGTTTATTGTTGGTGGCTTTAACTGCTACCCGGCCGAAATTGAAGCAGGGCTGTTTGAGCATCCTGCGATTGCCCAGGTGGCTGTGTTGGGCTTGCCGGATGAGCGTATGGGCGAGGTAGGTTGCGCCTGCGTGGTACTAAAGTCTGACACGGAGCTGGATGAGAAAGAGCTGATTAGCTGGAGCCGTGAGCAAATGGCTAATTACAAGGTGCCAAGACGCGTGGTTTTCTATCCGGATCTGCCTAAGAATGCGTCTAATAAAATCGACAAGGTTGAGCTTCGTCGAGGTTTAACTTGATAAGCGATTGATAAAAAAGCCCAGTTCACATACTGGGCTTTTTTGATTTCAGCGGTGCAATTGTTTGATCAATTACCTTGAAACGTGGGCTTTCTCTTCTCAATAAAGGCGTTCATGCCTTCCTTTTGGTCGTGAGATGCAAACAGTAAGGCGTTGGCTTTACGCTCCAACGCTAATCCCGCTTCTAGCGACGCATCCATCCCCTGCAGAATTACTTCCTTGATTTGCTCGGCAGCTAAGGGCGGCATTCTTGCAATCAGCTTTGCCTGGCTCAGAGCATGGGCCTGAACCTGATCATCGGGAACCATTTCGCTGACCAGCCCGCCAACCCAAGCGTCGTGAGCACTGATCGGCTTACCCGTTAGCGCCATCTGCATGGCTTTGGCCTTGCCCACGGCCCGCACCAGCCGCTGAGTGCCTCCGATTCCCGGCATGATGCCGATACGGATTTCGGGCTGGCAGAATTGGGCGCTTTCACCTGCAATCAGAATGTCGGCATGCATTGCCAACTCACAGCCACCGCCATAGGCGTAGCCGCAGATGGCCGCGATCACAGGTTTGGGACAGTGCTGAATCGGTGCCCATACCCGCTCGGTGTGGCGCTGATAAATATCGATCGGCCCGGTGTTGGCCATGCTGGAGATATCGCCGCCGGCGGCAAATACGGTATCGCCGCCGGTTAGCAGAATGCAGCGAATGTCCGGGTCGGTGCCAAGGGTCAGAAAGTGTTCCGACAGTAACGCCTGCAACTCAAGGCTCAGCGCGTTATTCACCCGGGGGCGGTTCAGAGTCAGTCTTGCTACGCCGGGCTCTGGGTGGTCAAGAAGTACCGGGCATTCTTCATGGTCAGTCATGGGTGAAGCTCTCTGCGGAAACCGGAGGTCATTACAGCAGATATTCTGGTTTTGTACCTGTCAGTCCTCATCGTCCGTTTAGACGACGACCACCTCTCGGCAAGCCAATACAGTGTTTCCATACCGTTGTTAAAGGAAGGTCCAGATGCAAGTTGCGAACAATCTTGATTACACGGGAAAAGTTGTGCTCGTGACCGGTGGCACCAAAGGCATCGGTGCCGGTATTGCCCAGAGCTTTCTGGAAGCAGGCGCCAGCGTTGTGGTGTGTGGTCGCCAGGCCCCTGAAAACTTACCCACCGCTAAGGGTTGCAGTGCCGATTTTTTTGCGCTGGATTTGCGGGATGTGGACGCGCTATCTGAGTTGTTTGCCCACATTAGGGAACGCTACGGCCGCCTTGATGTGGTGGTAAATAATGCCGGCGGCAGCCCTGCAACAGAGGCCGCAACCGCGTCACCACGGTTCAGCGAAAGCATTATCCGGCTCAACTTGCTGGTGCCGCTGAATGTGGCGCAACAGGCTAATCGCATCATGCAAGAGCAGGCTGACGGCGGTGCCATTATCTTTATCGGCAGTGTCAGTGCGTCGCGGCCATCTCCGGGTACCGCGGCTTACGGCGCTGCCAAAGCCGGCGTGTTGTCTCTGGTCAGTTCTCTGGCGGTGGAGTGGGCACCGAAAGTACGTACTGTGGCGGTAAGCCCAGGACTGATCCGAACCGAGCAGTCGCACCTGCATTACGGTGATGAAGCTGGTGTTCAGGCGGTTGGCAAGGGTATTCCAGCCGGCCGTATGGGCGATCCGGACGATGTTGCCGGTGCCTGTTTGTTTGCCGCATCGCCTCACGCCAGTTATTGGAGTGGCACTAATTTGCTGCTCCATGGGGGCGGCGAAAAGCCAGCGTTCCTGGATTCTGCGACAGCGAACCGGGACTGAATTAACCCGACAGTTTCAACGTTTTAGTATCAAAAGCGTTGCTGTCACAGGACATTATCAGGAGACGAAATTGGCTGATCCAACATTAGTAGAACAGACAAAAGCCTTTGTGGGTCGTGAATACGGTCGGGTTTACGCCTGGGATCGGGTGAATGCGCCAATGATTCGCCAGTGGTGCGAAATCATGGGAGTCGACAACCCACTGTATACCGACTCTGCGTTTGCCCGTGAGGCCGGCTACGACGATGTGGTGGCTCCGCCAGCGATGCTCCAGGTGTGGTGCATGGCGGGACTGGACAATGAAAATTATCCCCCCGGTTCCACCAACGAAAACTCGTTTGAAGTGTTGAAAGTTATCGAGGGCTATGGCTACCCGGCTGTGGTTGCGGTTAACACCGAGCTGAATTTCGACCGTTACATCAATCTGGACGAAAAACTGTATTACACCAGCCGCGTGGATTCGATCACCGAAGAGAAAACCACCGGTTTGGGTGTAGGGTTCTTTGTAACTCTGGTGATGCCGTTCTACTCCGAGCGTGACGGCGGTGATGACGAGCTGGTCGGCGAATTGTTGTTCCGGCTGTTCAAGTTCAAACCCGCGCACGCCAACAAGCAAGACGACAAAACCGCGAAGCCGAAAGCGGACAAACCTGTTGCCAAGCGCGCATTGCCAGGTGTGAGTGACGACACCCGTTTCTTCTGGGAAGGGTGTGAGCAGGGCAAGTTGCTGGTGCAGCGTTGTACCGATTGCCAGACCCTGCGTCATCCACCCGCCCCCGTTTGCATCAAATGCCACAGCTTTAAGTGGGACTCGATCGAGGCCAGCGGTAAGGCGCAGTTGTATTCGTTTGTGGTGATGCATTACCCGGAAGTTCCACCGTATGACTACCCAAACCCGATTGGCCTGATTGAGCTGGACGAAGGCGTGCGCTTGGTTGCCGGATTGGTTGGTGTCGATCCTAAAGACCTTGAAATAGGCCAGCGATTGCAAGTCGAATTCAACCGGTTTGATGATCAACAGACGCTGCCACAATTTCGTCCCGTGGCTCAATAAGGGGGCTTTATGGATTTTTCATTAAGTGAAGACCAGCGCGCCATTGGCGAAATGGCGAACGGCTTGTTCCGCGATAACTGCTCGGATGAGCAAATGCGGGAGTTTGATCTCGCGTCGAAGCCATTCATGGACGATCTGTGGCAGACCTGTATCGAAACCGGCCTGCACGCATTGGCCATTCCCGAAAAGTTTGGTGGCAGTGATCTTGGAATGACCGAGCTGTTTTGCGTACTGCAGGCGCAGGGATCCAGCTTGGCTATGGTGCCGATATGGGAGCATCAACTTGCGGCCTGTTGCCTGGCGGAGTTTGCCGGCGACGCGCAGGCATCGCTGATCGGGCAGGCCGCTGGTGGCGAGGTGTTAATGGGTGTGGCATTAACGGCGCTGAACAGCAGCCTGGGTGCGGAATTGACGCTGCAGCCTTCTTCTGATGGCTTTAGCCTCTCCGGCAAGGTTAGTGCGGTTGCCTATGGTGCTCAAGCGGGGCAGGTGCTGGTATTGGCAAGCTCGGAAGACGGCTTGCGCCCGGTATTGCTTAATACAGAGGCAGAAGGCGTACGCCTGGTTGCCGGTGTCGCCAACAACGGCGTCGCCGTTGCCGATATTTATTGTGAGGGGGTCAGCGTTGCCGACACGGCTGTGTTGCCCGTAGCCGCGACCGAGTGGCTCGAGCAACGCGCGGTTGCGGCCGTGGCCTCATTACAGCTAGGCGTCAGCGAGGAACAGATTCGCCGCACTGCGACTTACCTGCAGGAACGCGAGCAGTTTGGTCGCGCCATAGGTACCTTCCAGGCAGTGCAAATGACCATGGCTGACTGCCATATCGCGGTCGAAGCGCTACGCAGCTCTCTGTATCAGTTGCTGTACCGCCTTGATGCTGGCTTACCGAGCCCCTCTGAGGCGTTGACCACACAGTATTTGAGCTGCGAAGCCGCGCATCTGGTCGGGCATAAAGCCCAGCATGTGCACGGCGGTATTGGTGTCGATCTGACCTATCCGATTCACCGGTTCTCGTATTGGAGCCGTCACTTATCAATGGTTTTGGGAAGTTCCTCGGGCAGCATTGAGCGCCTCGGTAACTGGTTAGCCAACAACGACAAACTGGGATGGAAATATGATCTCGAAGAAAACCAAATCACTGGCTGAAGTTAACGTAGGTGAGCAACTGGCGGAACTCAGTATTCCGGTCACCGTAACGCTGATCAATGGCGGCGCCATTGCCACTCGGGATTATTTCCCCGGACACCACGACAAAGAAGCGGCTCAGGAATTGGGCTCGCCCCACATTTTCATGAACATTCTTACCACTAATGGTTTGGTGGAGCGCTTTGTGGAAGGTTGGGCCGGGCCAATGGCCAGATTTCAGAGCCAGAAGATCAAGCTGGGTGCGCCCAATTATCCGGGTGACACCATGACTTTCACCGGCGAAGTGGTTGAGCGCGACGAAGCGGCAAGCTCCGTTGTGGTGAGCTTCAAGGGTAAAAATTCCATGGGTAACCATGTGACCGGTACGGTCACTGTGGTACTGCCTTGAGCTTAGGGAGATTTTAGTTATGAGTGATTCTTTCTTGTCGGGCAAAGCGGCCATTACTGGCCTCGGCGCCACCGAATTCTCCAAAAACTCCGGCCGTACCGAGCTTAGGCTCGCTATGGAGGCAACTCTGGAAGCGCTGGCAGATGCTGGTATTGATCCTTCCGAAGTTGACGGCTTCAGCAGCTACTCGGTGGATAAGGTTCCCGAGTATGAAATTGCCCGTTTGTTGGGTTGCGATGAAGTCAATTTCTTTTCCCAGGTCCCCCACGGCGGCGGTGCTGCCTGTGGGCCAGTGATGCATGCGGCCATGGCGGTTGCCACTGGTGTGGCTAAAACAGTGGTGGTATATCGCGCCATGAACGAGCGTTCCTGGTATCGCTTTGGTACCGGCGACTATGGTTTTGGCGCAACACCGGTTTTTGAGAATATTAACTACGGTTGGTATATGCCTCATGGCTTCCACACACCGGCTGCCTGGGTCGGCATGTTTGCTCAGCGCTACATGCACACCTACGGTGCTACGTCTGAAGATTTGGGCCGAATAGCGGTTGCGGCACGTGATTTTGCAGCGACGAACCCAAACGCGTTTTTCTATGAAAAGCCCATTTCCCTGGAAGACCACCAGAACTCACGTTGGATCTGCGAGCCATTGCACCTGCTGGATTGTTGTCAGGAGTCAGACGGTGCTGTGGCTATGGTTATCACTTCTGTTGAGCGCGCCCGTGATCTGAAACAAAAGCCGGTCATTATCAAAGGTGCCTCGCAAGGTATCGCCGACGGCCAGCAGAGCATGACGTCGTTCTACCGTGATGACATTACCGGTTTGCCAGAGATGGGCGTTGTGGCGAAAGAGGTCTACCGTCAATCTGGTTTGGGACCGGATGCGATTCAGACCGCGGTTATTTATGACCATTTCACGCCTTTCGTTCTGCCGCAGTTGGAAGAGTTCGGTTTTGCTGAACGCGGTGGAGCTAAAGATTTCATTCGCGCAGGTCATCATGCCCGCGGTGGCAAACTGCCGATCAATACCCACGGCGGTCAGTTGGGTGAGGCCTACATTCATGGCATGAACGGTGTCGCCGAAGGTGTGCGTCAGGTGCGAGGTCAGTCAGTGAATCAGGTTGATGATGTCGAAAACGTAGTGGTAACCGCCGGAACCGGTGTACCTACCAGTGGCCTGATTCTGGGCGTATCTTGAGGAGCGAACTATGTTTGTTGATCTAACTGACGAGCAGCGTGCGCTGCGGTTAAAGGTGCGCGACTACTTTGGCAACCTGATGAGCCCCGAGTTGCGCAATGAGTTGCGGGGTTCAGAAGGCGGTGAGCGGTTTCGCAGTGTTGTACGCCAGATGGGCAAAGATGGCTGGCTGGCGGTTGGCTGGCCGAAAGAGTACGGAGGGCAGGGTTATGGCCCTACCGAACAGCTGATCTTCTTTGAAGAAGCCAACATCGCCGGTGCGCCGTTGCCGTTTGTGACCATCAGCACCGTTGGCCCGGCATTGATGAGCTATGGCACGCCCGAGCAGAAAGATAAGTTTCTGGGTGGTATTGCCAGTGGTGAAATCCACTTTGCCATCGGCTATTCCGAGCCAGGTGCGGGCAGTGATTTGGCGGTATTGAAAACCGCAGCAAGGGTAGAGGATGACCACTTTGTGGTTAACGGCAACAAGCTGTGGACCTCGGGCGCTGATTCAGCTGATTACATCTGGCTAGCAGCACGTACCAATCCTGAAGAGAAACGCCATAAAGGCATTTCTATCATGATTGTCGATACTAAAACCGAAGGTTTCTCTCAAACGGTCATACCGACCACCAGCAACAGTACGGCGGCATCTTATTACGACGATGTTGTGGTACCACGGGGCATGTTGGTGGGGGAGTTGAACAAAGGCTGGCAGTTAATTACCGCGCAGCTCAACCATGAACGGCTTGGCTTGGGCTCTTGGGCCGACCGTGTGGTGGGCATGTTCCGCAAGGTGTATTTATGGGCAAAAACCGCCGACGAAGACGGGCGCCGGGCAACGGACCAAGCCTGGGTTCGTCGCAACCTGGCGTTGTGCTACGCCAAGCTTGAAGCCATGCGTTTGATTAACTTTCGTATTGCGGCCGACCTGGAGCAGGAAAAAATGGACGTGGCTTTGGCCTCGACCACAAAGGTGTTTGGCTCCGAATCGGTGATCGACATTCTATACATGCTAACCGAGGTTGTCGGTGCTAACGGCCTGGTTCGTTCCGGGTCAGCAGCATCGTTCCTGATGGGTGAGCTGGAATACGACGTGCGTGCGGCACCAACACTGACCTTTGGCGGCGGTACGAATGAAATTCAGCGAGGGCTGATTGCCCAGTTTGGGCTGGGCTTGCCCCGCTCGCGTTAAAAAACGCGGTTTACTGTCCCAGTGCTCTGAAAAAGCCGACCTCTTTCGCGAGTGGTCGGCTTTTTTATAGAGCACGGGTTACCGGCTTTAAAAACAACAAGTGGAGTCAGTCATGAGCAAGAACTATAGCCCCGGCCGGCCTTGTCCGGAGAAGGAAGTACCGCAGTGGGATCTGGTCACCGATGTCGCCGTTGTAGGTTTTGGCGCCGCCGGCAGTTGTGCCGCCATTGAAGCCTGTAATGCTGGTGTCAGTGTCGATGTATTTGAAGTGGCCAGCGCACCTGGTGGCAGTGACAGTTGGTCTGGCGGTGAGGTCTACGTCGGCGGCAATGGCGGCACCGAGGTTCAGCGCGAGCACGGTTTTGACGATCAGACCGAAGATTTACGTCAGTATCTGATGATGGCGGGTGGCCCGGCTGCCGATGCCAACCGTGTTGACCTTTATGCGGAAAATGCCGCCGCTCATTTTAGCTGGCTGCGTGACCAGGGCGTGCCGTTCAAAGGTACATATCTACCTGGTAAATGGATCGAGCCCACCACCGACGACACCCTTATCTGGTCTGGTAACGAAAAAGCCTGGCCATTTTCAGTCAGCGCCAAGCCCGCGCCCCGTGGCCATACCGTGGAATTCAAGGGTTGGGGTGGTGGTAAGTTGTTGATGGAAAAACTAAGCCAGCGCGCACTGGAAGTGGGTGCAATGCCGCACTACACCACCCGAGTACTGTGTCTGATCAGCGATAACAATGGTGCGGTCAAAGGCTTGGTGATACGCAAAGAAGGCAAGACTCTTTATGTGCAAGCACGTAAGGGCGTGGTGCTGTGTGCGGGCGGCTTTATTACCAACCGTGACATGGTCACGCGTTACGTGCCCGACGCACTGGCGTGCGAGCAGCAGGTAACCGGTGGTAACGATGACGGCTCCGGTATTCGCATGGGTATCAGTGTGGGCGCTACCACGCTGAACATGCAGGAATTCTTCGCAACGCTGCCGTTTTTCCCACCGGAATCTCTGATCAAAGGCATCTTTGTCAACGAACGCGGCCAGCGCTTCATCAACGAAGATACCTACCACGGCCGGGTAGCGCATTACGTGCTGCGACAGCCCAATGGCCGTGCCTGGTTACTGGTTGATAACGACATCTTCGCGCGCCCGCTCATCCAGCCGGACATTACGGTAGCCGCTGTCGGTGAAACCTGGGAAGAAGTTGAGCAGGAGTTGGAGCTGGAAGCCGGTTCGCTGGCCGCGACTGTGGCCGAGTTTAACCGCCACGCCGCCGAGAGTAGCGACCCTTATTTTCACAAGGCTGAGGAATGGTTGCGGCCATTGTTGACGCCCCCGTTTGCAGCTCTGAGTTATTGCCGTGGTGATATTGAAGGTCACGCCTTTACGCTCGGCGGTTTGGCCACCCAACCTACCGGCGAAGTATTGAATGCCGATGGCCAGGCTATTGCCGGCCTGTTCGCCGCTGGGCGCACTGCCTGTGGCCTGCCGCGCTGGGGCGAGGGCTACAGCTCGGGGCTGTCATTGGGCGACTCCACGTTCTTCGGCCGTCAGGCAGGACTGAGCGTCGCAGCGGTCTCCAAAGCGTAGTCTCAACGGACGATGTTTCAGCAGGCGTGCAGTCCGATCATAAATAACACCTAAACAGACAGGAGTGACTATGAAACTCGAAAATAAAATTGCAGTTGTTACCGGTGCCGGACAAGGGATGGGACGCACCATTGTGCAGCACCTTGTAGAGCAGGGTGCCATTGTTTATGCGGTTGATGTTAACGCAGAAGCGCTGGAAGAAACCGTTAAAAGTCTGGGTGGCAAAGCGTATCCGGTGGTTTGCGATATTACCAATGAAGCAGCTGTCACAGAATTGATGGCGCGCGTTGATAAAGACCACGGACGTATAGATGTATTGGTCAACAACGCCGGCACCGGCTCAATCGACAGTTTCCTGGATACACCTCTGGAAACCTGGCAGCGAGTGATCAACGTCAACCTGACGGGTGCGTTTCTGTGCAGCCGTGAAGCTGTTCGTGTTATGACCAAAGCCGGTAAGGGCTCGATCATTAACTTCTCCAGTACCGCTGCTCAGACCGGCGAAGGTCCGTGTCACTACGTGGCGTCCAAGGCCGGCATGATGGGGCTGACCCGAAGCACCGCGAGAGAACTTGCTCCCAGCGGTATCCGTGTGAACAGTTTGGTACCAGGGGCAACTGACACGCCGATGATGGCAGACATCCCCAAAGAGTGGATGGACGCCATGATTCAGGGCATTCCTCTGGGCCGGTTGTGCGAAACCATCGAAATTGCACGGGTAGTCGCGTTTTTGGGTAGCGATGACGCCAGCTTTATCACCGGTCAGAACATCGCTGTAAATGGCGGCATGGCATTTCTTTAAGGAGTAGCAAGATGACTCAGAGACTTGAAAACAAAATCGCAATCGTAACCGGTGGTAGCGCTGGCATTGGTGCAGCCACCGCTATTCGTATGGCTGAAGAAGGCGCCACCGTGGTGGTGTTTGGTCGCCGTGAATCGCCCTTGAAAGAAGTGGTTGCTGGTATCACCGAAAATGGTGGCAAAGCAGCTTATCGAGTAGCCGATGTGAGCGACGAAGCAACCTTTGTTGAGGCCATTGATTCGGTCGCCAGCGAATACGGCAAGCTGGATATTATGGTTAATAACGCCGCGGCATTTAACTGGGGCGCGTTAACCGAAATGACCACAGAAGACTGGCACGTTAACTTCAAAACCACCGTCGACGGTACCTTTTGGGGCACCCGTAAGGCGATGCAACTGATGCAGGAAAACGGTGGCTCAATTGTTAACTTGTCATCAATCTGTGGCGTGTTCGGTACCGCCTGGATGTCGGGTTATTCTGCTGCCAAAGCAGCCGTAACCAACTTCAGTCGTGCTGCTGCTTCGGAAGGCGCGGCCGCCAATATTCGTTGCAACGTGGTTATTCCGGGTGTGATCGAAACAGAGGCAACCGCCGGTATGCTCAGTGATGATTCCGCACGAACCAACACAGCTAAGCTGATTCCTTTGCAGCGGGTTGGTAATGCAACTGAGTTGGCTAATGCGGTGCTGTTCCTGGCGTCCGACGAAGCGTCGTACATTACGGGTGCATCGCTGGCCGTAGACGGTGGCCGCAGCTCCGATCTTTACACGGCGATGTAGTCGCATTGACCAGCTTCAACTCAGGTTTTACCGACACACCGCTCATACCGAAACAGAGAAGTGACACCATGGAACAAAATGAACTGCTGGCGCGCATTGATCGCCTGGAGTCTACCGAAGCCATTCGTCAGCTGGCGGGCAAGTATTCGTTGTCCCTGGATATGCGCGATCTGGATGCCCATGTGGGTCTGTTCGCTCCGGATATCCGAGTAGGTCGGGGCAAAACCGGTAGAGCGGAACTGAAAGCCTGGGTTGACGATACCTTGAGGCACCAGTTTACCGGCACCTCGCACCACGTCGGTCAGCATATCATTGAGTTTACCGATCCAGATCACGCCATTGGCGTGGTCTATTCCAAGAACGAGCATGAAACCGGCGCTGAATGGGTAATCATGCAAATGCTGTATTGGGATGATTACGAGCGTGTTGATGGCGAGTGGTATTTCCGCCGTCGCCTGCCGTGCTACTGGTATGCCACC
This sequence comes from Marinobacter sp., assembly GCA_052089485.1. Lineage (GTDB taxonomy): Bacteria > Pseudomonadota > Gammaproteobacteria > Pseudomonadales > Oleiphilaceae > Marinobacter. Next base: position 10,945 of record JBQCZX010000047.1, on the reverse strand, counting down.
GATCTGAATAAACAGCCGATTGGCGATATGAAAATACGCTGGCCCGGCCGTGAGCCGTATTACGGAACCTTTCACGATCTGTTTCCTTCCTGGAAGGAATTCTGGAACCGGGCATCAGAGCACGACGCGCTACCAGAAGTGGCAGAACCACAACCGCTGGATGGCTTTTTGAAAGGTATGCGGCGTGGCGCCCCGACGCCTAAAATTCGGGTACGTTAAGGAGTTGCTATGAGTAAGTTATTTGAACCCGGCCAGTTTGGTGATCTTGCCCTGAAAAATCGGGTGGTCATGGCGCCGATGACGCGCAGCCGTTCCACCGATCAAGCGATACCAACACCCGAAATGGTGGACTACTACGCCCAACGTGCCGGCGCAGGCCTGATCATTGCGGAGGGCACGTCGCCTTCGGCGGATGGCATGGGCTACTGCCGCACCCCCGGCATCTACAGTGCTGAACAAATCGCTGCGTGGCGCACTGTTACCGACGCTGTGCATGCAGCCGGCGGCACCATTGTGCTGCAGCTGATGCACTGTGGCCGGGTGGCGACCCACCACAACAAACCTGCCGGCACCGAAACCGTTGCGCCATCCGCGCTGCAGGCTGAGGTTGAGTTGTTTACCGATGCCGCTGGCATGGCCGCAACAGACATGCCCCGCGAGCTGAGCAACAGCGAAGTGTACGACGTAATCGAAGAGTATCGGCAAGCGGCCATCAACGCCCGCGAAGCTGGGTTTGACGGCGTGGAGCTGCACGGTACCAGCGGCTATTTGCCCATGCAGTTTATGTCGGAGAACGCCAACCAACGTACCGATGAGTTTGGCGGCGCAATAGAAAACCGTGTTCGCTTTCCGTTGTTGGTCTTGCAAGCCATGTCTGAAGCCATTGGTTCCGGCCGAGTTGGCTTCCGTTTTTGCCCTGGCAACAGGTTTAACGATGTCATGGACAGCCAGCCGGCAGCCACACTGCAAGCGTTACTCGATGGCGTTGCCGATATGAACCTGGCGTATCTTCACATCATGAAAGCCCACACCCGTAAAGTGGATGCGTTTGCTGTTGCCCGTGAGCGGTTCAAAGGCCCCTTGATCATCAACGATGGCTTTGAGCGCGACAGTGCCGCTGAAATGATCGATACCAATGCCGCCGATGCGGTGTCGTTTGCCCGTCACTTTATCGCCAACCCGAATCTGGCCGAGCGTTTTGAGAGTGGCCGTGAACTGGCGGAGTTCAACCGCAAAACCCTGTATTCCGGCGGTGCGGAAGGCTATAGCGACTATCCGACCTGATCGGCAACCGCAGCTGAATATAAGAAGGACTGTTGTGTGAGTAAAATTGCATTTGTGACCGGCGCGAGCCGGGGTATAGGGCGGGCAACGGCGCTGGCCTTTGCCCGCGAAGGCTACGATGTCGCTATCAGCGCCCGCTCTATTGATGATGGTACGAATCAAGAGTACGGGGTGATCGGACATGACGGCACGCCGCTGGCAGGCAGTCTGAAATCGACCGCGGTCGCTATTGAAGCCTTGGGTCGTAAGGTCTGGATGATCCCGCTGGATTTGCTGATGGAAGAGTCGGTTCAAAAGGCGATCGAGCAAGTGAAGAGTGAGTGTGGTCGTGTTGATGTGTTGGTCAACAACGCAATTTATCAGGGCGCAGATCTGAACAATGCTTTTCTGGATTTGTCCACGGATACACTGGACCGCGTGTTTCGCGGTTATGTGCTGGGGCCCGTGGCACTGACACAGGGCATTGCCCGGCTGATGGTTGAGCAGGGTTCCGGAGTTATTGTTAGCGTGACCTCAGGCGCCGGTGAAAGTAATCCGCCGGTGTCTGCGGATAAGGGCGGCTGGGGATACGCCTACGGAGCCGGTAAGGCGGCGGTGTCGCGGCTGTCTGGTGTTATCAATATTGAACTGGGCGCACAAGGTTTGCGTGCTTACACCATAAACCCGGGGGTGGTATCTACTGAGGCGCTGAAGGCGACGATCGGCGACCAAGGCATTGCCGCGCTTGGTGGTATTGCAGCTCCCCCGGAGGTACCGGCCGAAGCTATCTTCTGGCTTGCTCACTCAGATCATGCCGGCAGATACATCAAGCGAACTGTGCAAGCACAAAAAATTGCGCTGGATCAATATTTGGTGAATGACTGGCGAAAGTAAGCCGGTCGGGCGCCAATCTAGTCCGGTTGAAGGATGAGTAAGACGAGAACCTTGGCGATGATGAGACTGAGAGATGGCCAACAGCGCCATGGGACAGGCTAAATCTGAACCTTTGAGGACCGGAAATGACAAAAATTATCGATACCCAACCCTCCGCTGAAACAGCAGACTATCGTTACGCCAGAGGCTGGCATTGTGTAGGTGAGGCGGACAGCTTTCGCGATGGCAAACCTCATGCGCTAAATATATTTGGCACCCGCTTGGTTGCATTCGCCAACGAAGAAGGCGAGATAAGCGTACTAAGCTCCTATTGTGCCCACATGGGTGCTGACCTATCGACAGGTGAGATTGTAGACGGGCGCATTGTATGCCCTTTTCATCACTGGGAATATGAAGCCAGTGGTCGCTGTACAAAAATCCCTTATTGCGAACGCATACCGCCAAAAGCCAAAACCAAGCCGTGGAGAACTTGCGAAGTTAACAAGCTGTTCTTTGTATGGCATAACCCGGAAGGCAACCCGCCGGGTGAAGGTGTTGAAATACCTTACTTCCCGGAAATCGACAGTGACGAGTGGAATAACAGCTGGCATATGGATTTGATGTTTATCGACACAAATCCACGTGAACTGGTTGATAACCTGTCCGATGTCCAACACTTTGGCCCGGTTCATGGCGCGCCGTGCACCTATTTTGGCAACGTGTTTGAAGGTCATATCGGCACCCAGGAATTTCATGGTGACTCTGGACGTCTTGGCGGCGGCCTGGTTGCAAAATCAGCCTACTACGGGCCAGCCACGCACTTCACGCGCATGAGCGCAGAATTTGAAGGGCGTACCGTCGAAACCATTCTGCTGAATTGCCATGTGCCTATCTCGCCAAACAGTTTTGAGCTGCGGTTTGGTGTTCTGGTTAAGAAAAACCCAGAGTGGACAGACGAGCAGAACAGTGAGGTGGCTAAAGAGTATGTTCAGGCCAACCGCACATCATTCTACCAGGACGTTGATATCTGGAAGACCAAAGCTCGTGTCGATAACCCAGTGTTGGCAGAAGGCGACGGCCCGATTTACCAGCTGCGTGAGTGGTATTCACAGTTCTTTATGGATGAAAACGACATTCCGGCGAAGCTGAAAGAGCGTCAGGAAATCGTAACGATGGAAAAGCAAGAGAGCTAATGTATGACGCAAATGGGGGGGGGGGCGCTGTGCCCCCATTTGCGTAAGCCTTCCTACCACAAAAATATCACTTAAAAATATATCAGCTTCTTACCGATGACTTCCGGTTGTCGTTGCAGCGATTACCCCGCGCTTTACTTCACGACAAAGGGATGGGGTATGCCATATTGCTCTACGCCAACCCGCACTTAGATTGGGACCTGTCGTTCTTCTTTTTCCCCCGCCACCAGATCATTCCAGGCGTCACCAACCTTCTGGGCGCCAACACTTTTGACCGGTCTATGGTTGGTTTTGGCACCAATGGCCAAGTGGCTTGGACCAATACGGTTAGCACATCTCGTACCCAGGCCTTGTACGAATTATCCCTCGTTCCCGGCAATCCGAAGGCTTACCTGTTTGATGGCGAAGAAGAAGCCATGGAACCGGTGAAGATAACGGTAAAGGTGCTGAACGAAAACGGTAACCTGGTGCCCGAAACCCGGACTTTGTATCGCACGCGTCACGGCCTGGTTCTCGGTGGGCCGCTATTCCCGTGGACGACTGAAAAAGCATTTGCCCTGCGTGTCGCGGACGAAGGCAATCGTGGTCAAAATGGCCAGAGTGTTGCTTTGGCACGCGCAGAAACAGTGGGTGATATCGAGGCCGCCGTCAGTCGCTATCAGGCTACCGCAAATACCAACATTATCGCCTCTGACAGCAGTGGCGACGTGCTTTACGCAGACCATGGACCGGTTGCCAACATGACGGACACGCAGTTGGCAGAGTGTGCCACTGCAACCCCGGTGTATCTCAGCTTCTTGGCTCCGGCGTTTCGCGGCGATACGAGTGAGTGTGAATGGGGTACAGACCCTGACTCTGCAGATGAAGGTTTATTAGGAGCCAGCAAGCAGGCGTCGCTGATTCGCCAAGACTGCGTCACCAACTCGAACAGCAGTTTTTGGCTGGCCAACCCGGAAGCACCTATTGAGGGTATTCCAAGTGTGCAAGGCGATATACGCACAGAGCGCAGTTTGCGGACCCGCTCAGGACTGACGATGGTTCAGCAGCGCATTAATGGCA
>JBQCZX010000047.1:0-6457 GCA_052089485.1 Marinobacter sp. | reverse complement strand
CGCAGTTTGCGGACCCGCTCAGGACTGACGATGGTTCAGCAGCGCATTAATGGCACTGATGGACTTGAAGGCGCTACATTTGACCTGAACTCGGTCGTTGATCACATGTTGAGCAATCAGAGTTATGCGGGTCAAGTGCTGCGCAACGACCTGGTAAATCTGTGCAAGCGCAACCCTTTAGCAACACTGGATGGGGTAGGTGTTGACCTTGCAGAAGCGTGCCGCGTGCTGGAAGCGTAGGACCTGAACATGAACCTCGATGCACAGGGCGCCCATCTCTTTCGTGAATTCCTCCGCGCCGCTCACGGGGGAGTTCTTAGCGTGCGCTGTCTGCCGCCGCAGTTTAACTACAAAATGCCGGGCCGTTGAATTTGCCGAGGCGGGCCCTGTAGCTAAAGGCATATTGAGTTATTCGATATCCAGCAACAAGGAGTCACCGCGTTATTCCCAGATGACTGAATTATTCGCACAGAAGCAACTCGTCGACTTGCCTTATGCGTTGGAAGATGTAAAGGCGGCCGCACTGAGTACCGTGCAACTGAGTGAGGGCAGTGACAGCTGCAGTGGTGACAACTGGCGTGCGTTCCAGCAACCCACTTTCGCTAGTGAAGACAAGTGTCGCGCTTATTTCGCCAAGATTGATGCGAACAAACTGACAGATTGGCTGGATTAAAAAGCTTAGCTGGCAGGGAAGGGAAAGCGGCTCGAAAACCAGACTAGAACAGAACTCCGGCCACCTGAAAGAAGGTGGCCTCACCCCAACCGGAAATGATTTGAGGACGTGGAGATCTTACTCAACTCGCGCCGAATGGTACTTGCGCGGCGAGCCCAACATGTCGCGATAAGACGGCGGCTTGCGGCCTTCGGTGTCGATAACGCCGTAGGTTGCTGCCAACTCAGCAGTGATCAGGGTCTGGCCGGACAGTTGCGCCAGCTCGGGATCGTTCAACAGCGCCAAAATTACTCGACCGTTGAACTCTGGTGTTTCTGCGCTGGCCATAATCGTTTCGTATTTGTCGGCGCGCTCTACCGCTGCAATTGCTGAACGTTCAGTACGCTGCGGACCTAGCCACAAAGACGCCGTGGCTACGTTGGTTCCCTCGAAGTCCACCGCCATATCAAAGGCCATCTTGTCGATACCGGTTTTTTGCACACCGTAGGCCGGACCGTGCATGTAGCAGTCGGCACCGAATGACGAGGTAAAGGCGATTAGCCCCCGCGGAGATTTCAGTAGCAACGGTGCCGCGTAATAACTGGCTATATAGGAGGAGCGCAGGCCAACGTTGAGCATGTCTACCATATCCAGGGGTTTGTTCCAGAACGGTCCCGGGTCAATCAGATTTTCATGCAAAAAAGCTGCGTTGTTTACCAGTAAATCCAGATGACCTTGCTCATATTCAACTCGAGCAAACAGCTCCTGCACCTGACGATCGTTAGCGTGATCACAGGCCACGGCGATGCCCTTACCACCGGCTTTGGTGATGGCTTCTGCGGTTTCTGCCAGGGTGCCTGACAATAGGTGGCCACGAAGGTGGGAGTTGCTTACTGTAGCAGAACGGCCGGTAACATAAACGGTCATGCCCGCCGCGCCCAGCGCAACAGCAATGCCTCTACCAACGCCACGGCTGGCCCCGGTTACAACTGCCACATCCCCGCTTTGATTATTCATTCACTCATCCTCATGCTTGTGTCTATGGTATTGACTGAAGAATGGTGGCTGCGGCGGCACAGCACAGCATCGTCCTATCAGACTAACGCGGGACTTACGGATTGCTTAAAGGCACGAAGTCATTTGGAGTTGAGTCCTGATATAATGGTGAGTGCCGTTTTTAGTTCGCAGGTGAGGGTAACCCCATGAAATCAGTTTCTTTAATCTCTAGGCGTGACGATCTGTCGCGGGCCGCCTTTCGGCGTTATTACGAAGACATTCATTGTTGGCTGGGAATGAAGCATTTTCCCTTTACGCGTTACACCCGCAATCATCTGGTTGCAACGCCAGCCGGTGTGGATTTTGACTGCCTCAGCGAGTTTGGTATGGACCCGGATTTCGACGGTGGGGATATCATGAGATCGCGCTCGCGGGCGTTGATGCTGAACGACGAGCTCAAGTTTATGAATCCCGAACGCATTCGGGTAGCTGCCGTGCGAGAGCAAGTGCTGTTGGATACTTCTACAGAGGCCTCAGCGACAGAAATCAGCCGTTACCTGCTGCTATTCCAGTGCACTGATTCTGATCGGCGGCAATTCAAAGCCAAGGTAGAGAGTACTGCGAGAGAAATGGTGGCTGAGACGCCCCAGATCAGCCACGCCAGTCTTGATCTGGTGGCCGAACCCGATACGAGGTTCCCCTATGACGCACTTTTGTGGCTGACCATGAGCCAAGAGAGTGCGACATCACTGCCTAAACCCGGTGAGCTTCCAGGACTACTAGCTGTAGCTACCGTTAGCACCCACGCCACTCCCGAGGCAATCTTACGCCAGCATTTTGAGGCCTATTTGCCGTAAAGTCGGGGGCAACCATTGCAGCTGCTTGACACACGCCTTATCTGAACCAAAATTACGTAACAAGCAAAAGCATTGTGAATAAATTCTCTGCAACCAAGCGGCGCACAAACGTTGTCCTGAAACACGGCAGGCACTATGGATCTCTACACGTATTACCGTTCCACATCTTCCTATCGTTTACGCATTGCGCTGGAGTTAAAAGGACTCGATTACCGCTCAATACCGGTCAATCTGGTTGGCGATGGTGGCGAGCACCTAAAGCCTGCATATCTGGATCTCAACCCTCAAGGGCGGGTGCCTGCACTGCGGGTGGAAAACGGTCAGGTACTAATTCAGTCGCCGGCGATCATCGAGTATCTGGAGGAGTGCTATCCGCAACCGTCACTGTTACCGGAAGACCCTCTGGAGCGTGCTAAGCAGCGTGGCGTGGCGGCGATAATTGGGTGCGATATTCACCCATTGCACAATGTGTCGGTACTGAATCGGTTACGCCAATTAGAGCTCTCGGAGACAGAGGTCAGTAATTGGATTAAACACTGGATCGGCCTCGGCTTTGATGCTGTCGAGGCGCTCATTGATGACCGGGACTTTTGTTTTGGCACGCCAGGGCTGGCGGATGTGTACCTGTTGCCACAAGTCTATGCAGCGCGGCGCTTTGCAATTGACCTTAGCCACTACCCGAGAATAGCGAGGGTTGAACGCTTGGCTCTTGAGCATCCGGCATTCCAGTGCGCGCACCCCGATGCCCAAGCGGACAAACCTGCTTGAGCGAATGAAGGAGCCAGACAATGGCTGATCTATTTGATAACCCTATGGGCCTGATGGGTTTCGAATTCATCGAATTCGCGTCACCGACCCCAAATACCCTGGAGCCGCTTTTTGCGATGATGGGGTTCGAAAAAGTCGCTAATCACCGTTCCAAGAATGCTTCGCTTTATCGTCAAGGTGAAATCAACCTGATCCTTAACAGTGAACCCAATAGCGCGGTTTCCTACTTTGCCGCGGAGCACGGGCCCTCGGTATGTGGCATGGCCTTCCGGGTCAAGAATGCCCAGACCGCATACGCCCGAGCACTGGAGCTGGGAGCGCAGCCGATGGATATTCCCACTGGGCCGATGGAGTTGCGGCTGCCGGCTATTAAAGGCATCGGTGGGGCGCCGCTGTATCTGATTGACCGCTTCGGTGAGGGCACCTCAATCTACGATATTGACTTCACGTTTATTGAAGGTGTTGATCGCAACCCCAAGGGCGCCGGCCTGAAGGTGATCGATCATCTGACCCACAATGTGTATCGGGGGCGCATGACTTACTGGGCGAACTTCTACGAGAAACTTTTCAATTTCCGCGAGTTTCGGTACTTCGATATCAAAGGCGAGTACACCGGCCTTACCTCCAAGGCCATGGCCGCGCCGGACGGCATGATCCGCATTCCGTTGAACGAAGAATCCTCCAAGGGCGCCGGGCAAATCGAAGAATTCCTCATGCAATTCAATGGCGAAGGCATTCAACATGTGGCGTTCCTCACTGACGACCTAGTGAGCACTTGGGATGCATTGAAAGCCTTGGGCATGCGATTTATGACCCCACCTCCCGCCACCTACTACGAAATGCTTGATGAGCGCCTGCCAGAGCACGATGAGCCAATTAAGGATCTGCAGGCCCGTGGAATATTGCTGGACGGCAGCTCAATAGACGGCGATTGCCGCCTGTTGCTGCAGATTTTCTCGGAAGCCTTAATGGGGCCGGTGTTTTTTGAGTTCATCCAGCGCAAAGGCGACGAAGGATTCGGGGAGGGGAACTTCAAGGCATTGTTTGAATCGATCGAGCGTGATCAGGTTCGTCGTGGCGTGCTGAAAACGACTTAGCCGGCCGGGTGTTGGAGTGAGAGACCGCCGGGGTTTATAACAAGAGGTGAACATGCCATCACAAACTTCGTCCGATGCACTTGTCTACCAATCCGGTTTCGGCAATGAGTTCAGCACGGAAGCCTTACCCGACGCGCTGCCAATCGGGCAAAACTCACCGCAGAAAGTCCCTTACGGCCTGTACACGGAATTGCTCTCAGGCACGGCGTTTACGGTTCCCCGCGCAGAATCCCGGCGCACGTGGATGTATCGCATCAAGCCCTCTGCCAGCCACCCCGAATACCATCGATTGACCGAACAGATTACGGGCCAGGAACTGGGGCCAATCAACCCCAATCGTCTGCGCTGGAATCCCTTTTACGTGCCGTCCGAACCCACCGACTTCTTGGCCGGTTTAACCACTATCGCGGCGACATCTCCTGCTGATCAAACCACCGGCGTCAGCGTACATCTGTATCAAGCCAATGTTTCCATGACACGGGCGTTCTTCAATGCCGATGGAGAATGGTTGGTCGTGCCGCAAGAGGGCAGTTTGAACATCATCACTGAACTTGGCGTGCTGGCCATCGAGCCAGAGGAAATCGCCGTGCTGCCCCGTGGCCTCAAATTCCGCATCGAGTTACTTGACGCCACTGCCAGCGGCTACATTTGTGAGAATCATGGCTGTGCTCTGCGGTTGCCTGATTTAGGCCCGATTGGCAGCAATGGGCTGGCCAGCCCGCGAGATTTCCTGACGCCGGTCGCCCGTTACGAAAACCGTGACCAACGAGAGGCTTTGGTGCAGAAATTTCTCGGCGAACTGTGGGCCACGGATCTCGATCACTCACCGTTTGATGTCGTTGCATGGCATGGCAATAACGTACCTTACAAGTACGATCTTCGCCGCTTCAACGCCTACGGCACCGTTAGCTTTGACCACCCGGATCCTTCCATCTTTACGGTGCTGACCTCGCCCGGAACGGTTCATGGCCAGGCCAATATCGATTTTGCGATTTTCCCGCCGCGCTGGATGGTGGCGGAGAACACCTTCCGGCCACCCTGGTTTCACCGCAACCGGATGAACGAGTTGATGGGACTGATCAAGGGCACATACGACGCCAAAGCCGAGGGCTTCGTTCCCGGGGGCGTTTCGCTGCACAACTGCATGAGCGCCCACGGCCCGGACAACGCCAGCACCGAACAAGCCATCGCCGCCGACCTGGCGCCACACAAGATCGATCAGAGCATGGCGTTTATGTTTGAAACCGGCAGCGTCTTGCGCGCCAGCCGCCACGCACTCGACTGCCCACAGCGACAACACGACTACGACGCCTGCTGGGCAGGCATGAATAAAACGTTCGACGAAGGGAGTCCCTGAACAATGACAACACAGCCGCAAAAGAGTTGGGTCGCTTCTGCTAACGACCATCCTGATTTTCCCATCCAAAACCTGCCACTGGGCGTTTTCAGTCGCTCCGGTCAAAAGCCGCGGGGTGGCGTCGCCATCGGTGACAGTATTCTCGATCTGCAGGTCGCTCTGAAAGCAGATTTGTTCGTCGGTGACGCCGCCGCTGCGGCGGAAGCTGCCAGTGGGGAGCAGTTAAACGATTTCTTCGCGCTTGGCGCCTCAGGCCGCAAAGCGTTACGTACGGCGCTGCTGCAATTGTTGGATGAACACAGCGAGCAGCAAGCGGCTATGCAGGCGCTCGGTGAGGTGCTACTGGTGCCCATGAGCCACTGTGAGTTGCACCTGCCTGCGCGGGTAGGCGACTACACCGACTTCTACGTAGGCATTCATCACGCCCAGAACATCGGCAGTTTTTTCCGTCCCGACAATCCGTTGCTGCCTAACTACAAGCACGTGCCCATTGGTTACCACGGCCGTTCCTCAACTATCTGCATCTCCGGAACATCCGTGCGCCGACCCAACGGCCAGACTCTGCCAGCGGGGAAAGAGACCCCCAGCTTCGGCCCCAGTAAACGGCTGGATTACGAACTGGAGCTGGGTATCTGGCTTGGGCCGGGCAATAGCATGGGCGAGCCTATTGCCATTGGTGAAGCCAGCACCCACGTAGCGGGCTTCTGTTTACTGAACGACTGGTCGGCCC
>JBQCZX010000046.1:0-24109 GCA_052089485.1 Marinobacter sp. | reverse complement strand
TTTCCCGACACTGTATCATTTCAGCCTGTCAGACCAGGACTATATTACCCTCGGTGGCGAAAACCTGCTGAGCCCGGACGGGGTCAGTAACGTGGGGTTCGCCCTGAAGCGCAGTATCAATGAGCATGGAGCATTCAGTAATGACAGGTCCGGACTGTATTATCCCTGGCATGAAGATGATCCCCTGCTCAACCATCAGCAGCCGGAAGAGAGCCGGCCATTCGATGCTGGATGGCCGGAGGAATATCATCGATTGATGGATTATTACCTTCGGTCCCAAGTACAGGCCAAGACTAGCCCGGATTCCCCATAGCTATTCAGCAAATCTCGCAGACTGGGCGGATGACCGCCATGACCGCTCAGTTGCGGGCATGATTGCTTGTTAATTGACCAACTTCTGTTATCCGGACACACAGCCTCTTCACCCCAATGCGTCGGATCAGGGGAGTCCTATACATGATTTTCCACAAGTGTCTAATGAGTCAATTTTAAGTTGGCGCTAGTGGGTCAGTATTATTGCGACACTCCCAGACAGTCATCTGATTCAGGGGCTACATGGAATGAGCTATTCTAAACCTGTAAGCTCAACAAATTCGCCAAACGTGTCTGTATCATGGAATCGACCTCGGTCACGCAGGCGCTCGATCCCAGAAAATCAAGGAGACTACTCGATGAAACTGACCATCATTCTCACCAGCACCCGCCCCGGCCGGGTCGGCAAAACTGTCGCAGACTGGTTTCATGCATATGCCCAGGCTAACTCAGCCGGATTCGAGATTGAGCTCGCCGATCTCCAGGAGATCAATCTGCCGCTGTTGGACGAACCCCATCATCCCATGCTGCAGAAATACGAGCACGCACACACCAAGCGCTGGTCGAAGATTGTCGATAACTCGGATGCATTCATCTTTGTGCTGCCGGAGTACAACTACACTGCGCCGCCGTCTTTCATCAACGCGGTTGATTACCTGTACAAGGAATGGAACTACAAGCCAGCCGGTTTCGTGAGCTATGGTGGCGTCTCGGGCGGCATTCGCTCGACCGAAACGGCGAAGCACATTCTAACCACGCTAGAAATGGTACCAATCAAACAACAAGTGATGATCCCGATGGTGGCTGAGCACATCGCGGACGGCACGTTCACGCCAACTGAGATTCATGAGAAGAGCGCGCAGACTATGCTGGAGACTATGTTCCGCTGGGCCACGGCGCTGCAAAACATGCGCTGAGCTTGGGGTGTGTGCGACATGTTGGCGGACTCGTTTAGGACTCTTTGCAAAGCTCGATGATGTCTCCAGACGTACCGTCAGCCATGTGGCGAAAAAGAGTGCCCTCAGATTCGGCACCAGAACCTTTAGTCCACCACTCCAACCCGCCACCAACGTAACGCGCCCCACTGCCAGAGACCGCGGTTTGCATGTTATAAGTACTGCCCTCGTATTGGACTCTGGCCGAGTCGGTAGAGCGATAAGTTGCCAAAATCGTTTCGCCGCTCTCGCACTGATAGTTATGCACGGTCGGCGATGACGGAGCCGCCACAGGTGCTTGGGAGTCTACTTTATCCTGCGAGAAGCCTGCACAGGCAGTAACGAGTATGGTTGAAACGAGCGCTAAAGGAGTAAGGGTTTTCATACGAGTTTCCATTTTTCTGTTGTGTGGTCTAACCGCTCAGCCCACTCTGAACTTCGATGGCCGCGCAACAGCGTGGCCATCATTTCATCAAATGTTCGTTTGGCGGTGAATAACTGAGGCCTTATTTCGCCGCTTCCTGGGCCCGGTTGTAACTTTCAACGCTGGCACGATACTCTGGCACCAGCTCGGAGTAGAGTTTACCCCATTTAGCGGCATCTTGGCGATTCCAGGTACGGTGAGTTTCACTCAGGATGGTGTTGGTGGTAACAGGAATAATACCCGCCGCAAACATCCGCTCGCGCGCTGCATCAGAACCCATTTTGTTGACATCGCCCGAGGCATCCATTACCGCGTATACCTTGTAGCCTTCGGCTTTTGCCTGCAGTGCCGGGAAAGCAACACATACACTGGTCCAGACGCCTGAAATTACCAGCGTTTTCTTGCCGGTCTCTTTAACGGCTTCCACCGGCAACGAGGTCCGGTAGCTCCAGGCTTCAAGGCGACGACTTGTCGGCAAGTGAGTCTTGTTGCGTCACTAAAGCCCGCCGCCTCGCACCGGTGATTGCGTGAACCACGAAAACACCGGTCATTGCCAAAAGCACCGTCAAATTCGTTGGTGCAATAGCCAGTGCAGCCATGGCAAGCACAAAGGCAATGACGGCGTTGCGCAGCAGCGGCCCGCGCTCCGCTTTCGGGTGATAAATCTGCAGAAGCAGTTGCAGTGCAATCAGAAAGATCGTCATGCTGAGCCCAACGAGTAGCTTGTAGTCGGCCAATGCCAGAACTGGCTCAATGGCGAAACGGATCATGGTCGCAATACCGCCCAAACCGATAAAAATCGCAAGGTGCAGGTAGATAACGGCTTGGTCGGTACCCAGCGCCCTGCCGTAGATCCGTCTCTTCAGATTGTCGTAGTAGATCCACCAGATCGCCGCGATCAGAGTGAACCCGGCCAGTGCCGCCACAACGGTTTGCACGGATACGCTGACGCTCTCGAATGCCGCCACCAGGTTTGCCACAGACTCGCCGAGCAATATGATAGCTAAAAGCGTGTAGCGCTCCGGCATGTGATGGCTTTCGACAGGCTGATCAAGAGTCCAGCAGTGAATCCCAGGCCGCGAATAGCGACATAAGAGAGAAGAAAGCCGTGGTAGTTCGGGTCGAAATCGATGAACAGCGATAACGACGCGGCAGCGACCATTTGCGCGAGTGTCATCACCCGCTGGAGGGCGCCATCAGTATCAAAGCGGTTTGCGAACAGGATATGGCCGGTCCACGCCCACCACAGAGGAATCATGACCAACACGTACTTGAGGTACGTGTCGAACTCGATCTGGCCGCTATGTGCATGGCCCAGCGTGTGGACGGCCTTGGCGGTCGCATGTGCATCGCCGCAGCTTAAGCGACGCACACCCATCATAATTCGTAACGCTATTGGCCGACAGGCAACGTGAGCGTGGGTGCATTCTCTGTACCACCCGCTTCCAGTTCCAGCCGGAGTAAGGAGATCAACGCGCCCAGGCTGCGTCGGGAAGCCAGATCGTCAGCCTGCATATAAAACCAGTGCCCTCGGTGCGGTACGGCGAGATGGGCGCTTTGGGGTTCGTCGTCTCCCGTCTGGATGCGAAACAGAGAGGTGAGCGAGGTGTCGACCGGCACCACTTCATGGCGCTGTACATCAAGAACCGGAACCTCCACGCCTTGTGCAAGGTACGCCATGATCCCCAGGGGGGAGCGTGTTTCCAAATAAAGCGTATCCGACGGTTTGTGGTTACGCTGGCTGCGCATGCCAGCCAGATCAATGGCGTAACTTTGCCGGTCAGGGTCGATATCCAGATCATGGGACATACGTTGCCACTCTGGCGTTTTTGCGAGTGACGCATCGATGTGCAGCGTCAGGCTTAATGTTTTCTGGGCAAGTACATAACCGTTATTTTTAGCGAGCACATAGTAGCCCTCTTTGGCAGCGTCTATTAGGTCTGTTGCGGCCACAGCGTCTGCCGGTACCCGTGGTGAGACAACGTCGAACTGGTCGCGCATGTCCAGTATCACAAGGCCGCGACGTTGCCATTCGGCGAGAGTCGAAATGACCCGGCGCAGTTCCTGTGAGGAGTCGCTTTTGGATGCTTCGCGGGTCAGCCCAATCGGCGTGCCCACGCTGTTAATTTGGCGTACGGCCAACTCGAAAATGCGGTCCAGTCCCCAGCCATACTCAATCAAGCGGTAAAGCGTCTCCGGGCCGACCGGCGCGATCAGTTGGCGGGTGAATTCACGCCCCTGCTGTGGCGTAAAGGTAATGGTCGGTCGTTCCGCGAAGCCAAGTTCGGCGTTTGGTTGGATCGACGTTACACGCCCGTCACCGTCAAGTTCGCCGCTGAGACCAACAGTCGAGTTTAATTCAAACTGTGAGGAGATGCTGTTTATCGATAAAAATTCCGGGGTTTCGTGGTATCGCAGCCGAACGATATTGAGCAGCAGTTCGCGCTGCTCGGTGACTTGAACGGCGTCATTGTAGGCCATGCGGCTACTGGCGAGCCGGTCTGGACCGATGGCGCAGCCGGTCAGCAGTAGTGCGGACAGCAACACACCATGGCATCGAATAAAAAAGCGCTTGCTCGCGATACGGGCTTTTTGGCAACGCAAGGAAGCGGAGCGACTAATCATATTTCCTGCCTGCTAATGTGATCGGTGATAAAACCCTCAAAGGCCCCCCTGCCCTGTCGAGCTGTCTCAGTGATCCGCCTGTCACTCAAGTTACGCACGGTCGTTGTACGCCCCAGCGACATTGGCTGGCATTTCCATGTAATCCTACATGGAGTTAACCAGGATTGAGTAATGTTTTCATTTCAAGACACCTGATGCGCCAAGGTTGGCCGCGAGGTGCAGCTAATGATGATTTTTATGTCATTTGAAGCGCCTGCGGTGAGGGACATGCTCACTCTGCCTCGTAGCGAATACAATACGATTGTGCGATGACATGCTATCGCCAAATCAACAACCACCAGCGCGGTGTCAGCGTCCTGCCAGCCTCTGCCCCGTGCCCTCCCTCCTGGGAAAACCGGGCCAGGTATGTCGGGTGTGAGTCATTCTCGGCATTTTTTTAAAAAGCAGGGCACATTGTGGCGGCCCTGTATCATCACTTCGTGAAAAAGGACAGAACCCTGCGAAAAATGACTGTCGAGAAGTAGCAAGAGAAGGCTGCCACAAACGATACGGCGGATAAGGCCGGTGACCTGAATCCGCCTGCTTTCCTAAAGTGACCCGCAAAACCCCTTGACGAAGCTGGAGAGCTGCTCCCGGGTGGGTTCATCCACAAGCTTGCCCGCATCGTCAAACAGCGGCTTGGCTCGCGATGCCATCAGGCGTCCATCAAGCCAGGGCCGCGTGCGCAAGGTGCGCAATACAGGCAGCCAGTGGTTTTGTGCCAACAGCGTACCGAACCCGCCGGGCGAGGCGCCGATCACGGCCACCGGTTTGTTGACGAAATGCTCCAGGCCGGGCCCGCGCGACATCCAGTCGATGGCGTTTTTGAAAACACCCGGAATCCCGTTGTTATATTCCGGCGTGATCAGC
Source organism: Marinobacter sp. (assembly GCA_052089485.1). GTDB lineage: Bacteria > Pseudomonadota > Gammaproteobacteria > Pseudomonadales > Oleiphilaceae > Marinobacter. Next base: position 18,904 of record JBQCZX010000046.1, on the reverse strand, counting down.
AGCAGCCCGTCGGCGGCTTTCAGTTGCTGCTGCAATGTCTGGACCGCCTGCGGCAAACCAGCCTCCGCTTCTTCATCCGCATCATAAAGCGGCACACCACGGATCGTGCCGATCTGGATTTTCACGCCCTCCGGGGCGAGTTCGGCTGCGGCCTGCAGCAGCCCGTTATTAAACGATGCGCGGCGCAGACTGCCTGAAAGGCCAAGAATGGTTTTCATAAAATACTCCCTGTTGTTATCGCTCACTGTTCGGGCGAGACATGACACTCGGGCACAGTATGCTGCCCTGGCAGCCGGAAATTCCAGATTCCGGCTTCGCCCGGGTTTGCCCCAACCCCTCTTTGCTTGAACTGTTCCTGTCTTCGTTCCGCGTCCTGCCCGAATCTGTGGTTATGCCGATCAGTCCTCGGGGGGGAACATGACGCCCTGGGACAAAGTGATGTGTTTGTATTCGACAAAGTCGTCCATCACTGCCAGGCCGTTCATTCGGCCCTGGCCTGATTGCTTGAAGCCACCTTCCTCGAACTCGTCATAGATCTTGGCCCAGTCGTTGATCCAGACGGTGCCGGCGTCGATCTCGCGGGCCACCCGGAAGGCACGGTTCACGTCCTGGGTAAAGATCCCCGCTGCCAGCCCGTACTCGCTGTCGTTGGCCAGGGCGACGGCCTCTTCCTCAGTCTCGAATACCTGCATGGTCACCACCGGGCCGAAGGTTTCTTCCTGAACGATGGCCATTTTCGGGTCCGTCACCTCCAGCATGGTCGGTTGATAGAAAGCACCCTTGCCCAGATCGCCGCCCGTGGCCGGACCACCGCGCACAATCGCCTTGGCGCCCTGGGCGATGGCTTCTTCGACGGCCTTGTCGATGCGCTCCACATTGGGCTTGTCGATCAGCGGGCCCATGTCGCTGGCGGGATCGGATGCGGGGCCGACCTTGATCGCCTGCATCCGGCTGGCCATCAGGTCACGGAATTTGTCGGCAATGCCCTTCTGCACCAGCCAGCGTGAGCCGGTCATGCAGAACTGCCCGGCGAACACGGTCAGCGCCTTTTCGAACAGCGGCGCCAGATCTTCGAGCCGCGCATCGTCGAACATCACCAGCGGCGTCTTGCCCCCCAGCTCCAGCCCGAACCGCTTGACGTATTTCGCCCCGTTCTCGGAGATGGCGCGCCCCGTCTTCGTGGACCCGGTGAAGCTGATCGTCGGCACGTCCGGCGAATCCACCAGCAGGGCGGAGGCTTTGTAGCCCGTCTCCGTGAACATGTTGATGACGCCGGCGGGCAGATCCCGGGCTTCGGCCATGGCTTGCATCACTTTGTAGTTCACCATCGCGGTCTGACCCGGCATCTTGATGACAGTCGTCGTTCCCGCCGCCAGGGCTGGCGCCAGCGAGCGGATCATCAGCACGATGGGTGAGTTCCAGGGCACGATGATCCCCGCCACACCGACCGGCTGGCGCAGCACCATCGAAATCGAGCCGTTCACCGGCTCCAGCGCGCGACCGTACTCGGTCAGAACGACAGCGGCATAGAAGCGCAGCTTGGAGGGCACCATGTTGATCTCCAGCTCGGCCTCGGCGCGGACCTTGCCGTTGTTCAGACACAGGATGTCGATCAGGGCCTCGGTATTGCGCTCGAATGCGTCGGCCAACTGGTTAAGCACGCGCGCGCGCAAGTGGCGGTCCCGCGACCAGTGGTTCCTCTCGAAGGCGCGGCGAGCCGCGTCGATGGCCCGCTGGGCGTCTTCCTCGCCGGCATCGGCGAAGGTACCAATTTCGGCGTAGGTCGCCGGATCGATGCTGGTCGATTTCTTCTCGGAATCGACCCACTGGCCATCGGTGTAATTCAGTGCATGTTGCTTGTCAGTCATGGAATTCTCCTTTAAAACGGTTTGATATCAGTAGATCTTGCTGTTTGACGGGTCGATGGCAATCTCGACCAGTTGGGGGCCACTCGCGTCATGGGCGCGGGTCAGCGCTTGGGCCAGATCACCAGGGCAGCCCATGCTGGAGGCCAGCTGAACGTAGTCGATACCCGACACATCCATGCCGGGGATGGACTTGCTTTGCATCAGCTCAGCAAAGCCGCGCAGGGCGCCATAGCCCTGGTTATTGACCACCACGAAGGTCACCGGAAGCTCATGTTGCGCCGCGGTCCAGATGGCCTGGAGGGAATACATGGATGAGCCGTCGCCGATGATGCAGAGGGTGCGCGTATCGGGGTTGGCCAGCGACACCCCGGCCGATGCGACGGTGCCTCTTCTACAATCAGCGCACCATCGGGGCGGGTGGCGCTGATGGTCTGCATGGCGAAGTCGATGCCCATCGGGTCGCGGCCCTGGGAAGCTCGAGCGGCTGTTGACCGGGGCCTCGAACACCGTGGCACCCATGCGTTCGGCCAGATCTACCGCCGCGTCAAAGGCACCGTTGCGGTCGATACTGCTACCCACCACCAGCGCCGGGTTGTTGGCCGCTTTCAATGCGGCGGCCATTTCGGCCAGCGATTCCGGGGTGGGTACAGCTCCTCCTATGATCGGTTTATTCAGGCAGTGGGATAAATTCGTTGTCGTCACCTTCCACCTTTGGGAAGGTCTGGGCTTTCCAGTCGGCCTTGGCCTGCTGAATGCGCTCACGGCGGCTGGATACGAAGTTCCATTCGATATAACGCTTACCCAGGTGCTCCCCGCCGACGATCGCAATGCGCGAATCACGTGTGGCCGTCAACTCGATACCAGGCGCGTCTGAGAACACGGCCATGGCGTACTCAGGTACAGAGGTCGCTCCTGCTGTCAGCTCACCTTCGGCAACGTAGACCGCTCGCTCCTGGGCATCTGGCACCTTGATTGTTTGCCCAGCCTTAAGGTGTGCCTCAACATAAAGCGTATCCGCATACACTTTTACGGGTGACGTTGCCCCATAGGCGCTGCCCATAATCACTCGGATTGGCACGCCGTCGATTTCAACACGGGGGATGTCTGCGCTCGGGTAGTGATAAAACGCAGGATCGATTTCTTCGTCGGCCTCGGGCAGGGCCAGCCAGAGCTGGAGACCGTTTAGATGGTGCGCAGCCGCGGTAATTTCCGGCCGCTCTCGCTCAGAGTGGGTAATGCCCTTGCCCGCAACCATCAGGTTGACATCGCCTGGGCGAATAGGCTGGTAGCTGCCAACCGAATCGCGGTGCAATATTTCACCCTCAAACAGGTAGGTAACCGTCGCTAAGTTGATATGAGGATGTGGCCGCACATTAATGCCGTCGCCGGCGGCGAAATCTGCCGGGCCCATATGATCAAAGAAGATCCACGGCCCAACCATACGGCGTTGCATGGTGGGCAGAACGCGCCTTACCGAGAAGCCGCCTAAATCTTTGTCGCGGGGCTCAATTAAAAGCTCAACCGCCTGGCACTCGGCCGGCTTCAAGCACTCCTGGTCAAACGCTTCTTCCGGGTGTTTTGTTAGCGTGCTCATCACTATTCTCCTGACTGAAGTTGCTGGGTGCATTCAGCTTAGCCGAATATATTGAGGCCTATGTTCAATGTAATGGAAATACTCTACGCAGGCCCTTTTATTGGTACAATACAGTATTTAAATGACACTCCGTCATCAAATTGACGACAATAAGATCGAGTCACGCCCACGGATACCGGGCTTGCGTTCTATGAACACTGCGTTCGGATTCTGAGTGAACTGGACGAGGCCACATCGGCAGTCACAGAGTTGCAAAGCAAGCCAACTGGTGTGTTATGTCGTCCAATAACGCCGAACCCCTGCGCGACGCCGCAGTTAATAATCAAGGCTTCGCGCTGTTACCAACTTTTATTGTCGGCGAGGTCCTGCAAACCGGACAATTGCGGACGATCCTTGTGGACTATCCACCGACGGATATAACGCTTAGCATTCTCTATCCCCGCCACCGACACCTGTCAAACAAGGTTCGGCTGCTGGTTGATCTGTTATCTGCGCGTTTTGGGGGCAGGCCTTACTGGGATCTGGAGCCATAAAAGCGGTGATAAGACTCTCCGGCCAAAACATTCATGAACCACACGCTTTCTCAGCTTTGAGTCAACACACCATGAACAGGATCGAACGTCATCTGCTTGAGGCGCTCAACAAACCACTTGAGCCCTTTACCAGTATGTCCGCGAGACCAGGCTACCGATATATTTGACGGAGGGCGGGGCGCATCCAGTGTTAAACTCTTTAACCGTCCCTCAGCCAGTTTCTGCGCAATCCTGTGATGCGGCAAATAGCCGACGCCTAGCCCTTTACACTGAACGCCTATTTTGTGATCGATGCTTGGTACGATAATCCGGCTGCGGCCATCCAGCAGCCCGGTGGAGCGCGCGGGTAAACGCTGCGAGCTATCGGCCACGACCACGGTAGGGTAATCCAGTATCGCACTCGCCGGCAGCGGCATTGGTAATTTAGCCAGCGGATGATCGGCTGCAACGGCAAAGTCAAAAGCCACTTCCCCTAGCGAATGAAGGGCAAACCCCGGCCCAGGAGGCGCGCCTGCAGCGCCAATCACCAAATCACAGCGGTTGTCGCTGAGTGCATCCCAACTGCCGCCGAGCACTTCTTCGCTTAGGCGTATCTCGGTTTTGGGCTGCATCTTCTGGAACCTTTCAATCAGCTCATAAACGGGGTCACAGGTCAGCACACTGTCAACACAAATCCGAAGCTCTGCCTCCCAGCCGTCTGCAGCCTGCCGGGCCAGCACGGCCAATTCTTCAGAGGCCTTAAGTATGTGCCGACCCTGCTCCAATACCAGGCGACCAACGGCGGTCAGCTCCGCTTTACGCCGGCTGCGATCAAACAACTCAACGCCAAGATCTTCCTCAAGCTTATTAACAGTGTAGGAAATCGCTGATGGCACGCGGTGGAGTTCTTCGGCAGCGGCCGCAAAACTTTGGCGGCGCTCTATTGCGTCGAGGGTTTGCAGTGCGTCTAAAGAGATAAGCGACATCATAGTTCAATTTTCCTGATCATAAAGGTCAAATCATTCCGTTATTATCTTCCAGCCCTTTTAACTATAGTAGGTACATCGAACAAACTCACTGATATTAATTAGAGGCTGCATCATGAGTAAAGATTTTATAAACCGGGTACTGTTAACGGACAGCAGCTTTACCAGCCTGGCACTTCGCCTTTCAGCCGGAACCATTTTCGTCGCGCACGGCGCGCAGAAACTGTTCAGCAGCTTTGGCGGCAACGGCTTGGAAGGCACTGGGCAGTGGATGGCCTCTATTGGCCTGGAGCCTGGTTACTTAATGGCGCTTGCCGCCGGCAGTGCCGAGTTCTTTGGAGGTATCGCACTGCTTATTGGATTGCTGACTCGGCCTGCAGCGTTGATGCTGGCGCTCACCATGTTGGTTGCCATACTGACGGTACACCTTCCAAATGGGCTATTTATGGATAACGGCGGCTATGAATTTGGCTTGGCTCTATTAGGCATCTCAGTCGCGTTAGTGTTTAACGGTGGCGGAAAGCTGTCGCTGGATCGCAAGTTAATTGGCGCAACGAGTTAAGGTTACTTGCCATAGCAACGTTCGGGCATATAGCGCCATTACAGCTACATCAAGGGGAACACTTTCCTTGGTACATCACATTCAAGCATAAAATGGAGGCACCACCATGGGCCTACTTGTAGAAGGTAAATGGGTTGATCAGTGGTACGACACCAAATCCAACAATGGCAAATTCGCTCGCAGTGAGTCGCAGTTTCGTAACTGGGTAACGGCGGACGGCAGTGCCGGCCCTACGGGTGAGAGCGGGTTTAAAGCAGAAGCCGGGCGTTACCATTTGTATGTGTCGCTGGCCTGCCCCTGGGCACACAGAACCTTGATCTTTCGCAAGCTGAAGGGGCTGGAATCGATGATTTCAGTGTCCGTGGTCAACCCGCTCATGCGTGAGCATGGCTGGACCTTTGATGCAGACGAGGGTGTGGTGGCAGACCCGATCTTTCAGGCAGACTTCATGCACCAGATTTACACCACCGCAGACCCTGAATACACAGGGCGTGTGACCATTCCGGTACTTTGGGATAAAAAACAAAACCGGTTTGTCAGCAACGAATCTTCCGAGATTATCCGGATGCTGAACTCTGCATTTGACGACGTTGGTGCCAAGCCTGGCGACTATTATCCGGAGGCAATACGTGCGGAGATTGATAGCCTTAACGCCAAAATCTACGACAACGTAAACAACGGCGTGTATAAGGCCGGATTCGCGACAAGTCAAGAGGCGTATGAGCAGGCAGTATTGCCCTTGTTTGAAACGCTGGATGAGTTGGATCAGCGTTTGTCTACACGGAGATACTTGCTCGGCGAACAGATCACTGAAGCAGACTGGCGACTGTTTACTACGCTTATCCGCTTTGATGCTGTGTACCACGGGCACTTCAAGTGCAACTTGAGGCAGATCGAAGATTACCCGAACCTGGCCGGCTATGTGCGTGAGTTGTACCAATGGCCTGGGGTCGCCGAAACGGTGAATATGAAGCATATCAAAGAGCACTATTACCGCAGCCACGACACCATCAACCCAACGGGTATTGTGCCGGCAGGCCCGGTGTTAAATCTCGATAGCCCGCACGGGCGTGCGTGATTGAGGTCTACCATGCAAGCTTTACAGTTTTCCGCAACTGGCACACTGGCTTCGCTGCAACTACGCGATCTGCCCACACCGGTGCCGGGAGCCGACGAGGTTCTGATTGAAGTTCGGGCGGCGGGTCTCAATCCCAGCGACGTGAAGAACGTACTTGGGCGGTTTCCGTACACCACAACGCCCCGCACCCCCGGACGCGATTTCTCCGGTGTTGTTGTGAACGGGCCGCCGGGACTCCAGGGGAAGGCGGTTTGGGGCGGCACTGGCAAGGGCTTTGGTTTCTATCGTGATGGTTGTCATGCGCAATATGTGGTTATGCCGGCCGATGCGGTTGCACTCAAGCCTGAATCGCTCAGTTTCGCTCAGGCTGCCACCTTTGGCGTTCCCTACATCACCGCCTGGGATGCTCTGGAACGGAGTCAGGTGCAAGCGGGTACCCGGTTCTTGATCATGGGCGCTGGCGCGGTGGCCAGAGCCGCGCAAGCACTGGCCAAAGCAAGGGGCGCTGATGTCGTCATGGGCGTACGGCGTGCCAAGGTTGTGCAAGAACTGGAAGCACAAGGTATTCGTGCGTTTCAATTAGCGGACGCAGAGGAGCTGCCAGAGCAGGTGCGAGAGCGCTTGCAACAGCAATTGCCGGAAGTGATCTTCGATACGACCGGCTTCTGGTTACCTGCAGCGATTAACACGCTTGGTTCGTTCGGACGCATCGCGGTCATTGCGGCACCGATAAATAGGATGGTCGAGGTGTCCGCACTGAACCTTTACCGTCGTGGCGGATCGATCATCGGCGTCAATTCACTGCTATACAGCTTGGAAGAGTGCGCGCGAATGCTTAGGCAAATAAGCGCAGCATTTGAGGGCGGCTTACCGGTTCCAAATAGGTTTGTCGAGCGGCCACTTTCTGACGCCGTCGCGGCCTATCACCAGGTCTATGAGGGTGGCTCCGAGAAGATCATCCTGATCCCATAAAGCAGCCTGTTCTTGCAGCCAACATTTAAATTAAACGGGAGGTACTACAATGATCGAACTTCGGCCCCACAGCGAACTGGGCGGTGCCCACCACGGTTGGCTGGACACTCGCCATCATTTTTCGTTTGCTGAATATTACGATCCCAACCGCATGCATTGGGGAAACCTCAGAGTCTGGAACGATGACACGATCGCTCCACATTCGGGCTTTCCACGACATCCACACCGCGACATGGAAATCATCACCTATGTTCGCAAGGGTGCCATTACGCACCAGGATAATCTCGGCAATCAGGCCCGTACCGAGGCCGGCGATGTTCAGGTAATGAGTGCCGGAACAGGCATTGCCCACAGCGAGCTCAATGAGGAAGACGAGGCCACCAAGATCTTTCAAATCTGGATCATGCCCAATGAAACTGGCCTACCGCCTGCCTGGGGTACCAAGCCGTTTCCCAAGGGCGAGCGCAGCGGGTCATTCATGACTCTCGCCAGCGGCCTGCCCGGTGACGATGAAGCATTGCCAATTCGCACGGATGCTCGACTGGTTGCCGCAACCCTGGAGGCGGGTCAAAGTACCGAATATCACATTGCGGCTGGCCGAAAAGTTTACCTGGTGCCGGCGACGGGTCAGATCGAGGTTAACGGAGTGGTGGCCACAGCTGGCGACGGCGTTGCTATTCGCGATGAACAGTTGCTGAAGGTCAGTGCCCGGAAAGACAGTGAAATCGTGCTTGTGGACGTAGCATAAGCAAAAAAAACGTAACCCATTCAATTCAAAACTGAAACAGGAATTCCAAATGACTAAACTTCTTATTCTTTATCATTCCATGTACGGCCACATAGAAACCATGGCGCACGAAGTCGCCGAAGGCGCCCGGGGAGTCGCCGGAGTAGAGGTAACATTGAAGCGAGTGCCGGAAACCATGGATGCCGAAGTGTTCAAGGCAGCCGGCGGCAAGGCCGATCAGGATGCGCCGGTGGCCACGCCGGCGGAACTGGCGGATTACGACGCCATCATCGTTGGCACGCCTACTCGCTTCGGCAACATGACCGGGCAGATGCGCACCTTCTTCGACCAAACCGGTGGCTTATGGGCCAATGGCGCTCTGGCCGGCAAGGTCGCCAGTGTGTTCACATCGACCGGCACCGGCGGTGGAGAAGAGACGACGATCACCTCTACCTGGACCACTCTGGCGCATCACGGCATGATCATCGTACCCATTGGCTATACCACGCCAGCGCTTTTCGATATCTCCCAAGTCGGTGGCGGCACGCCCTATGGCGCGTCAACGATTGCCGGTGGCGATGGCTCGCGCCAGCCAGACGAGCGCGAGCTGGGTATCGCTCGCCATCAGGGCGAACATGTCGCCCAAATTGCAGCGAAGCTCAAAGCTTAACGCCTTCCCCACACAGCGCCGCTTGAATTGACAAGCATTTCAAGCGGCGCTGATAACTCCGCGGTCTCAATAACTAAGTGCAACACCCTCATCAAAAACCTACCGCAAAATCACCAACGGCGTTTTAGCTGAATTCAGCATGCTAGTGGTCGTGCTGCCCAACAAAAAGCGGCGGATTTTTGAATGGCCGTATGCGCCCATCACCAGAATGTCGATATCGAACTCTTTCTGATAACTGTGCAGCGCCGGCTCTACTTCCCCGCTACGAATGGCCAGAGTAATCTCAGACTCCAAAGGCGCAAGCATAGTCTCGGCCTTGCGAAGCTGAGCCATGGCTTCGGGTGTTTCATCGCCCACCATCACCAGGTGCATGGGTAACCCTTTGAGTACCGGGCTGGCAGCCAAGTGCTCAACACCACGAAACGCCGTTGCACTGCCATCAAACGCCAACATGGCGCTTTTTGGCGCAGAATATTCATTCGGGACTAGAAGTATCGGCCGGCTCATGCTGCGAATAACGGTTTCCAGCTGGCTGCCAATACGTTGATCTCGATCTGAGCTGCTTTCTCCGTGCAGCCCCATTACCAGCAAGCGCGTCTGCTCCTGCATGGCCAAGAGTGACTCGGTCAAGTCACCATGGCGCTGGCGTTTTTTGATCTCGCCAAGGCCGGCTTCCTGCAGCCTGTGGGCGGCTTCGTCCAGCATGTGGTTGCCATGCTCCAAAGCCAGCTTGGCCCGTTTGCGATCCAGCAACGCCAGCTCATCCAAAAGGTGCTCGCGACTACCTAGGCCAATATTACCGGCCAAATCTGGCTCCGCGGGATAGCGCTCTTCGTCGAGCACATGCAGCAGGGTCAATGGTGAGCCGATATACTTACTGGCCCAACCGGCATAATCACACACCGCCGGTGCAGCGCGAGAGCCGTCAACACAGGCTACAACGTGCAGCGCATCCTGAGGAGTCGCCTGGGAATTAGCTGTCGTATCTTGCATATTAATGGCCCATCAACTGGTCAATGCCTTCTGGCTTATCGTGCACGCCAAAGCGATCAACAATGGTAGCGCTGGCTTGGTTCATACCAATCACTTCTACCTCCGCGCCATCGCGGCGGAACTTGATAACCACTTTGTCCAGCGCACCCACGGAGGTAATGTCCCAGAAGTGGGCACGGCTGACGTCTATCACCACTTTATCGACCACTTCGCGGAAATCAAACGCCGCAACGAATTTCTCTGAAGAACTGAAAAATACCTGGCCTGTTACGTTGTAATTGCGGGTACCTGTCGATTCATCCAACGTTGTCTGCACTTCCATAAAGTGCCCGATTTTGTTGGCGAAGAACAGCGCTGCAAGCAGCACACCAGCAAACACACCCAGCGCCAGGTTATGGGTCGCAACCACAACGCACACGGTTACCAGCATTACTATGTTGGAAGAAAGCGGGTGGGATTTCAGATTGCGAATAGACTCCCAAGAGAAAGTGCCGATAGACACCATAATCATCACGGCAACCAGGGCAGCCATAGGGATCTGCACAAGTATGTCGTCCAGCACCACGATCATCACCATCAAAAACACGCCCGCCGTGAGCGTGGAAAGCCGGGTTCGGCCACCAGATTTGATGTTTATAACCGACTGACCAATCATCGCGCAGCCAGCCATACCACCAAGCAAACCAGACCCGATATTCGCGATGCCCTGCCCCCGGCACTCGCGGTTACGGTCACTTTCCGTATCGGTCAGGTCGTCTACAATGGTGGCGGTCATCATAGATTCCAGCAAGCCAACGACGGCTAGCGGAATAGAATACGGCAGAATAATCATCAGGGTTTCCAGGTTCAGCGGCACATCTGGCCACAGGAAGATCGGCAGAGTATCGGGCAACTCGCCCATATCGCCTACGGTACGTACATCAATATTGAACAGCACCGCCACAATGGTCAGCGCCACGATACAAATCAGCGGCGATGGCAGCACTTTGCCCAGCACCGGTACATAAGGAAACAGGTAGATGATCCCAAGCCCGGCTGCAGTCATGGCGTAGACGTGCCAGGTTACGTTGGTAAGCTCCGGCAACTGAGCCATGAAAATCAGAATAGCGAGGGCGTTCACGAAGCCCGTCACCACCGATCGCGAAACAAAACGCATCAGGCTCCCCAGTTTCAGCCAACCAGCCAAAATCTGGATCACCCCGGTTAACAAGGTGGCGGCCAACAGGTATTCCAGGCCGTGCTCCTTTACCAGCGTGACCATCAGCAGCGCCATGGCGCCGGTCGCTGCAGAGATCATGCCTGGGCGACCGCCCACAAATGCAATGATCACGGCGATGCAGAATGAGGCGTAGAGCCCCACCTTGGGATCCACACCAGCGATGATAGAGAAGGCAATCGCTTCTGGAATCAACGCGAGGGCTACCACAATGCCGGCGAGCAGGTCGCCTTTGGTGTTGGAAAACCAAGTGGCTTTCAGTGTGTTTACCATAGTTTTGGGTACCCGACTGGCTGCGCTGTTTAATGAAAATCGAATTGCCGACATCAAAACTACGGCAAAATAAAGGGCGCGAATTCTACCAAAATGCGCGTGCCGGCGTAAGAGTAGCTGTGTTTCAGCTACTGGTTTTCAGTAGTGAGGTAAACACTAACGAGCGCAACGAAAGGTTAGGTTGTAACGGCAGGGGCCGGTCAGTGGATGCGTTCCGGCCTTGAGTGTGAGAACACCATGGTAGCGCAATCGTGCAGGCCCACCCCAAACCACCACATCGCCGTGGCCCAGAGGAATGTTCGATGGCCTCTCGCTCCGAGCCAGCCCGCCAAACTGGAATACCTGAGGCAAGCCCAGAGAGACCGAGACAACCGGTTGCGAGAAGTCATGCTCATTTTTGTCCTGATGCAGCCCCATTTTTGCGCCGGGTTCATAACGGTTGATCAGGCAGGCATTCGGGCTGAAATCTGAATACCCCGCAACCCGCGCGGCTGACCTGGCCAAGTCCATGAATACGGAAGGCATAACCGGCCAAGGATCGCCGGAATACGGATCTTCCGCCTGATAGCGATACCCTCGCGCATCGGTTACCCACCCCCAACTTCCGCAACAGCTCATGGCCACAGACATGCGGTGCCCGCCGGGTGTTTTCATGTGCCTTAGGGGAGCAATTGCGGTTATTTTCCTGACCTCGCTCAACAGGCTATGCGCTTGCGCGCCTGCAAACTGTCGAAGCACAACAGCGCCCTCCGAGACAGTCTCAGTTGTCTTTTCAGCTGGCTGATTGGCAAACAGATCGATAGTCATAACTCGTACTTTTAACATGCAAAATGCGGGGGTTCACGCGCTCAGCGCAAAACAAATGAACCGAATGAAAGCCTGTACATGAAGATCGCTTAAAAAACACGTATATTCTGTCATCTGATTCATTCCCCGGTAAGGACGTTTTAATGCTGTTTGTAATCATCGTTGGTGGTTTGATTGGTTACGCCTTTGGTAAATTCCCCGGCTTTCTTATCGGGGCAGCCATTGGTGCGTTTCTGCTTAACCGCGTAAAAAGCCGCCTGGTAGGTAAACTCCATAACATTCAAGCGGGTTTCGTTGACTCTGTCTTCGCGGTTATGGGCGCCCTGTGCAAAGCCGATGGCGTGGTCTCGAAAGACGAAATAGCGATGGCCGAAGCCATGTTTGTGCGCTTTCGCTTGAACGACACGCAAAGAGCAACCGCCAAGGCAGCTTTTAGTCGCGGCAAAGAAGCAGACTTCGACCTGGATGCAGAACTGGATCACTTCCTTCGCATCAGCGGACGTCAGCCGGCTTTTCTGCAGATGTTTCTGCAAGTACAGTTTTCCGCGGTTGCGGCAGATGGCGAGGTACATCCGGCCGAACGGGAAATGCTGATGCGCATTGCTCGGCGCTTGGGTCTGCCTGAGAGCCAGGTGGATCAACTGGAAGCCATGCTGCGGGGCGCGCACGCGGGCCAGGCCGGCAGCCAGCGATCGACGGCTCAGCAAAACGAAGATGCCTGGCACTTCGCCTTTCAGCCGGAACCATTTTCGTCGCGCACGGCGCGCAGAAACTGTTCAGCAGCTTTGGCGGCAACGGCTTGGAAGGCACTGGGCAGTGGATGGCCTCTATTGGCCTGGAGCCTGGTTACTTAATGGCGCTTGCCGCCGGCAGTGCCGAGTTCTTTGGAGGTATCGCACTGCTTATTGGATTGCTGACTCGGCCTGCAGCGTTGATGCTGGCGCTCACCATGTTGGTTGCCATACTGACGGTACACCTTCCAAATGGGCTATTTATGGATAACGGCGGCTATGAATTTGGCTTGGCTCTATTAGGCATCTCAGTCGCGTTAGTGTTTAACGGTGGCGGAAAGCTGTCGCTGGATCGCAAGTTAATTGGCGCAACGAGTTAAGGTTACTTGCCATAGCAACGTTCGGGCATATAGCGCCATTACAGCTACATCAAGGGGAACACTTTCCTTGGTACATCACATTCAAGCATAAAATGGAGGCACCACCATGGGCCTACTTGTAGAAGGTAAATGGGTTGATCAGTGGTACGACACCAAATCCAACAATGGCAAATTCGCTCGCAGTGAGTCGCAGTTTCGTAACTGGGTAACGGCGGACGGCAGTGCCGGCCCTACGGGTGAGAGCGGGTTTAAAGCAGAAGCCGGGCGTTACCATTTGTATGTGTCGCTGGCCTGCCCCTGGGCACACAGAACCTTGATCTTTCGCAAGCTGAAGGGGCTGGAATCGATGATTTCAGTGTCCGTGGTCAACCCGCTCATGCGTGAGCATGGCTGGACCTTTGATGCAGACGAGGGTGTGGTGGCAGACCCGATCTTTCAGGCAGACTTCATGCACCAGATTTACACCACCGCAGACCCTGAATACACAGGGCGTGTGACCATTCCGGTACTTTGGGATAAAAAACAAAACCGGTTTGTCAGCAACGAATCTTCCGAGATTATCCGGATGCTGAACTCTGCATTTGACGACGTTGGTGCCAAGCCTGGCGACTATTATCCGGAGGCAATACGTGCGGAGATTGATAGCCTTAACGCCAAAATCTACGACAACGTAAACAACGGCGTGTATAAGGCCGGATTCGCGACAAGTCAAGAGGCGTATGAGCAGGCAGTATTGCCCTTGTTTGAAACGCTGGATGAGTTGGATCAGCGTTTGTCTACACGGAGATACTTGCTCGGCGAACAGATCACTGAAGCAGACTGGCGACTGTTTACTACGCTTATCCGCTTTGATGCTGTGTACCACGGGCACTTCAAGTGCAACTTGAGGCAGATCGAAGATTACCCGAACCTGGCCGGCTATGTGCGTGAGTTGTACCAATGGCCTGGGGTCGCCGAAACGGTGAATATGAAGCATATCAAAGAGCACTATTACCGCAGCCACGACACCATCAACCCAACGGGTATTGTGCCGGCAGGCCCGGTGTTAAATCTCGATAGCCCGCACGGGCGTGCGTGATTGAGGTCTACCATGCAAGCTTTACAGTTTTCCGCAACTGGCACACTGGCTTCGCTGCAACTACGCGATCTGCCCACACCGGTGCCGGGAGCCGACGAGGTTCTGATTGAAGTTCGGGCGGCGGGTCTCAATCCCAGCGACGTGAAGAACGTACTTGGGCGGTTTCCGTACACCACAACGCCCCGCACCCCCGGACGCGATTTCTCCGGTGTTGTTGTGAACGGGCCGCCGGGACTCCAGGGGAAGGCGGTTTGGGGCGGCACTGGCAAGGGCTTTGGTTTCTATCGTGATGGTTGTCATGCGCAATATGTGGTTATGCCGGCCGATGCGGTTGCACTCAAGCCTGAATCGCTCAGTTTCGCTCAGGCTGCCACCTTTGGCGTTCCCTACATCACCGCCTGGGATGCTCTGGAACGGAGTCAGGTGCAAGCGGGTACCCGGTTCTTGATCATGGGCGCTGGCGCGGTGGCCAGAGCCGCGCAAGCACTGGCCAAAGCAAGGGGCGCTGATGTCGTCATGGGCGTACGGCGTGCCAAGGTTGTGCAAGAACTGGAAGCACAAGGTATTCGTGCGTTTCAATTAGCGGACGCAGAGGAGCTGCCAGAGCAGGTGCGAGAGCGCTTGCAACAGCAATTGCCGGAAGTGATCTTCGATACGACCGGCTTCTGGTTACCTGCAGCGATTAACACGCTTGGTTCGTTCGGACGCATCGCGGTCATTGCGGCACCGATAAATAGGATGGTCGAGGTGTCCGCACTGAACCTTTACCGTCGTGGCGGATCGATCATCGGCGTCAATTCACTGCTATACAGCTTGGAAGAGTGCGCGCGAATGCTTAGGCAAATAAGCGCAGCATTTGAGGGCGGCTTACCGGTTCCAAATAGGTTTGTCGAGCGGCCACTTTCTGACGCCGTCGCGGCCTATCACCAGGTCTATGAGGGTGGCTCCGAGAAGATCATCCTGATCCCATAAAGCAGCCTGTTCTTGCAGCCAACATTTAAATTAAACGGGAGGTACTACAATGATCGAACTTCGGCCCCACAGCGAACTGGGCGGTGCCCACCACGGTTGGCTGGACACTCGCCATCATTTTTCGTTTGCTGAATATTACGATCCCAACCGCATGCATTGGGGAAACCTCAGAGTCTGGAACGATGACACGATCGCTCCACATTCGGGCTTTCCACGACATCCACACCGCGACATGGAAATCATCACCTATGTTCGCAAGGGTGCCATTACGCACCAGGATAATCTCGGCAATCAGGCCCGTACCGAGGCCGGCGATGTTCAGGTAATGAGTGCCGGAACAGGCATTGCCCACAGCGAGCTCAATGAGGAAGACGAGGCCACCAAGATCTTTCAAATCTGGATCATGCCCAATGAAACTGGCCTACCGCCTGCCTGGGGTACCAAGCCGTTTCCCAAGGGCGAGCGCAGCGGGTCATTCATGACTCTCGCCAGCGGCCTGCCCGGTGACGATGAAGCATTGCCAATTCGCACGGATGCTCGACTGGTTGCCGCAACCCTGGAGGCGGGTCAAAGTACCGAATATCACATTGCGGCTGGCCGAAAAGTTTACCTGGTGCCGGCGACGGGTCAGATCGAGGTTAACGGAGTGGTGGCCACAGCTGGCGACGGCGTTGCTATTCGCGATGAACAGTTGCTGAAGGTCAGTGCCCGGAAAGACAGTGAAATCGTGCTTGTGGACGTAGCATAAGCAAAAAAAACGTAACCCATTCAATTCAAAACTGAAACAGGAATTCCAAATGACTAAACTTCTTATTCTTTATCATTCCATGTACGGCCACATAGAAACCATGGCGCACGAAGTCGCCGAAGGCGCCCGGGGAGTCGCCGGAGTAGAGGTAACATTGAAGCGAGTGCCGGAAACCATGGATGCCGAAGTGTTCAAGGCAGCCGGCGGCAAGGCCGATCAGGATGCGCCGGTGGCCACGCCGGCGGAACTGGCGGATTACGACGCCATCATCGTTGGCACGCCTACTCGCTTCGGCAACATGACCGGGCAGATGCGCACCTTCTTCGACCAAACCGGTGGCTTATGGGCCAATGGCGCTCTGGCCGGCAAGGTCGCCAGTGTGTTCACATCGACCGGCACCGGCGGTGGAGAAGAGACGACGATCACCTCTACCTGGACCACTCTGGCGCATCACGGCATGATCATCGTACCCATTGGCTATACCACGCCAGCGCTTTTCGATATCTCCCAAGTCGGTGGCGGCACGCCCTATGGCGCGTCAACGATTGCCGGTGGCGATGGCTCGCGCCAGCCAGACGAGCGCGAGCTGGGTATCGCTCGCCATCAGGGCGAACATGTCGCCCAAATTGCAGCGAAGCTCAAAGCTTAACGCCTTCCCCACACAGCGCCGCTTGAATTGACAAGCATTTCAAGCGGCGCTGATAACTCCGCGGTCTCAATAACTAAGTGCAACACCCTCATCAAAAACCTACCGCAAAATCACCAACGGCGTTTTAGCTGAATTCAGCATGCTAGTGGTCGTGCTGCCCAACAAAAAGCGGCGGATTTTTGAATGGCCGTATGCGCCCATCACCAGAATGTCGATATCGAACTCTTTCTGATAACTGTGCAGCGCCGGCTCTACTTCCCCGCTACGAATGGCCAGAGTAATCTCAGACTCCAAAGGCGCAAGCATAGTCTCGGCCTTGCGAAGCTGAGCCATGGCTTCGGGTGTTTCATCGCCCACCATCACCAGGTGCATGGGTAACCCTTTGAGTACCGGGCTGGCAGCCAAGTGCTCAACACCACGAAACGCCGTTGCACTGCCATCAAACGCCAACATGGCGCTTTTTGGCGCAGAATATTCATTCGGGACTAGAAGTATCGGCCGGCTCATGCTGCGAATAACGGTTTCCAGCTGGCTGCCAATACGTTGATCTCGATCTGAGCTGCTTTCTCCGTGCAGCCCCATTACCAGCAAGCGCGTCTGCTCCTGCATGGCCAAGAGTGACTCGGTCAAGTCACCATGGCGCTGGCGTTTTTTGATCTCGCCAAGGCCGGCTTCCTGCAGCCTGTGGGCGGCTTCGTCCAGCATGTGGTTGCCATGCTCCAAAGCCAGCTTGGCCCGTTTGCGATCCAGCAACGCCAGCTCATCCAAAAGGTGCTCGCGACTACCTAGGCCAATATTACCGGCCAAATCTGGCTCCGCGGGATAGCGCTCTTCGTCGAGCACATGCAGCAGGGTCAATGGTGAGCCGATATACTTACTGGCCCAACCGGCATAATCACACACCGCCGGTGCAGCGCGAGAGCCGTCAACACAGGCTACAACGTGCAGCGCATCCTGAGGAGTCGCCTGGGAATTAGCTGTCGTATCTTGCATATTAATGGCCCATCAACTGGTCAATGCCTTCTGGCTTATCGTGCACGCCAAAGCGATCAACAATGGTAGCGCTGGCTTGGTTCATACCAATCACTTCTACCTCCGCGCCATCGCGGCGGAACTTGATAACCACTTTGTCCAGCGCACCCACGGAGGTAATGTCCCAGAAGTGGGCACGGCTGACGTCTATCACCACTTTATCGACCACTTCGCGGAAATCAAACGCCGCAACGAATTTCTCTGAAGAACTGAAAAATACCTGGCCTGTTACGTTGTAATTGCGGGTACCTGTCGATTCATCCAACGTTGTCTGCACTTCCATAAAGTGCCCGATTTTGTTGGCGAAGAACAGCGCTGCAAGCAGCACACCAGCAAACACACCCAGCGCCAGGTTATGGGTCGCAACCACAACGCACACGGTTACCAGCATTACTATGTTGGAAGAAAGCGGGTGGGATTTCAGATTGCGAATAGACTCCCAAGAGAAAGTGCCGATAGACACCATAATCATCACGGCAACCAGGGCAGCCATAGGGATCTGCACAAGTATGTCGTCCAGCACCACGATCATCACCATCAAAAACACGCCCGCCGTGAGCGTGGAAAGCCGGGTTCGGCCACCAGATTTGATGTTTATAACCGACTGACCAATCATCGCGCAGCCAGCCATACCACCAAGCAAACCAGACCCGATATTCGCGATGCCCTGCCCCCGGCACTCGCGGTTACGGTCACTTTCCGTATCGGTCAGGTCGTCTACAATGGTGGCGGTCATCATAGATTCCAGCAAGCCAACGACGGCTAGCGGAATAGAATACGGCAGAATAATCATCAGGGTTTCCAGGTTCAGCGGCACATCTGGCCACAGGAAGATCGGCAGAGTATCGGGCAACTCGCCCATATCGCCTACGGTACGTACATCAATATTGAACAGCACCGCCACAATGGTCAGCGCCACGATACAAATCAGCGGCGATGGCAGCACTTTGCCCAGCACCGGTACATAAGGAAACAGGTAGATGATCCCAAGCCCGGCTGCAGTCATGGCGTAGACGTGCCAGGTTACGTTGGTAAGCTCCGGCAACTGAGCCATGA
>JBQCZX010000045.1:3144-24374 GCA_052089485.1 Marinobacter sp. | reverse complement strand
TTGCGACGATACGGCAGCACATCCCGTCCTTTGAGATTATCGATGCGCTGGCCGCCATAGTGGACCTCTCCTCCGCTTGGCGACAGCAAGCCCATAACCGTGCGGGCAATGGTGGACTTGCCGCAGCCAGATTCGCCAACCACACACAGCGCTTCGCCTTTATGGACCTGCAGATCAACACCGTTAATGGCGTGAACCGCTTCCTGCTTACGTTGGAGGCGACCATTGTTGAAAGTGATTTGTTCTAGCAAGTTGCCAGACAGATCAAACCGCTTTTCCAGCCCGCGAATGTTTACCAAGGGGGAGGTCATGATTCGGCCTCCTGCATGCTCTTCTCCTGCTCTATCAGGTTGCTTACCTCATAACACGCCACATCCACATTCCCGGAGTGCACGTATTCGGGCATGGTTTGCCGGCACTGGTCGGTCGCGAACTTGCATCGCGGGTGGAAGGGGCAACCCGTAGGTACCTTATTCAACGACGGCATGGAGCCGGGAATCTGGAACAGCCGCGCACCTGGCTCGCCCATCTGCGGCAACGCATTGATCAGTCCTTGCGTATACGGATGCTGGGGATCGTTGATGATTTCCCGAGTTGGCCCCTGCTCGATTATGCGACCGGAATACATCACCAGCATGCGCTGGGTTACTTGGGAGACAACACCCAAGTCGTGGGTAATCAGCATCAATGCCACATTCTCCTGCTCGCACAAGTCCAACAGCAACGCCATAATTTCGGCCTGTATGGTCACATC
Organism: Marinobacter sp.; assembly: GCA_052089485.1. Classification (GTDB taxonomy): domain Bacteria; phylum Pseudomonadota; class Gammaproteobacteria; order Pseudomonadales; family Oleiphilaceae; genus Marinobacter. Next base: position 23,620 of record JBQCZX010000045.1, on the reverse strand, counting down.
CAGCGCTGTGGTGGGTTCGTCAGCAACGATGATTTCCGGGTCCAGCAAAAGGGCAATGGCGATAATTACCCGCTGACGCATACCGCCTGACAACTCGTGTGGGTATTGATCAAGACGCTTTTCCGGCGAGGGAAGCTGCACTTTTTGCAGCTTGCCTAACGCAATATCCCGCGCCGCTTTCGTGCTGATCCGGCGATGCGATTTGATAGCCTCCACCATCTGCGTACCAATACTCAGCACCGGGTTAAGCGTCATCATCGGGTCCTGAAAAATCATGGCAATGCGGTTACCGCGGATTTTACGCAGCTCGCGCTCACTCATGGCGGCCAAATCTTTGCCTTCAAACAGAATCTGCCCGCCGGCGATATAACCAGGGTTGGCGATCAGGTTGAGAATTGAGAAGGCCGCCACCGATTTACCGGCACCAGACTCCCCCACCAGACCTAACCGCTCACCCTTATCCAGGCTAAAACTGATACCGCGCAGGGCTGTTAGATCGCCGCCGCGCACGGCAAACCGGACATCCAGATCTTTTACTTCCAGCAGTGGTGTATCACTTTTCATGGTTCTCTTACCCTTGTTTCTCTAGCCCTTGTACAGCCGTGGGTTCATAACATCTCGCAACCAGTCACCCAACAAGTTGATGACCAACACGAGCACGACCAGCACCAGGCCGGGAAGAAGCGTAATCCACCAGGAGCCGCTCTGGATGTAGTCAAAACCGGATTTGATCAGCGAGCCCAGAGACGGCTGGGTTTCCGGCATACCAAGTCCGAGAAACGACAAGGCCGCCTCGGAGATAATCGCGTTGGCAATCTGCACAGTGGCAATGACAAAAATCGGGGACAATGTGTTGGGCAGAATATGGCGGAACATGATGCGATTGGTGCGAAAACCCATCACTTTGGCCGCATCCACGTATTCTTTCTTTTTCTCCGCCAGCACGGACGCCCGCACAGTACGAGCAATCTGCGGCCACTCAGCGACACCGATGATGAAGATCAGCATGTAAATCGCAATTTCACCGAACATCAGACTGCCAAAACTGGCCTTGAAAACCGCACCCACAATAATCGCGACCATCAAAGTGGAGAACGACAGCTGGACATCGGCAATGCGCATCAGAACAGAATCTACCCGACCGCCCAGATAGCCCGCCAGCAGCCCGAACACAATGCCAAGTGCTGCTTGCAGCACCACGGCACCAAAGCCGATCAACAGAGACACCCGGGTACCGTACAAAATGGTGGAGAGCATGTCCCTGCCCTGGGCATCTGTGCCCAGTGGGAAGGCTGAATCTGCGCCATCCATACCCACCGGCGGCATTTCCGAGTTCATGATATTGATCTGTGCCAGATCGTAAGGATCTGTCGGCGCCAGCATAGGCGCAAAAATGGCCGCCAGCACCATCATTAGCAGCACAAAAAAGCTCACAATCGCAACCTTGTCGCGCTTGAAGCTGTACCAGAGAAAGGACTCGCGAAAGCGATCCCAGCGTGAAATAGTCGCTGTTGTCATGCTTTCTTACCTGTCAGTTTAACCGTGGGGTTCACCAGTCCGTATACCAGATCCACCAGCGTGTTAGTGATTACAAAAATCAGGCCCACCACCATCAGGTAAGCAACGATCAGAGGAATATCGCTACGGGTGATGGCTTCCAGAAACATCAGCCCGACACCCGGCCACTGGAACACGGTTTCTGTAAGAATCGTATAGGCCACCATAACGCCAATCTGCACGCCGCCTACGGTGATAACCGGCAACATAGTGTTCTTGAGGGCGTGAAGAAAGTTGATCCGCACCGCACTCAGGCCCTTGGCCCGGGCGTAACGAATGTAGTCGCTTTGCAGCACCTCCATCATTTCTGCTCGAATCAATCGAATGAACAGCGGCAGCATAATGGATGCCAGAGACACGCACGGCAGCACCAGATGCAGCAGCCCGTTCTTCGAGAAGAAGCCGGAATACCAAGTGCCAAACAGATGAGTCAAATCCTCGCCGCGGCCATAGGACGGCAGGCCACCTTCGGTGCTTAGCGCGCCGTTCAGCCACTGACCCCAGCCGGTATCCACGGGGAACCACGCAACGGTCACACCGATAGAATATATCTGGATAAGAACGATGGCGGTGAGGAATACCGGGATGGATATACCAACGGTGCTCACGCCCATAAAGAACTTGGCCAACAATGCCCGTGGCCGAATTGCGGCATAGACACCTATGGGCACCGACAACAGCATGATGATCAGGCTGGACCCGATCACCAGCTCCAGAGTCGCCGGCAGATGTTCAGAAATCACCTCAAGGGTGGGCTTGCCGTAAAAATAGGAGTTGCCCAGATCCCCCTGAACCGCATTCCCCGCAAAACGCAGGTACTGAACCACCATGGAATCATTCAGCCCTAGCTCGTCACGCAGGGCTTCCCGCTCCTCCATGGAGACGGACATACCTACCATTTCTTGAAGTGGATCCCCCAAACCATCCTGAATAGCAAACGCGATCACACTGATCACGAACATAACCAGCACGGCTTGAGATATCCGCTGAACCAAAAACGCTAACATGAAAAATTTACCGATAATGGAGGCTTAAAAGCCTCTCTCCCCATGCGGGAGAGAGGTTGGAGAGAGGGGGGGGGAGAGCGGGTGCCCCCTTACTCTACGACCAAGTCACCCATAAAAGGGAAGTTCATCACGTTCAGAATCGGCTCAATCTTCACGTTTTTCTTGCTCGCCCAAGCCAGATCCTGCCAATGCAGCGGAACAAAAGCGGCCTCGTCGTACAGGCGCTGCTCCACGTCTTGCAGCATGGCGGTGCGCTTTTCAACGTCGGTTTCAACGCTGGCTTTCTCAACCATCGCATCGATTTCCGGGTTGCAGTAATTGCCGGCGTTGTACTGGCCAGCACCACTGCCTTCCTCGGTGCAGAAAGTTAGGAACTCATAAAAGTTGGCAGAATCTTCGGTGTCTGCGTGCCAGCCAATCAGCATCATATCGCCCGAACGATTGTCAAATTCAGGCCAGTACTGGGCTTTCGGCAGGGTTTTGAGATCCACCTTGATGTTGATGCGGGCCAGCATGGCAGCCGCAGCCTGAGCGATCTTGTCATCGTTCACGTAGCGGTTGTTCGGCGCCATCATGGTAATGGTGAAACCATCCTCATAACCGGCTTCTTTCATCAACTGCTGGGCTTTTTTCACATCGTAGCGCGGTTTAAGAGCTTCGTTGTGGCCTTGATAGCCAGCCGGCGACAACTGAGAAGCAGGTGTAGCAAAGCCTTTCATAATCTTGGCGGCAATGCCTTCCTGGTTAATCGCATAGGCTACGGCCTGGCGCACCTTGGGATTTTTGAACGCTTCAACTCGCTCCTGGTTCATGTGGAACATAATGATACGGGTGCCACTCATGGTCACCAGACTCGAGTCCTTATCACGCTTGATGCGATCCAAATCTGTAGGCGGCACAGGGGCAATAAAGTCCACACCACCTGACAGCAACGCAGACACGCGCGTGTTGTTTTCCTTGATTGGGGTTAGCACGATTTTCTTTACGTTACCCGGGGACTCTTCATCCCAGTAATCCGCAAAGCGCTCAAACTCCATGCGCACGCCCTGCTGGCGTGACTTCACCGTGTAGGGGCCAGTGCCAGAAAGGTTATCAGAAGCAAACGAACTGCCGTGCTTCAGAATGGCGTCTTTGCGTTTGCCATCCTCTGTCTCGCCGGAATAAAACTCGCTATCCAGAGGGAAAATATAGGTAGCGGTGTTGAGCAGTAGCGGAAATGGCTCGCTGGTCACCAGCTCAAAGGTGTAATCATCAACAACATTAATGCCACTGAACGGCTTGAAGATGGCTTTAAAGTCTTGGCTTTCTTTCAAACGATCGTAAGTGAACTTCACATCTTTGGCGGTAAGCTCATTGCCGGAATGGAACTTCACCCCTTCACGGAGTTTGAAGCGCATGGTTTTGTCATCAACACGCTCCCAGCTTTCTGCCAGGCGGGCCTCAAAGCCAAGATCTTTCGTCCAACGCACCAGTGGATCAAAAGACATATGGGACAACTGCAGAATGCCACCGGATAGCTGCTCATGAATATCGAGGGTAACCGGATCGGCGTCGTACGCCATCTTGAGTTCTTTCGTTGCCTCGGCAGACAGGGCCACAGGAGCCGTGGCCAGCGCCATGGATCCGACTATAGCTGCAAGTAGTTTTTTCATTGGGTTTTCCGTTGTTGTTTTGCGAATTTTACGGCATTTTTATGCACACCGAGGCTCAGGCGCCCCAAACGTCTACAGAAGAAACTAGTCGCGGAAACTACTTACGGCAATCGAAATTACAACTTGCGGCTATTCGTGAACTGAATGACGGCTAAATCAGCAAGCCGCCACCAACCTTTAAAGGCGAAAAACCAGAGGCAATATAAGTGCAGTAAACACGCCGGTTAACCCCATACCCAGCGACGCGAAAGCACCCGCAGTATGGCTGATTTCAAACGCTCTGGCCGTACCAATCGCGTGGCCATTAAGGCCAAGAGCAAACCCAAGAATTCGCTCATCCTTAACCGAGGCCCATTTCGCCAGCAAGTCCACAAACAGCGCCGCAACCACACCGGTTATTAGCAGGCCACCCATCAACAAGGGAACCGAGCCGCCTAACTGCTTGGTGATTCCAATGGCAATTGGAGCGGTTACAGATTTAGGCGCCAACGATGCCAGAATCTCCGGCGTCGCGCCCATTGCCCAAGCAATCACCACCGCATAAACTCCGGCCAGTGTGGCAGCCAAAGGTAACGTAACAACAATCGGGAGCCACATCGCCCGTATATGGTGAATCTGCTGATACAGCGGAATGCCCAAGGCGACCGTTGCAGGCCCAAGCAGCACGGTTATCCAGAGCGCACCCTCCTGGTAGCTAACATAATCAATCGATAAAATGGCGATCGCCGCCGCCAGCATCACGGCGGATACCACCACCGGCGGCATCCATAAAGGCCGGCCAATGCGCGCAAACAGCCAGTTACCGACAAAAAAAGCGCTCAATGTAAGCCCAATCGCAAGCATCGGGCTGGCAGACAAGGCATCGGGAAGAGAGAGAAAGCGCTCGGTAAGCTCAATCATTTGCACGCTCCCGCGCAGACAGCCGAACCATGCCCTTCATGAGTAACATGGTTGTCAGAACGCTCAAAAAAGTGCCCAACAGCAGGGCCGCCGACACCGCCAGCCATTGCCCGGAAAACTGTGAGGCCATAAAGAACACGCCCACTACTCCTGGCATGATCAGCAGCACCAGCACTGAAATCAGCGCCTGACTGGCTGATGCCAATTCATCGCTCACACTGCCCCGCAGCATCAACGTAAAGGTCATCAGAATCATACCCAGCACACCGCCGCTGACCGGTATCAAAAACACCGACCGCAACGCCTCACCCAAAAGGAAAAACAAAACCAGTATCAAAAAACCGCGCAACATCGACATGTCGTTTTGCTCATCGTTCGTAGAATTGCATTACACTAGCGCAAACCAACAACTTGATACCAATGCAGGACCGCTATGGCGCTCAAAGCAACGATATTTAAAGCCACACTCAATATTGCCGACATGGACAGGCATTATTATGCGGATCATCAGCTCACGATAGCCCAGCATCCGTCGGAAAACGACGAGCGCATGATGATTCGCCTGCTGGCCTTTGCACTGAATGCCCGCGAAGGGCTGGAGTTTACCAAAGGCCTGAGCACAGACGACGAGCCGGAGCTCTGGCAAAAAAGCCTGAGTGACGAGATTGAGCTGTGGATTGAACTGGGCCTGCCCGACGAAAGCCGCCTACGCAAAGCCTGCAACCGCTCGCGCCAGGTTATTCTATACGCCTACGGCGCCCGCGCCGTGCCTATATGGCTGGAAAAGCACAAAAACAAGCTGAGCCGTTTTCGCAACCTTACGATTATTGAGCTGCCCACTGAATCTACCGAAGCCCTCTCTGAACTGGTGGAACGGAACATGAATTTCCAGGTAAGCATTCAAGATGGTGAGGTGTCTTTCAGCAATGCAGATGCACTGGTAAACATAACGCCGGCGGCTCTTTTCCCATAACGACAGACAAGCGCCACCAACGAGCCGGGGCTAGACAGAGTGCGCCTGCACACGTAAGATCACGCACTCGAAATTGACGCATAGCCGCTAATCTCGAATGCGCCCATAGCTCAGCTGGATAGAGTACTGCCCTCCGAAGGCAGGGGTCGCAGGTTCGAATCCTGCTGGGCGCGCCATATTTTCAAGGCCTTACGCGAAAGCGTAGGGCCTTTTTTGTTTTCCGTGCCTGACGACACTCGTCGGATGCACTGCTATCTTTCTTGACGACGCCTGCTCCAAACCCTCCATGCACCGACATACGTGGACATTCCAATGAAGAAATTTATCAACGCGAACATTTACCGCAACAGCGATGCCACCGAGATCCTCGTGGAAAACAGTGTCATTCGGGACATTGGCACTGACCTACCCCCGGCGGAGCAAACCATCGACTTGAAAGGCCGTCTCGTTGTCCCCCCTTATGTGGACGCCCACCTGCACCTGGATTACGTCTACACCGGCGGTAGCAAAGGTGCCAAGAACGACACAGGCACGCTGTTCGAGGGCATAGCCCGCTGGCACGATGTAAAAAAGAACCAATCGTTCGAAGATGCAAAAGAGCGTGCGCTAAAAGGCATACAGGAAGAAGTCTCCAAAGGTGCGCAATTCATCCGCACCCATATCGACGTATGCGACCCGAATCTAACCGGGCTCAAGGCTATGCTGGAGGTTCGTGAGCAACTGAAGGATAACGTGACCATTCAGATCGTCGCCTTCCCCCAGGAAGGGATGTACGCCTACAAAGGCGGTGACGAAATGGTGGAAGAAGCCCTGAAGATGGGCGCCGACTGCGTAGGCAGCATTCCACACTTCGAATGGGCCCGGGAAATTGGCGAGAAATCCATTCACCGCACCGTTGAGCTGGCCATCAAATACGACAAGCTTATCGACGTACACTGCGATGAAACCGACGATGTGATGAGTCGTTTTGTTGAGCTCTTGAACGCCCTGGCCATGACCGAAGACATAGGCACCCGCACAGCGGCCAGCCACACCTGCTCCTTCGGCTCGGCCGACAACGCCTATGCGTTCCGCATGATGAGACTGTTCCAGAGATCTGGCCTGAACTTCATTGCCCTGCCCACGGAGAACGCCTACCTGCAAGGCCGGCAAGACACCTACCCGAAACGCCGGGGCATGACTCGCGTCAAAGAGTTCTGGGAGAGCAACATAAACGTCTGCTTTGGCCAGGATTCCATCAACGACCCCTGGTATCCGGTAGGTAACGGAAACCTGATGAACATCCTGGATAACGGCATTCACATGGCACAAACCATGTCGATGGCACAGCTCGACACCTGCCTTGATCTGATCACCTTCAACGGCGCAAAAACCCTGAACGTGGAAGACCAATACGGCTTGGAAGCGGGCAAACCGGCTAACTTTCTGGTGCTGGATGCTACCAGCCCGTTTGAAGCCGTTCGCCAGCGGGCGGATGTGTTGGCGTCAATTCGGAATGGGGAATACCTGTTCAAGAAGCCCGAGCCCAGTTACGACATTGAGTTGGATCTGTTCAGAAAGACCAAGTAACGCTTTTTCGACGAAAAAAGGGGGGCGTGGAGGTGACGTTCCCCACAATTTTACATTTCTACAACAATCTATTTCTTTGTAACAGCTGGTAAATTACGCAGAATCCCCGCAATTGAGCAGAGCAAACTACCAAACGCGGCGAAAAGGGATTCAGGATGCATTTCAGAGGTGTTGCAGTACTGGGGTTAACCGGCATTTTACTTTCAGGCTGTGGAGGGAGTTCCTCTAGCGAAACAATCACCGAATCTCAGCACGCAATCAACTTACCTGATGCCGTCTCGATGGTGAGTTACCAGTACCAGGCGCAGCATGACGCCCTTTCGGGCACAGTAAGATATAGCGGGAACAACCTCCCGAGCTGGGCCTCAGTTGATGCAGCAACCGGAATCATTTCCGGCACCCCCGGCCCGGAAGACGCATCGGCGCAGGTCGAGTTTTCGATCACCGCATCCAATGGCTCCGATCGCCTGGCCCTCACCGACTCGATACAGGTGGAACACGCTGCTGCGTTCCTGAACCCGCCAGCACTGGATTTCTACGCCAAGGATTTTGATGGCAACCCACGGGAGCCAAGAAACGACCTTTCAGGGGCTGGATTGGAAGGCGAGGTTCAATTTGTACAGTCCCATTCCGTTGCGCCCGCCAATAATTTTGAGCGCAACGATACCGATGAGACCAAGAGCAAATACATGCCCCGGTTAACGGCGCTGCGGGACACCCTGCTCCTGTTTATCCCAAAAAATGGCATTGAGCCGATAACCATGCATGCCGAAGTAAGTGTTAATGGCGAACCCTTGCTGACGTTACCAATGGCACACCCTAACGACTTGCCGAGATCAGACGTTACGGGCGCTCAACCCATTCAGTACTCCAAGCAGGCATGGTCCGTCAATCTGCCTTGGGATACCGTAAAAAACGGTTTGTCTCTTGAATTTATTGCCGATAAAGGCGCAGACGACAGAGTTTCCGGCTACTTACCTGCTGCCGATATCGACATTGGCGAAGCATCCCGGATTGTCTTCCAAAGCATTCGTTTGGGCATGCTGACAGAACCCGGGCAGAGCAATGGGCACTACACTCTTCGAGACCCCGTACTGGCCGCTACAGATTATTTCCAGACCCTTCCTGTCTCGAAACTTGTTATGGGCAGCTACGCAGATGCCGTGCTCAACCGGGTAATCATCCAGTCTGGCACCATATACGACAAAGACATTGATGGTAGCAGCCAGGTTACAGGTGACGTATACAGCGGCGACATGCGCGAGAACGTTGGCAAATCGCAGGTCAGCGTTGGCATAAACATGGCCAGCTTCGGTTACACCAGCAACAACATGAAGCAGCAGTATCGTCATGTCTTCAAGCAGATAACCAATCACCACGCCTGGGGCATGTATACCAATGGTCGCGTTGATCACGGCCTCAGTGGCGGCAACGGTATCGGAACGCTTTACCACTCCTGGGGTAATGAAGCCAGCCATGAATGGGGCCACGCTTATGGCCTCGGCCACTATCCCGGCCAAGGCCTGACCGATGATGGGCGCTGGGCTGTCCACCATGCTGACAGTGGCTGGGGATACATTGCACACCGCAACCGGATACGCGCAAACCTGTTCGGCTTGAACGATGAGGGCGCCTACAACTACAAGCGGGACGCCATGTCAGGCGGCTCTGACGGTGGGCCTTTCTCTGTTTACACTCACTACACGGGATATACCGCAAGAATCATTCAGAACGATCTGGCCGGGCTCCCCATTCCAGATGCAAGCTATCCCGATGGCTACAAAAAGTGGAATACAACCACCGGCCAATATGAGAATCACGCCAGTTCACATCCTGCGCCTGTGGCCGTGGGCGTGGCGGTTGCGACTATTCTTGGCGGCTATGATCCCGATGGCACCAACGCCGTCATCTATCCGGTATTCCACGGCAACTACGGTAATCTGTTCGACCTGCAGGAGCCTGATCTCAATTCCGCAGCCAACCAGTGCTGGGTAGAGGTCAATAACCGCAAGGGCGAGCAAAAACGAATCCGCGTTGCTTCCTCCCGGCACAGTTCGGACAGTATCAACCAACTCCATTTCAATTTGCGGGCAGACTTCAGGCCAACCAGTGCCAGCCTTTATTGCCGGCGTGACGGCTCCGACGAGAAACTCACAGAAACCGCCTTTAACGGTGAAATACCTGAGCTCCCACCCGTGGCGATCGTTGGCCAGGAAGCGGAGCATCACCAGTTGCGCACGAGGGAAATAGCCGGAATTGAAGACAAGCTGAAAGCTATGGACCCTGACCGCTTCAATACCTTGAGCGGTGATCTTGCGATTCAGGTAGCCAGCTATACTGAGCAAGAGTTAAAGGATGGGCTGTCTGGCCCGGCATGGAAGCTGCTTCAGAAGATCAGACGCGACCAGAAGCTGACCACTGAGATTGCGGTTATCCTGGCCAAGGCCCGGCTTGAGAACCTGTCTCCAAAGGAGACGAAAAAACAGCTGATGCAATCACTGACCGCCAGCGGATTGATTGAATCGATAGACGAATTAGTGCTGACTGGCGACGTTATCCAAGGGAGCGATGTGTATTTCGACACAAACCTTGTGGATGCCCAATACGTTGCCGTGACCACTGTGCCGGATGACATTGCCGATGCCAGCCACTGGGTTATGGATCTCAAAAACCGCATTCACCCTGTGGCAACGCCCTGGCAATGCCTGACCCCCTCAGGCGAACGGCTTGGACTGGCGCTCTGCCAGCAAGACAATGCGGCACAGCGCTGGACTTACAGCTCTGATGAACAACAGTTGCGCAATGAAGGTAATGGCAAGTGCGTCGACTATGCTCGTCACAACGGCACCCTGATCACTTATGGCTGCTCAGGCAACTGGAACCAGCAATGGGCGGGAGTCGCAAGCTCACAGAGCAAAATACTGTCACTGCTGGATGGCAGCCTGCTATCAGAGGTATACGGAGCCCTTCTGGCTGAATGACGTCGGCGCCGGGTGCGACCTGTAACAAACCTCGATGGACTCACGACACCTGCAAGGTTGATTTGAGCAGTTCCAAGGCCTTTTTACTTTTCAAAAACCGGGTCATTTCAGCGGCCGGCAAAGGCCGGCTTAGCACATAGCCCTGGAGCTGATCACAGCCTTCACTGGCAAGATAAGCTGCCTGTTCCGGCGTTTCCACGCCCTCGGCGGTTGAGGTCAGCCCCAGGCTTTTGGCAATAAAAAGTACCGCCGAGACGATGGCAGCATCCACTTCCGCAACCCCTAAACTTACCGTAACCAGATACCAAGTCACCGCGGCCTCTGTACCAAGCGTGGCGGTGCTGGTGGTGTGCTGAAAGATTTCCTTACGAACTGCTTCGTAGTCCAGCGACTGAGAACCGTCAGTGAAATACTCCACCTGAAAATCCGTGAACCGGATCTTCTGACCACTGACATCCAGAGGCGACGACGCCTGGGCGGCCATACTGGCAACCCACAGCAGAGATTTGGAATGTTCGACCAAAAAATCGTATACAACTAAGACCCACAAAAAACGCAGCGATAAATTTTATCGGCGCGCCAGAAACGGCTGCTCTATCTTTTTCTTGCCCTAAGTCAATAACATGACAGCACCAGCGCATGCTAAAAAAACGTCGCCACTGAGCCAGAACGGCCATAAGTCCAAATAAAAACGCCCCGCCCGTTCTCTTTATGATCATCTTATGTACAATAACGAAAAATAATCGGTACAACTAAATCTTTTAATGCATACAACAACAAAGAAAAGGATAGAACTCCAATGAGCGAATCTAATGCACCTCCGGAGCAAGGGAAGCATTCAGGGGTAATCAGCACATCTCTTTTTGAATACAACAGTCGCCCCCCGTTCTCAAAGGCCTTGCCTCTGGGGCTACAACACTTTCTTGCCGCGATCGCTGGCATCATTACACCGCCCATTATTGTGGCAGGCGTGATTGGTGCATCCGTTCACGACAGGCTACTGCTAATCCAGGTAGCGATTCTTGTATCAGGTGTTTGTACCCTTTTTCATCTCTATGGTGTGTGGAAACTCGGCGCTCGGGTACCTGCTCTGTTTGGTGTAGGCTTTGCTTATGTGCCAACGCTTATTGCTATCGGCAGCCAGTTCGGTATCGAGGGTATTATCGGTGCCCAGGTGATCGGTGGTATTACCATGATGGTGATTGGGTACTTTATCCAGTACATTCGCCACCTCTTCCCGCCGGTCGTGGCTGGTACGGTTGTATTGGTTATCGGCTTGTCACTTTATGGTGTTGCCATCCGATACATGGCCGGTAGCGGTAACATTGCAGCTGAAGGCTTCGGTGATCCGATAAACTGGCTTGTGGGCATGGTTACTCTAGTGGCAGTACTGGCTGCTTCCCAGTTTGGTAAAGGTGTTATTAAACTGGCCTCAATTATTGTCGGCATCGTCGTTGGTTATCTCTTTGCCTTATCCTTGGGCATGGTAGATTTCTCGAACATTACCGCGGCAAGCGCCGTAGCCCTTCCCGAACTTATGCCGTTCAAGTTGGAATTCCATACAGCGGCCATCGTCTCAATGGTGGTGATCTGTATAATCAACTCGGTGCAAACTATTGGTGATCTGTCAGCCACTACCATTGGCGGCATGGACCGTGAACTGAAAACCAAAGAACTGACCGGCGGCTTGCTGGGCAACGGCCTGACAACGGCTGTCAGCGCGTTCTTCGGTGCCCTGCCTACTTCTACGTTCAGCCAGAACGTAGGCGTTGTAGCTATGACCAAAGTTGTCAGCCGCTTTGTACTGGCAATTGCCGGTGTTTTTCTGATTATTGCAGGCCTGAGTCCCAAGTTCAGCGCACTGATGACCACAATCCCTTTGCCTGTTCTGGGCGGCGCTACTATCACCGTATTTGGCATGATCACCCTGATGGGTATTAAACTGGTCATGGAAGACGAATTGTCCTCACGCAACATGACCATTGTGGGTCTGGCGCTGGCGCTGAGCATGGGTATCGAGGCAGTGCCCACTTCCATCGCGATGTTCCCAGAGTTTCTGCAGAACGTGATGGGCGGCTCGCCGATCACAGTAGCAGCCGTCGTTGCCTTCACACTTAACCTTGTGCTGCCGAAAAAATCCTTGGCCGATGAAGCCAACGATCGTGCAGAAATTGAAGCGGCCGAAATAGCACATGCCGCTGAAGCAGCCAGAAAAGCGGCCGCAAACGAAACCTAACATTCGCTATAGGGCTTCATCCTGAACACTGTCCCGGCTAGCAGACCCGCCGGGACAGTTCACGCCTCACTGCCTCTTACGCTCACTTTAAACCCTCGCAATTTACATACCCTGCAAACGAAACAGCGCAATCTTGTTGATCTCGGCAACGGCACGCTGGAACTCCTGCTCTTGAGTGTTGTCCATACGCTCCTCAAATGACGCCAAAATCTTGTGCCTATCACTGCCCGTCACGGCCATAATAAAGATGAATCCAAACTTGGTTTTATATGCCTCGTTTAGCCGTACAAAGCGCTCAAACTCTTCCGGTGTGCACTCCTGAATTCCGGCACCTGCCTGCTCTGACGTGCTTGAAGCCGTCAGCTCTCCCCGCAAGGCTGCCTTACCTGCGAGATCCGGGTGATCGTTGATCAGGGCCAACTGGGTTTCTCGATCCGCATTGAGAAGCACCTGCGACATGCGCTCATGCATGACTTCGATCTGATCCAGAGATTCGTCCACACCCGAATCGTAAACCTGCTCAGCTACCCACGCAGAGTGCTCGTAAATGTCCGCAAAAGCGGCGACAAAAGCGTCCCGCTCCAGGCTCGAAGGGGTCAAGGTTTGAAAATGGCTCATGCTTACTCCTTATTCCGGTTTCATTTTTCCAACAATAATGTATTATTTATGTATACAATCTGACTAGACTACACGAGACCCAACAGTTAGGCTACGCAGGCGCTTGAATGTGCCCTCACACTACCCACCCGCGAGAGATTATGAGCAAGCAAGCAGACTCGGCAAAAACTACCAGCCGTGCGTTCAAAAAAAGAACTGGATCGAAGAGCGACACCATATACGCCCACATCTTCGATGCCATTCTGGAACATCGCCTGACTCCCGGAACCAAATTAAGCGAAGAAGCTCTGGGTGAAATTTTCGGCGTTAGCCGCACCATAATCCGGCGGGAATTATTGCAACTGGCCCACGAGGGTGTAGTTTCTATTCGCCCCAACCGCGGTGCCATGGTCGCTAACCCAAGCGTAGAGGAAGCCCGTCAGATCCTTTACGCACGGCGGCTGGTTGAGCGCACCATTACAGAATTGGTGGTTCAGAACGCGACTGATAAACAACTCGCGGAACTCAGAAAAATGGTGATGGACGAACAGGACTGCTTTGCCCAGGGAGAGATGGGCACAGGTATCCGCTTATCAGGCGAATTCCACTTAAAACTAGCCGAAGTTGCGAACAACGCCCCTCTTATCGGTTTCCAGCGCAGCCTGGTTTCACAGACCTCCCTGATCATCGCTCAATACGAGAAAGTCACTCGCTCCCACTGCTCTTTCGATGAGCACAACCAGTTGCTGGATGCGATAGCAGCCAAAGATACGGAGAAGGCGGTGTCCTTAATGATGCGCCACATGGATCACATTGATGAAAAGCTGAACTTCGATGACGAAGGCGCAACGGACGACCTGCACGTTATTTTCTCGCACGTGCGTGGGTGAGCCCGCAGGCCTATCAAAACCGAGTTCGTTTGCTTAGCTGCCTGTGTTGACTTCGATGAATTTAATCGTGTTGGTACTGGCATCTGTGTTCATTTTGTCTCCCCAGGTCAATATGACGTCATCGCCCTGGGCTGCAATACCCTTGGACACCAGTAATTCAATGGCCCGCTCGTTCAGCTCATCTGCAGGTACCTTGCTGGTATCGAAAAGCACGGAAAATACGCCTCTATAAAGCGCCATTCTCCGTTGCGCCACCGCGTTACTGGCCAACCCGACAATCGGCAAGCCTGAGCGAATGCGCGAGGCAATAAGCGGCGTGCGACCGGTGGTCGTCATGCAGGCAATGGCAGCCACGCCTTCAAGATGATTCGCGGCGTACATGGCAGACAGCGCAACGGCATCATCAATCCGCGTAAAACCCTGGTGCATACGATGACCAGACTCCTGGGTGCTTTTCTCCCGCTCGGCTCCCAAGCACAGGCGGTCCATCGCTTCTACGGCTTCGACCGGATACTCACCGGCGGCGGTTTCTGCAGATAGCATGACTGCGTCGGTGCCGTCGAGAACGGCGTTAGCCACATCAAACACCTCGGCCCTGGTTGGCAAAGGGGCACTGATCATGGTCTCAAGCATCTGGGTTGCCGTAATAACGGCACGGTTCAGTTGCCGCGCCCGCGTGATCATACGTTTTTGCACGCCAATGAGCTGAGCGTCGCCTATCTCTACGCCAAGATCACCACGGGCAACCATGACCGCTTCCGAGGCCCGAATTATGCCGTCCAGGGTCTCGTCATCGGCCACAGCCTCAGCACGCTCTACCTTGGCCACCAGGCCAATATCCTTGCCGGCTTCGCCAAGGAGCTGGCGGGCCTCGTGCATATCTTCAGCGCTGCGAGGGAAAGATACTGCCAGATAGTCCACCCCCATGCTCACTGCCGCTTTGAGATCAGCTCGGTCTTTATCGGTAAGGGCGGCAGCCGACAAGCCACCACCTTGCTTGTTAATGCCCTTGTTGTTAGAAAGTTTGCCTCCCACAACTACCTTGGTGCTAACTTCCGAGGCGCTTACACTCTCAACCTCAAGCACCAGGCGACCGTCATCAAGCAGCAACAGGTCGCCTGTGGCGACATCATCTGCCAGCGATTTGTAATCACAACCCACTCGCTGTGCGTCGCCGGCATCGCCGTCCAATGTCATATCAATAACAAATGGCTGCCCCTTGCTGAGGGTTACCTCACCCTCCTTGAAGCGCGCAATGCGTATCTTGGGGCCCTGCAGGTCGCCCAGAACTGCAACCGTCTTGCCCTGCTGGGCAGCAACCTCGCGCACAGCAGTCAGCCTGCGCTGGTGATCCTCAGTGGTGCCATGGGAAAAGTTCAGACGCACAACATCAACGCCCGCTTTAATCATGGCATCCAGTACGCCAGGGCGGTCACTTGCCGGCCCCAGCGTGGCCACAATTTTTGTGCGCCGGATCGTATTCTTTATATTTTTCATGTAAACCTCGGAAGCACCAATATGGCGCAAAAATCATCAACGTTTACGTTAGCTTCCAATTTCGTGATCAGCCAACTTCTCCAGCGCTCTCACAATACCCGCATGATCCCAGTCCGCTCCGTTATTGGCTGCGCAAGCCTGGAACAGCTGCTGTGCATTGGCAGTGCCTGGCAGCGACAAGTTGAGGGTGCGTGCGCTTTCCAGTGCCAGGTTGAGGTCTTTCTGATGCAGCCGGATACGGAAGCCAGGATCAAAGGTGCGGTTGATCATGCGATCGCCGTGTACATCGAGTATTTTGGACTGTGCCAAGCCGCCCAGCAACGCTTCGCGTACTTTTGCTACGTCTGCGCCGGCTTTGGATGCGAAAAGCAGGCCTTCGGCAGTGGCCTCGATTGTCAGGGCAACCACAATTTGGTTAGCAACTTTGCAGATCTGGCCAGAACCATGGTCGCCAATGTGGGTAATTGTCTTACCCATTACTTCCAGCACAGGCAGTGCGCGCTTAAAGCTTTCTTCTGGCCCGCCAACCATAATGGTCAGAGCGGCATTGATAGCACCACCTTCGCCGCCGGATACCGGGGCATCCACAAATTCGCCGCCAGCTTCGGTAATGCGCTTGGCCATTTCCTGGGTAGGAATCGGCGCTATGGAGCTCATGTCGATAACCAAAGTGCCCGGCTTTAGGCCCCCTATAACACCGCCTTCTCCAAGCAAGACTTCTTCAACATCCGGGGTGTCCGGAACCATTGTAATAATAATGTCGGCCTGCTCGGCCACTGCCTTGGCGCTGTCGACCTGCTTCATGCCCTTGGAGGCCATATCCTCATGCAAAGAGCCTCTTTTAACGAAGGTAACCAGTTCGTGACCTGCGTCCATCAGGTGGCCTGCCATAGGCCGACCCATAATTCCGAGACCAATAAATCCGATTTTGCTCATAATCTTCCCCTTCTGGATCGTTGCAATATGTTTGTTATTTTACTTGGCTCAACCAACCGAGCCCTTCTGTGGTGGTGGCTGCTGGCTTGTACTCGCAGCCAATCCATCCCTGATATCCCAGTTTTTCAAGGTGGGCAAACAGGAACGGGTAGTTGATCTCCCCAGTACCTGGTTCGTGGCGGCCTGGGTTGTCTGCCAACTGCACATGGCCAATGTGTGAGAGATTGGCTTCAATGGTTGGGGCCAAGTCGCCTTCCATGATCTGCATGTGATAGATGTCGTACTGCAGCTTCAGATTGTCACTGCCCACCTCTTCCAGCAACTTCACACCTTGATCAGTCCGGTTCAGGAAAAAACCGGGTATGTCGCGGGTATTGATAGCTTCTGCGAGCAGTAAAATGCCGGCTTTTTCGAGTTCGGCCGCAGCAAAGCGCAGGTTTTCTACCAGCGTATTCTGAGCCTCCTCCTGGCTAACGCCTTCAGGCTTGATACCCGCCAGGCAGTTAACCTGTTTGCAACCCAATACGGTTGCGTATTCGATAGCCTGGGCGACGCCTGCGCGAAACTCTTCAACGCGATCTGGATGGCAGCCAATGCCACGCTCGCCACCGGCCCAATCACCGGCCGGGAGGTTGTGCAATACCTGGGTGAGGTCGTTGGCGTCCAGTTGCTTCTTGATGTCCTGGGCTGGAAAATCGTAAGGAAAAAGGTATTCGACTCCCTTAAAACCAGCAGACGCGGCGGCCTCAAAACGGTCAAGGAAATCCACTTCGGTAAACAGCATACTAAGGTTTGCGGCAAACTTAGGCATAGTCAGTCTCCTGCTTGTTGATTTGTTCTTTTTTGAGAGTCTGTCGGTCACCTTTGTGGCGACCGGCAGAACGAACGGCTTTATTAGGTCAGGCTGGCAATCGAGGTCGGTGCATCGGTGACGTTCTCGATCAAGTCCTCAAACTCGTTCACACCGTCCAGATCGGTACCCATGGAGATGTTGGTTATGCGCTCAAGCATGATCTCAACCACTACTGGCACACGGAACTCTTCCTTCAGCTTTTTGGCTTCTTCGAAGGCCGGCGCAATGTCCTCTGCCTTGGTAACCCGGATAGCCTTACAGCCCAGACCTTCAACCACAGACTTGTGATCAACGCCGTATTCCGCGATGTCAGGGCAGTTCACGTTTTCAAACGACAGCTGTACGCAGTAATCCATGTCAAAGCCACGCTGGGATTGACGGATAAGTCCCAGGTAGGAGTTGTTCACCAGTACGTGAATGTATGGAAGCTTGAACTGCGCACCCGCGGCCAACTCTTCGATCATGAACTGGAAGTCATAGTCGCCGGACAGCGCTACAACCTCTGCGTCACGATCAGCACGGCACACACCCAGGGCGGCCGGAATGGTCCAGCCTAACGGGCCAGCTTGGCCACAGTTGATCCAGTGGCGCGGCTTGTACACGTGCAGGAACTGAGCACCAGCAATCTGGGACAGGCCAATGGCTGTCACGTAGCGGGTGTTCTTGCCAAACGCCTGATTCATTTCTTGATAAACGCGCTGCGGCTTAACCGGATTGTCCGGGAAATTGGTCTTGCGCAGTAGTGTGCGCTTACGCTCCTGGCATTCCTCAGCCCAGGCACTGCGATCTTTCAGTTTGCCTGCAGCAGACATTTCCTTGGCCACTTCAACCAGTTGTTCCAACGCCGCCTTGGCGTCCGACACAATGCCGTAATCCGGTCCGAAAATCTTGCCAATCTGGGTCGGTTCTATATCAATGTGAACGAACTTGCGGCCCTTGGTGTAGGTGTCCACGTTGCCCGTGTGGCGATTGGCCCAGCGGTTACCAATACCCATCACAAAGTCTGAAGCCATCATGGTGGCGTTGCCGTAACGATGAGACGTCTGCAAGCCTACCATGCCCGCCATCAACGGATGGTCGTCGGCAATGGTGCCCCAACCCATCAATGTGGGGATCACGGGTACACCGGTTACTTCTGCAAATTCAACCAGAAGATCTGATGCATCAGCGCTGATCACACCACCACCGGCCACCAACAGCGGCTTTTCGGCTTCATTCAGCATGGTGATCGCTTTTTCCACCTGGGCACGACTGGCCGCAGGCTTATAGGCTGGCAGTGGCT
Organism: Marinobacter sp.; assembly: GCA_052089485.1. Classification (GTDB taxonomy): domain Bacteria; phylum Pseudomonadota; class Gammaproteobacteria; order Pseudomonadales; family Oleiphilaceae; genus Marinobacter. Next base: position 4,690 of record JBQCZX010000045.1, on the reverse strand, counting down.
CGTAAGTGTCGATATCAAATTCAATCTCGGTCATCTGCACGTCGATAGGCAGATCGAGCAAAACCGGGCCCGGACGCGAGCTGCGCATCAGCTGGAAAGCTTTCTGGAACGCACGGGGGACCTGAGCCGCTTCAAGCACGGTGATAGCCCACTTGGTTACGGGACCGGCAATTGACTGGATATCAACCGCCTGAAAGTCTTCTTTGTGAAGCTTGCCGCGCGGTGCCTGGCCGGTGATGCACAGGATGGGAATGGAATCTCCGATAGATGAGTACAGACCGGTGATCATGTCCGTACCGGCAGGGCCGGATGTACCGACGCACACACCAACATTACCAGGATTGGTACGGGTGTAGCCTTCGGCCATGTGTGAAGCGCCTTCAACGTGGCGTGCCAGCACATGATCAACACCGCCCACTTTGCGCATAGCGGCATAAAACGGGTTGATGGCGGCTCCGGGTACACCGAAGGTTACATCAACGCCTTCTTTCTTTAATACTTCAACGGCTGCTTCTGCTGCTGTCATGCGAGCCATAAAACTTCCTCCTGAAAGCTATTTTTGTTTTCGGAATCAAATCAGGTTATTCAGATGCCCCGAGGTTTACCCGAACACTGAGTTCATGCTCTTCGCAGTTGTTGCCCGCGCCACCGCGGTCAACAACCAGAAACTCTCCTTCACGCTCAAGTACAGACTGAATGGCGTGCCAGGTTCCAGCCTTGTAGTTCACACCCTGACGCCCGTTGGTTAAAAATGCGCAGACGTCTTTGGGGTCGATGGCGTCACCCCTGGGTGCTACCACAACCACAAAACGCTCATCGTGCAGTGGCATAAATGCCTGACTGCCTTGCGGATGGCGCTCAAGAAACGTCAACTCAAGCGGCAGGGTTATGGGCTGGCTCACAAACATACTTACCAGCACCCTGGCTTCTTCGCCTAACGCTTCCACCTGTGCCAGATCATGATGGCGCTGGGTACGACCCGCATTGATTGGGAACGATTTCGAGTCATTGCGCTCGATCACGTCACCAAACTCGGCGAACGCTTCAGCGGTTAGTGGTTGTGCCTGAAGTTCCAGCATAATTGTTCCTCGTCCCGGCTCAGAGTGAACCGAATGCATTGAATTTCATGTGCCGGTTAACGTCTTTGTACAACAGGTAGCGGAACGGACCGGGGCCGCCGGCATAGCAAGCCTGGGGACAGAACGCGCGCAGCCACATGTAGTCGCCGGCTTCTACCTCTACCCAGTCCTGGTTCAGGCGATACACCGCCTTGCCTTCCAGTACATACAGGCCGTGTTCCATAACGTGAGTTTCAGCAAAGGGAATAACACCACCCGGCTGGAAGCTCACGATGTTCACGTGCATGTCGTGACGAATGTCCGTGGGATCTGCAAAGCGCGAGGTTGTCCAGCGGCCTTCAGTACCCGGCATCTCCAAAGGGACACACTCAGTGTCGCTGGTTACGAAGGCGTCGGGTGCATCGATTCCGTCGACAAACTCATAAGCCTTGCGGATCCAGTGGAAGCGCAGCATGCCATCGGATTCG
>JBQCZX010000045.1:0-3134 GCA_052089485.1 Marinobacter sp. | reverse complement strand
GGATTCGTTGGCCAGCTGCCAGTTGGCGCCAGGCGGGATAAAGGCATAGCCGCCCTCTGCCATGTGGTGCTTTTCGCCTTCCAGAGTCAGGGTCATCTCGCCTTCAACAACGAAAAGAACGCCTTCCACTCCCGCATCCGGCTCAGGCTGTGAACTGCCACCGCCCGGAGAAACTTCCATGATGTACTGGGAGAATGTCTCCGCGAAGCCGGACAACGGGCGCGACAGCACCCACAAACGGGTTTTTTCCCAGTGAGGCAGCAGGCTGGCAACAATATCGCGCATCACGCCCTTGGGAATAACCGCATAGGCCTCGGTGAACACGGCACGGTCAGTCAGCAACTCGGTTTGCGGCGGATGGCCACCGGTCGGTGCGTAGTAGGTATGCTTGGGTGCAGATTGATTGGTCATGACATCTCCTTGGATGAAAACGGGTGGCGTTCGGCCCAATGATTTGCAATATCTATTCGCCTCGTAACCCAGACTCGGTCATGAGCTTCGATGTGATCGAGAAACTTCTGCAAACCCCGGAAGCGCCCAGGCCTGCCGATCATGCGACAGTGCAGGCCTACGGAAAGCATCTTCGGTGACTCGTCACCCTCTGCATAAAGCACATCGAAGGCGTCGCGAAGATAAGTATAAAAATCCTCACCGTGAGCAAAGCCATACGGCGAGGCAAAACGCATGTCGTTGGTGTCCAGCGTGTAGGGCACCACCAGGTGCGGCTGATCTTTGCCCTGGCTGTTCTGTTGCGTTGTCCAGAAAGGCAGGTCGTCGCCATAGTAATCACTGTCGTAAGCAAAGGTGCCTTCGTCGACCACCAGGCGACGGGTATTTTCACTGTCGCGGCCGGTGTACCAACCCTGGGGTTTTTCTCCATACAGTGACTGGAAGATCTCGATGGCGCGGCGCATGTGCTCACGCTCTACCTGCTCGGACACATTCTGGTAATGAATCCAACGCCAGCCGTGGCAGGCTATCTCGTGCCCCAACTCCTTGAAGGCGTGCGCCACCTCCGGGTTACGTTCCAGCGCCATGGCCACACCAAACACTGTTAGTGGCAGGCCCCGGCGCTGGAATTCATTCAGTATCCGCCAGACCCCAACACGGGAACCGTATTCGTAAATAGACTCCATACTCAAATGGCGAGCCGGATAAGCTTCCGCGCCGGCGATTTCTGACAGAAATTGCTCTGAGTGGGCGTCGCCGTGCAGAACACAGTTTTCACCGCCTTCCTCGTAATTGAGCACAAACTGGACGGCAACGCGCGCCTTGCCTGGCCAATCAGCGTAGGGCGCCGAGGGACCGTAACCGATCAGGTCTCTTGGGTAGCTATCCGGTTTCGCCGCATTCATCTAATTAATTCCCTCTCTTGTTTCAAGAACAAGCGGAACCATCCACACGCTCTCGACAATTTTTTGTATACGTTAGTTAAGATACATTGTATCCATCATTTTGGCAATTCCCACAGAAAATATTGAAAATTGCATTAAATCAAGAAGCCGATGTCGCCTGCCCACAGGATATTTACTGCACAGATCAAGCACAGCCGCAGACTCAGTGCGCGCAATCCGGGCTTGATATTGAGCCAGCCAAACGTCAGCTCAGACTGTACTTTGTCATGGACAACAATCGCGTCTTAGGTGGTGCTTTTAATTTGGATACTGCGCTTAATTCAGACAGCGCTTTGGTTGAGATGGCACTTCAGATTCAGACCGTACTTTTATTATTCAGGTTGTACTTTTGGTCTAGACAATGCGTTGCATGCAACAGGCTCAATGGACAGCCTGCAAACATGCACACAAAAACGCTGCAGGAAGATACTTATCCCGCCCCGGGTGTAGCTCCCCGGGGTGGGCACTCTGGCGGCGCCTATGGGCACTGCTTACAGATAAAACAGCACGACTTACTCAGTCCAGTTCTTGATGACGTCGCGTTCTTCGTCAGTTATGCCGGTCACGTTGCCCAGGGGCATGTAACCACTGGCGACAACCTCTTTAATTTTCGCCATCTGCAGGGACATCTGACCCTCGCCGTCAAACATAACACCGGCCGGGGCCGCAGTGATGCCAGGGTACGTAGGCTCCTGAGCATGACAAACGGTGCAGTGCTCACTCATCACAGCACTCACCTCAGCAAGCCCCCCGGATTGCGCAGTCGCATCGGAACCCTGGGCCGCACTCGTATCGGTGCTGGCCTGCTCGTTTTCGAGCGGCGGTGATGCCACCCAGAAGGCAATGAGGATCAGGACAGCGCCCGCCACCAGGTAGCCAGGCTGGGTTTTACCGGCATGCATCAGCACGAAGAACTGACGGATAACAGCGCCACCAAAGATCAGCAGCGCCATGAACACCCATGCCAGTTCGTGGGTGTAGGCAAAGGAGTAGTGGTTACTGATCATCAGCAGCACTACCGGCAGCGTGAAGTAGGTGTTGTGAACAGAGCGCTGCTTGCCGCGCTTGCCGTCGAGCGGATTGGGCGTTTCGCCCGCTTTCATCGCCTTAACAATTCTGCGCTGGCCCGGAATGATCCAGAAGAACACGTTGGCACTCATGGCTGTCGCCATAACCGCACCGGTCAGCAGGAAGGCCGCACGGCCAGCAAACAGCTGGGTACTGAGGTAGGCCACAACCACAATCAGCACACCTACAGCAATGCTCAAGACACCATCCCGCTCCATATTGGGGCTGATGCGCTTGCAAAATTCGTTGTAGATCACCCAGCCCATGAGCAAAAACACGAGCGCCAGAACGTTAGCCTGCCAGCCGGTCAGTGCGGCAGCCCAGGCCCAGTCACTGCTGGGGTTAACCAAATAGAACGTTGGCTGCGCCATATAAAGAATGATGAACAGCGCAAAGCCTGACAACCAAGTGGTGTATGCCTTCCAGAACGACCAGTGCAGATCCTCTGGCAAATCCTCCGGGCTCGAGGCGTACTTTTGGTTGTGGTAAAAACCACCTCCGTGCACAGCCCACATCTCCCCAGCAACACCCTTCTTTATGCAATTCGCACTCTTGGGTTTTCTGAGGCCGTTATCCAGCATCACAAAGTAGATTGACTCACCAATCCAGGCGATCGCAGCGATCACGTGGAGCCATCGAAGCATGAAGTTTACAAAGTCGAGAATAAAAGCT
>JBQCZX010000044.1:0-24458 GCA_052089485.1 Marinobacter sp. | reverse complement strand
GAGCAATCGCCGCTGCATGAGCGGACCGTCCAACGGGGCGATCAGTTTGAACACCCAGTAGAGAATGCTTATACCTACAAACAGTCCCAAGGCATTACTGGTGGCGGTTTCCATATTGAAGGTCATGTGATTGCTGGGCTGCACAATGAGCGTGAACGGGATACAAAAGCCCAAGCCGTAAGGCAGGGTTGGCCGGTCTGCCAGCGCCAACAGGCCAATAAAATAGGGGCCCGCAAGTACCAGTATTAGCATCTCGAAGTCGCCACTGCTTCTCGATAACAAGCCCAGGCCAAAAATCAGTGCTACCGGGATTGCCACCACCACCCCGAGCAATAAGCGCCGCAATATAAACGTAAGCAACACCAGGGAAAAACGGGCAAACATTACGGCAAACACCACCGGCATGATCATCAGCATAATGGCCGCCTGGCTGCCGGTATGCAGCCATATCGCGCTCCCGATCACGAATACAAACGCAGTACGGAAGCCGTTAATCGCACCAATCAATGGATCCTGGTGGGTTTTTAATTTCGATGTTTTCAGTAGAGTCTGGTCGCGATTTTCGAGCGCGTTATAGGCCCTCAATACCATCACCAAATCGGCCACAAGTTCGACTGCCGTGTGGGTCAGGCGGATCACAATGGCAGCTTCGTTCACATAGGCCGCCTTGTGCGCCAACAAGGCTCGCCTCAGAGCCTGAGCCTGCTGGTAAGACCCATCATAGCTGTCCGCTTCTGCGATCTTTATGAAGTGGGCGCGCATGTCTGCCAGCAGATCGCTGAACGCCGGCGAGACCAGCTCCGGGTGGTTGCGTGGGAAGCGCCCCATAATCTGTGCTACCGCCAGCAAAGACAGCACTTTGTTGCATAGCAGGTTTGCGGCCCTGCTGCGCCCTGGTCCTTCCGGGCCCTCATAGGCCACCGCGCTGGAGTCGTCGTTCAGCACCACCAGCGTTTCCAGAATCTGATCCGCGTGCTGATGCCGCTGCTCGTGGGTGCTGACTGGATCTAGCTCCAATGACAGGTATTCCAAGGTGTTATTGATCACGTCGCGGGAGTGGGTGCGAAGGCTGTCCTTAACTGTCACCGGCCATAACAACTGGCTGACCAACATGGCACACAGAGCACCCACAGCGATTTCACTGATACGGGATTGCGCAATATCGAACACAGCTTGGCTGTCTGCTGCACTAGGGTTTGCCACTACCAGTATCACCACTAGGCCGGCGGTCATTCCTGACATAGCAAAGGCGTAGATAAAGTTGGTGTTGTGCACCATAGAAGAGGCGGCGGCATTCAAACCGATCCAAAGGGTAAGACTGCCCAGCGCCACCAAAGGGTATGGCATGAACAAAGCCAGGATTAGAATCCCTACGCCACCCCCCACAGCCGAGCCAAAAATCTGGCAAAGGGCTTTCTCGATAACCAGCCCGCTTTCCGGTCGCACCTGCAAAAAAACGGCAGACACCAGCGCCCAGTATGGGCGGTCAAGCTGCAGGTACATAGCTACAATCAATGCCAGCGCCATGGATATCACTCCTTTCAGAGCAAATATCACTGCGGGCTTGTTGGGCATTAGAAGCTGGGACAGCAGCGGATGGAGCGTCATGAAAGTGGCTCCGTTAATCGTTTTCCGGATCGGCTTCCAGGTAAATGGAAACCGTCATGCCGGCACTGACATTCACATTTTTCGGGAGCGGGTCGAGCGCTATATCTACGGGAATTCGCTGAGCAAGACGCACCCAGTTAAAGGCTTGTTGTACTTGGGGTAGCATTTGACTGTCACTACTGGTGTTCGGGTCTGCTATACCACTGGCAATGCTGACCACCTCGCCAGTCAGGTTCTCATCGCCAGACACAAGTGTAATCCGCGCTTTTTGCCCTATTCGCACCAATTGCAGCTTGGTTTCTTCAAAGTAGCCGGTCACGTAAAAAGAGTCTTTTTTGATCAACGACAATACAGCCGACCCGCGAGCCACATAATTCCCCTGCCCCAACGTAAGGTTGTTTACCGTACCGCTTTCCGGCGCCACAACCTTTGTTCGTTCCAGGTCGATCCGGGCCGAGCTTAATTCTGCCTGTGCCAACTGATAGTTGGCTTTGGCCGATTCCGCACGAATACCGTATGCCTCCAAGCTTTCCTCACTGATCGCTTGACGATCGGACATGCGCTGCCGACGCTCATACTGATGCCTGGCGAGACCCCACTCAGTGCGCGCCTGCGCTAACTTGGCCTCTCTCTCCGTAAGCTCTGCCTGATAGCGCACATCATCAACTGTGAAAAGCGGGTCGCCCTTACTCACCGCCTGGTTATTTTTCACACTCAACCCGGTCACCCAGCCAGAAACATCAGGGGCAATCGTTATAACATCCGCCCGGATTCGGCCATCCCGGGTCCAGGGGGAATACAGATATTGATCCCAAACCCAAGTGCCAGCGATAACGGCAACAGCCACCACCAACAATGTCAGTCCAATACGTAGCAGTTTTCCCATGGAAGCCCTTTAGTCCCCGAACAAATAAACAATAGCAGCCAGATAGCAGACGAACACAGCCACGTCGAACCAAGCCTCTTTCCAGATATAGCGACGTAAGCCCGAGTAATGCAAACCCAGGCGCGTAACGGCCGCCAGAATAAACGCCAAAGGCACCAGCACCACAAGTGGGCTGAACAACATTCCGCCAATACTCAGCTCGTGAAGCATGTCATCCTTATTATTGCTGCTATGCCGCCGTTACTTTCGATTAAGTGTTTGATGATAGGTGCGATTTAAGCAACTGGCCAACTAGCGTATGTTACCGATGTAATTGCTTCACCACCGACCTTAGTGCACGCTGACCAAACACCAAACGTTTGAGATTACACCAAATCGTCTGTACATACGCATGAAGCGAGTTTAAGACAATGTCCTCAGTAATTGTATTTGCAGTCTTCGCCGTTGTCTTCATCGCACTGGCCGCTTTTTATCTGTTCTTCTATCGCTCCTGGCGGAGAGACCGGGAACTAAAACAGCCCTTTCCAAAAATCTGGAGAAAACACCTCCAATCAACAGTCCCTCTATATCGTCGACTGCCGGCGCAGCTTCAGCAAACGCTGGAAAGACAGGTTCAGCTGTTTCTCTCAGAAAAGAACTTCTATGGGTGTGATGGATTTGAGGTGACTGACCGCGTTCGGGTAGCCATCGCAGGGCACGCCTGCCTTCTGATTCTCAAGAGATCGTACACCGACTTCGACGACGTACGCAGTATCCTTGTGTACCCGGATGTTTACCAAGTGCAGGCATCGGAGCGCGATGGCATGGTCGTTGGCGTCAGCAATCAGGTTCGCGCAGGTGAAGCCTCATCTCTGGGGCAGGTGGTGCTGGCTTGGTCAGAATGCGAAAGCGGAGCCATAAACTCCGAGAGCACGCACAACGTGATCCTCCACGAGTTTGCCCATCAGCTTGATTACCTGGATGGTACCGCAGACGGCGCACCACCGTTGAGTGGGGAACACGTTGAAAAGTGGCAGCAAACCATGACTATTGCCTACGACGACCTCCGGCATTCACTGAGGCATCACCGCAAAAGCTGGCTTGATCCTTACGGCGCCACGAAGCCCGCGGAGTTCTTTGCAGTACTGACAGAAACTTTTTACCAGCAACCACAGCATTTAAAAGAGCAACAACCGGCGGTGTATGACTTGCTTTGCGACTTTTACAGAATAGACCCTGGCGAGTTAACCCAAAGCTAACCCCACCAGGAATGCCTATTAAGACGTAAGGCCCAAGCTCTGCGAATCCTTCTCGATGCTGCGATCCAGCAGCTCAAGGTACCCGGCTTTGGCTTTCAGCTTGGTCTGGGCATGTGCCTTGAGGCTCAGCTTACGGAACCCTTGAGCCAATTCGTTCGCACGGCTCAGAAGCTGCTCGGGCGCGACCACTTCATCCAGGTAGCCTGCTGCTACAGCGCCTTCAGGGTTATAAATTTCAGCATTGATAACCGAGCGATAGAAATGGGCAGGTGCCAGGCGATGCCGCGCGATCTCGATGCCGGCGTGGTGCATGGTCATGCCAATAGCCACTTCGTTGAGCCCCAGTTTGAAACTGCCCTCAATACCCACACGATAGTCCACAGACAGCATAATAAACGCGCCTTTGGCAATGGCGTGACCACTGCATGCGCCAATGATTGGGAACGGAAAAGCAGCCAGGCGACGGGTGAACTTTGAACCCACAGTAACCAGTGCAGTGGCTTCCTTCATGCCCTTTTGCATTTCTTTCAGATCGTAGCCACCAGAGAAAATCCCCGACTGCCCAGTCAGGATAACCACAGCCTTATCCTGCTCGGCTTGGTCGAGCGCCTTGTTCAACGCTTCAAACACGCTATGGCTCAGGGCATTCGCTTTGCCGTTATTAATAACGATTGTCGCAACACCATCATTCAATGTGTAGTTTACTATGTCTGTCACCGGCATATCCTCTTGGTGGAGTTAGGTCTGAATGCGCAGAACTTTGCCAGCTTACGCGAGCAGCCACAAATCATTCTTTATCAGGTAAGGATTTCTTTCACGGCTAATCAGGTTCGGTGCCGCAGCGTCATCCGCAAATTTGCCCGAAAACCCTTTTTCGACGACAGAGGTATAAAGTAGCTGTCACCATCCCGCTTGGCCTTGCTTCCATCGCGTTCACTCCACTGTTCGTCAGTGGTGACATAGCGCAGGTTCCAACCGTCTGCCCTCGGGGTCATTTTCAATGTAAGGGTGTCGCGGTAAAGGTATTCGCCCTCTACCCTATGTTCTGTCCACAGTGCACCGTCAACAAAATAATCCGTCGCGGAGACCGCAAGCTCCACCGTCATCACCAGGGTACGCCCCCGCTCAACGGTGATCTTTGAGCTATCCAAAAAAGTAGAAAACAAAACCGGGAAGCGGGCGGAATCCAATCCTGCCTGTGCGGGCTTCATCATCTCATCGAACGTCCGTAGCACGGCGCTGAACGTTTCCTTGCGCCTTTCGGTCAATCGGAAGCTGCGCGCACCTCGGGGCGATACAGTGGCTTCGAAATAATAGGAAGCCCGCACTTGACGGCCCGCCAACCTCGCTCTTTCCACAGAGGGCGGCAAGGGCAAGGATTCCACATCCATCACGCCATCCACGCGGACATCGCCGAACAGGAACCGAACCATATTCTGATAGCCTTCCTCGGAATTAACAATGCCATAGGGGCCGCTGTGACTGCGATAAACGTAGGCTCTGGGCGATCCCTGGACACTGGCATTTTTGATGGCAACCAGCCCGTCACTCATCTTACCGGCAAGCCACCCATGGAATGTGCCACCAAATGTACCCGAAAGTCCGCCAGCAGTTTCTTGTTGTCGCCGCACAGGTGTTGCCGGACATTCAGAATCAAATCTCGTAGCTGCTGGGCTGCCGCAGGAATGGAAAGAGGCTTGCCGTCACCGAAATCCTTGTCCGCCTGGTCGTAGTAGCGGTAAATAACGACGGTTTTATCGGTAATATCCCGATCGATCCCAGCACCGTCTGAGAATGCGCCGGAATAACCGTAATCCTTCACCAGGCGCACCATCGGTGATTCAAATATCTGTTTGTAAACGGTTCCGTCCCAGAATTGGCGTACTTTTGTCGCGCCCAGATTAAAGCCCATATACGGCATGGACACGGCATCGGCAATTTCGCCGGCGGTCATGGCATAACTGCGAACGTAAACGATGGGGCGGAACGGGTTCATAAACCGTGCCTCCTTTCAGGCTTACCCTGCCCTAATTGCATGCGACATCTGTTCCGAAAAGTTCTTTATGGGGAGACTACCGGTACTTGCGTAGCGCCGGTTCAGGCGGGCTTAGAAGAAGTGTAAAGAAGGCTGACGAACAAAGCCCTCTCAGGAAAAGTAATACCAAATCATTTGCACCACGATCAACAAGGCCACCAGTGGAAAAATGAACCTTGTTAAGTTGCCGTAGTTACGTGCTTCCCCTTTCGGTGCATATTTCTCTATCAGAGGCAGGATAACGATCAGCGCCAAAAACAGAACGGCGAGAATAATCAGCAGTGTTCCCATAGCGAAGCTCCTTTAAAGCCGGATTTTTTGGCTAGTGTCCCGTCTGGCTAGTTCGTGCATCTACTGCATGTGAGTTATCCCGGGAATCTGTGGATAACTTTGTGAAAAGGCGCGGGACAAGCATACTCAGGCCAGTTAAAACGGGTGTTCGACAAATGTGACCGTTAACTGACCAGGCTACTTACTGATCACCTAAAACAATGGCATTCTAAAAGCTCGACAGCTCATCTTGCAGGTCTTTCTTCAGCTCGTCGGCTTCGGTTATCCACACGGTTTTATCAAGACCGGGGAACACACCCACATGCAATCCGTCTTTCGACAAGCCCGGCACCCATTTCTTGAAGAAATCCGGCAAGGAGATGCTCTTAGGGGTTAGATCATCTGAACCCCTGGCGTACGCAACCGCAAATTCGGAGCTGGGCCAGACCGGTAAGTGGGCCACGCCATCGTCTTCTGACACGATTGATAAAAAGCGGTTCTCGGAATTGATCAGTATCCAGATCTCCCGCTCTTCCAGCACTTCGCTCAGGAAGTAGTCGTATCGCTCTTCGCCGCTCAACTCGAGCACACTCGTTAACTGCTCATCACTCATAATCTGGGTCTCTGTCTAATTAATGAGGCTCATGGCGCCTGAATACTGGCACGCTGCGCTTTTCGATATACCCAAGCAAGGCCCAACAGGGCAAGCCCCAACCCCATAAAGGCTGCAACCCGCCAAAACCCTTGCAGGCCGGCCATATCGATCAGGAAAATCTTACCAATCACGATACCCAGCAGGGCCATGCCCGCCTTATACAGCAAAACTTGGCCACCTTTCGCCGAATACACTGTGGAGTAGATAATGGTAGCGATGGCGTACAACATACCAACAACCGAGTAGGTGTACAGCTCGCCCTCTGTCATACCAAACCACAACGCCATATCGCTGCCCTGCCAAAGCTGACGAATCTCCAACGCAGTGAACAGGAGAAAGCCCGCGGCCGCAACACACAGCGACCAAAGTCTGGGTGCAATCTTTGGGAATCGACTAATAACAAAGGCGAGAAGCACCGGACCACCAAAGGCAGGAAGTAGCATATTAAAGATGGGCGTTGCGCCAATCACACTCTCGCCCCACCAAGGGTTGTGCAGGGTAAGCAGCGTGAGATAGCTGAGACTGGAAAGCGCCAACAGAACCCATGAGAACAGTCGATAGAGCCAAGCCAGTGACTGGCTCGCTTTAGCCCGAACCGCATAAGTCACACTCAGCGCGCCCCACAGAAGCGTGTTCATCGTGGCTTCAATCAGACTGTATTCGTGAACGAAGATATCGCCGTCATACAACCAGTAACGCAGCTCTGAGCCCAGGAATAGCACCAGCAGGTGCAAGGTTGCGCCTTCGAGCCAGGGGCGAATCGAATGGCCTTTATCGGCGAGCTTTGTTGCAGCTGCTGCAAGCAGCGTGGCGCCGCCATAGGTCCACAGAGACCAGTGAACGCCGGCATCGTAGCCCTGCAACCAAGGGTTGAAGGTAAGCCTGGCAACAACTAACGCCAACACGCCTTTCAGAAGCAGATACAGCTCGGGCATCTGGTAGCGCCGTGCCAGCCAGGTAAGGCTGACAAACTGAACAGAAAGCGCCAAGGTGAGCGAGGCTTCCCGGAAAGCCATAACCGTAGCCAGCGAGTAGCTAACGTGCGCTGCCAGCAGGGCCCAAACCACGCCGTTCCCGTAACGTGGATGCCCTTCCATTCGCCAGGCCAGCACGCCGTAAACAGCGCCAACAAGCAAAGTAGCAACGGCCCATACCCCAGACGCCTCGCCATAGCCGTGCAACAAAAGCCAACCGAGCACCAGCCAAATCATCGGCGAAAGCAGCGTTAGCGAGGCCCAGCGCCGCTGATCGGAATAACGGCCCCATAGCCATAAACCAAGGCCAGTGGTGATGATTGCGGCCGCAATAAGGTAGCTGACAAAGCCCGCCTGTTGGCCCAGAGGTATCTGTAACAAATACGCAAAATCGCCATCCATGCGGCCCATGTAGAGCAGCCAGCCAGCGGCACTTGCCAGAACCGCGCCCCAGGGGAGAAACCACAACGCTCTCCGGCTTTGGGGGATCAGGCAGGCAACTGGCAGGATGAGTAGCCAACTCCACAGCATTGAGTTATCACCAGACTGCTGAGCAATCGACAAGCCCCAGATAGCCAGTAGCGGCAGGAAGGCCTCACGCAACCGCGAAGGTGCTGCCTGCTCCCTGTCCGGCAAGAATGCAAAAGCCAAAAACAGCGCCGCCAGATAGCAGGCAGTTGCCATGGCGGCAGGCGCTGCAACCACAGTCACCGCCCACCAAAGAAGCGCTCCGGCCAAGGTGGCGTACCACAGCCAATCACGGAACACGTAACGCATTAACAGCAGAGAGCTGAGGGTAATCACGAAGCTGTAGGAAAGCACAAAGGCGACACTCCCATCCTCACCACCAATCAGCAGGGGCACAACATAAGCGGCGCTCAGCCCCATAATTGCCAGCAAAGGCCCGTGTACTAACGCCAGCGCCATGGTGGCTAAAGACACAGCAGCCAAGGCGATTAGCCCGACTATAGGGCCGATCAGTTCGTAATGGTGAACACCGGCAAGCAATGCGGCATACAGAGTAATACTCCCGCCGCCCGCCAGCGCAGCAAACACCTGATCAGTGCTCATATGGCGCCGACGCAGATATTCCGCGCCCGCATGCAGGGCAAGACCTGTGGTAAGAGCGAGTAACAATTGCTGCACAGGGCCAATCAATCCCGCGTTAATGGAATGGCTGACCATAAAGATACCCGCCAGAGCCACACTCAGGCCACCAAGCCAGACCATCCAGTTTTCTTTCAGGGCCTGACTGATGCGTGAGTAATCGTGTCCAGAGGTACCAGATTCCAGCCAGTCACTTACTTCAACGGACGGCCTTTGAACCACGTCGCTCTCCTGTGCCGTGGGAACAGGCTCTAGTGTTTGCTCCGGGTCAGCTGATTGGGTGGGAGCCACATTATTAGCTTCCGCCTGGCGTTCAGCCGGCAGTTGCTCACCCGGCAAAACCGGTCGTCTGAGAATCTCAATTTCCCGACGCAGTTCTGAGACCTCGTGCGCCAGTGTTTCAATGCGGTGGGCGTGTCTATTCCGTTGCCGAAAGGCCAGGAACCCAAGAACGGAGCCGACGGGTATGAACAGTGCGAGGCCCACGCCAAGCAGAATAAGTATCGCTTCCAAATCCCTTTGCCCTTTTTTAAAAACCAATCAACTGCAGCGTTAACGGCCTGCATAACGTGCAACCTATAGTCTCCTATGCCCATGCCAATCTACAACATCAAACTGGCGTACGGCTATTTACCATCCTTATGTGGATAAGTTTGGTGGGAAAACAACAGGAATAGAACTATTTAAAATACTGCAATTCGCATTAGTCCAGTGGCAGACAGAATCTGCGCAGAATTGTATTTCAAGGTGCAACTTTATCCGGAGGTAACGCGTATCTGGTATGGGCACAATTAATAGTCCTAGTATCGAACACCAAAAGCGCTGCTGTCCTACTTTCGAATGTACAGTAAAATAAAGGATAACATCATGATAAATAATACAAATAATTTCAGATCGAAAATCCTGAAGCTGTCGGTGACGTTAGCACTTGCTGCGGGACTGGGAGCTTGCAGTGACGATAACAACGACGATCATCAGCCAGCTGTTCAAAAACAGGACCGACCCTTGCCACTGACTCTCCCCGCTGAATTGATGCACGAGGTGGGCAACGCAGACGCAGGCAAGGAGGTGTTTCGCTACGGCACCTTTGGCAATGAGAGCTTCTGGACCCAGGCGGTTCAGCTTCCACAAGGTATAGCCGCTGCGAAGGTAACGCCGCTGCAAGCTTTGCAACTTGGCCTCAGTGTCGACGTGGGCGCCCTTAACAAAACGACGGCAGATGCGGCAGTTGCTGCTATTGCAGAGATTACTGCAGGCACGGCTGAACCTGAGGACACAATTTTTGGCGATCCGGCTATTACGCTGGCGCTGATCAATCAGAATGCTGTTATTGGTGTCGTCGCTGTGGATGCCGATGGCAAACGTAAACCTCTTGGCAGCAGCGCAGACTATACTGGCGGAGCATTAGACGCGCCAGATTTTGAGAACGGCGAGCAGGTGGGTGTCAGTTGTGCGGTCTGCCATGCCCAAACGGATGAGAGCGTTTTACCAGCGTCTGCATTGGGCACGGGTGGTTCGATAGGACTCATCGCTGATGGTGCCACTGCCCATAACTTCGATTTCGGCACGGTGCTCGCGGTAGCGGATAACTCGCTCGCTTATTTCCCAATGCTGCAACTCCAGTTCAATGCTCTGGACGGTGCGACGATCGGGCGTGGATTTGAAGGCCTTAAAGTCACAGCTGAGCAACAAGCAGATCCAGACCTGATCGGTGTTGAAGCGCTCGAAGCCAAGGCAGATGAATACCTGACGGGTGTGTCTGAAGCCACCGGACAGCGGTTCTACCCGGTTGGACAATTTGACGCATTTCCTGACGGTATTGCCAATCCACTGCATACAGCAGCATTCTTCGCCACAGAACAAGGTGCACCCTGGGGCATAGATGGTGCTATCGAGAAGCTTGAGGATTTCAACAATACTGTATTTACGGTCAGCCTTGACCCGACAAGTGTCGCAGCACCGGCTGGGCAGGCGTTCCTTGAAGCGCAGGCCGGTGGTGTTGGCACGGAAATTTCAACGAGCTATCGCGCCGTACTGAAAGCGTCATTGGGCACTGAATCCACTCCGCTGACAGATGCTGAGCTCGACGCCATGATTCCCTTTGTCGCAGCTCAGGACGGTTTGTCACCCGGGGATGCGGCATCCGTTGCCGGCAGACGTATTGATGGCACCAGCTTGCTGGACCTCAACGCCTATCTCGACAGTTTGCCATCCCCCAGAGCACCCGATGATATCAATCAGGCATCTGCTGATCGCGGTAAGGAAATTTTCCGTACCTTGGCGCCGAATGGCGGAAACTGCACATCTTGCCACCAGGTGGACCCCAACCAGTTCGTCAATCCGGCAGTTATAGCATTTGAGACCATCTATCCAGCCTATGCCGATTCGCTGGCGGTGATCGCTGAACGCACTGGCGGCCTTGCGCCCATCCAGAATTCTGGAGGCGGAGATAATATGCAAGGACCCAATCCATTCTTCGACGACAGAATGGTCGTGCTGGACGGCTCGAGACGTGGTTTGGCGAAAGGGACATCTTTCCCACTGCTAATGGATCTTGCAGGCAAGTCATCGCTGCTGCATGACGACTCTGTTCAGGGCACAAACTTCAAGGATGCGGCCGACAAGCTGCTTGATCCAGCGAGAGGTGATAAAGCCGCGCATCCGTTCTATATCGCAAGCGCCGATGAAAGGAATGACGTTGCTGAGTTCCTGAGAAGCCGGGAGACAGACGAGCATCCTGAAACCGATTCGTCCCAAGGAATGTAATCCGATCACAAGGCCGACGGCTTATGATGGAGGCTGTCGGCCTCGCTTATTGACGCCTAAAACACCGCCCCAGGAAGGGGATTATGAGAACATGACTATTTCATCGCGAGTGTTTTTTGCTGGCTCGTCACAATCGCCGGCCTTAGCTGCGAAACTTCGTCAGTCAGTTTGCGGCGCAACGTTTTTTGAAGTCAGAGGGGGTCATTCCATAACGACTTTTAAACGCTGTCGAAAAATAGCTGGGACTGCCAAAACCGTACTTATACACAACCTCGGTCAGATTTAATTTCCCATTGTGTGCCTTGATGTAATCGGCACACATCTCCAAACGTTGAGCTTTCACATACTCCGACAGCGTGATCGATTTGCCGGAAAACGCGCGATAAAGGCTACGCACCGACGTCCCAATGGAGTTGGCAACCATAGGCGCGTTCAGGCCAGGCTCACCGATATTGTCTTTCACATATTCAGAAGCAGCCCTGAAAACCTTATCGTAAGGATCGCTACTGCGAACACTCTTCAGCACCGAAGGCTTTATCAAAGTCGCCAGCGAATCGAGAATCGCTGCCCCTTCTTCCAAGTCCAGGTTTTCATGCAAGGACGCCTCGATCACCAGATTACTGGCAAAACGGGCAATGTGGGAATCTGCTGGGATTTTGACCCCAAGTTCAACTTTACTGAGGTTCAATATCCGCTCAACAATTTGACGAGGCAATATAAGAGATATCTGCTGCGAAGGTTCCTGAAATGAAAAACGGAAAGGCAGCGCAGAATCGACAAGAACGATATCTCCAGACACGAGAGAGGAGCGGTTCCCTACCTGCTCGACCAGCGAATGCCCACGAATCTGAAATACACAGAAAAAATCAGGAATGCCACTTTTCTGTATCTCTTTGGGCGTTCGGTACAGATCTGCCCCTTGGATATGAACCCTGGACATGTCGAGGGACCCGCCTACTTTTTCGACAGACCCCAGAAATTTGCCACTCACCGGACTCGCCGAAAAAGGCCCGCATATATCATTGATATTGCTGATCCATTTGTCGAAATCATCAGTCCCGCTAGTGCATGACGACACGTTTATGACCTCTTATTTTATTATGCCAATGCTATCGAAAATGACCAAAAAACAATCAAATGTCAAGGCATCCTGGCGGGAACCCTGCGCCCTCATTTCGATACCAACCTACGAAGAATACGATCATGAAACGTGTCGGGGCAGCGCAATGCTTTCCGCATGCTGGCGCAGTAACGAAATCTTCTGGCACCGATGAGAAAGCACGGAGCGCAATTAGTTGGTAAATATAGCAGTCATCGTAGCACTAGATTCCACGAAGGCGAGAGGTAGCCCTGAGCTGCCCTTGACGCCGCTTCAAATATAAAACAAAAAAGGCCAAACGATGCATCATAACAACCAACTGCGACGCGCCATCTTATGTTTTTTTGCGACCGGCATCGCTATTCCGGCGGCGTCTGCCGTGGAGATTTCCAGCAGTGAAGATTACCAACTGAATGCAGACCTGGAATTAGCGGCCGGTATTTTCACCAGCGACAAGAGCTACCTTTACGATACCGACCAAGACGGCGCCCAATGGCAAGAAGGCTATTTAAAGTACGGCCTGTCGGGCAACTATTCACTGGGCAACGGTGCTGCTGTTTATGGCGGCGTCAATGCTGTGTCATCTGGCACATGGGGCGATGGCGATGCCGGCGGTTTCAGTACCGGCGATGAGCGCAACACGGACCTGGAAGATGCCTATGTCGGATTTAAGTCCGGCGACCTGTTGCCATTTCTGGGTTACAACGGCCTGGACGTTTCGTTTGGCAGCCAGAACTTTGTGATTGGCGATGGCTTTCTAATTAACGGGGACGCCCTGAACCTGGGCGAAGGGTTGAATGGCGGCGGTCTCGACTTTGATCGCGGTGGCGCCTACTGGCTTGCCGCAAGAAAAGCCTTCAAAAGAACGGCCGTGGCACGAATTGGCGGTGACTCAGGGCTGCGCTCAGACCTGTTCTGGATTGAGTCAGACAATAGAGCCCAGGCGGATACCGAGCTAAGCGGTATAAATTTAGAGTATGTCTCTGCGCACGGAACCTTTGGGCTGATGCACTTAAAGGGCTTGGGCGTTAACGAGTCCTACGCTCCCGCGCTTGGTCTGACGGCCAGAGATGGCCAGGACACAACCAGCCTGCGATATCAGGGCAACGCCGGCGTAGAGCCGCTTTTTCTTTCGGCAGAATTTGTGACTCAGAATCAGGGTGACGCCAGCCGCGAAGACGCCAACGCCTGGTATTTGGAAGCCGGGTGGAGTTTTGACCAGCAAGTATGGTCGCCAAGCGTCAATATCCGCTATTCCACATTCGATGAAGATTTCGACCCTTTATTTTTCGGCTTTAACCGCGGCTACGGAACCTGGTTTCAAGGCGAAGTGGCAGCCAATTACGCCGGGCCCTTTAGCAGTGACGTAGATATTCTTCACATTGGCCTAAAAGCCTACCCAGCCCCCAACGTCGCAGTCGGCGCTTTGTTTTTTGACTTCAGTGACACCGCTCGGGGAACCGGCTCTCTGGACAGCCAGGAGATTGACCTCTACGCCGAGTGGGCCATTAATGATCACGTATTCCTGAGCCCTCTTATTGGCTTCTTCAAGCCGGAAAAGCGCGCAGCTGACGGCGGCAGTCAGTTCCAGGACAACGACCTGAATACGTACGCCCAAATCATGGCGGTAATTTCGTTCTAACGACCGCCGCAGAACAGACCTGTAGCCCTCCCCCAGAGCCACATCGGTTATCAATAGTCGGAGACCAGAGAAATGCAGACCTACCGGAATACCGTAAACGGAACTCTTGCAGAGCCCGCCAGCAGTTATGAAATCTACAACCCTGCCGACGGGCAATGCTTGGGGTTGGCGCCAGAGAGCGACGTGCAGGAAGTCGACAGGGCTGTCCAGTCGGCTGCGCTCGCGCAAAAAAGCTGGGCAAAACGAAGTGATCAGGAGCGTCGCGACATTACTCAGAAGATGGCTCAGATTTTGGAAGAAAATTCCGAGTATCTGGCTGAATTGATTACCCGGGAGCAAGGAAAACCATTGTCGGGGCCCGGCTCAAGATTTGAAATGCAGGCTTGTGTTGGGTGGACTCAGGTTCCAGCGAGCCTGGAACTGCCTCCCGAGGTTGTGTACGAAGATGACGAACGCAAAGACACACTGCACCGCGTACCCCTGGGGGTTGTGGCAGCAATCGCGCCATGGAACTGGCCTTTGATGATTGCCATTTGGCAGATCATTCCTGCCATAAGAATGGGCAACACGGTTGTCCTGAAGCCTTCCGAATACACCCCTATTGCAACACTGGAGATGGTGCGTTTGATCAACCAGGCTCTTCCAGTTGGCGTGCTCAACACAGTAACCGGCGACGGAAGCATTGGTAGCAAACTCACCCATCACCCTGACATTAACAAAATCATGTTCACCGGCAGCGAAGCCACCGGGCGCCGCATTATCGAAGCTTCGGCCAGCAATTTATCACCTATCACTCTGGAACTGGGTGGTAACGATGCAGCCATCGTGATGCCCGGAACAAACATTAAAGCGATTGCCATGGACTTGTTCTGGGGTGCCTTCCTGAATATGGGTCAGACCTGCGCCTGCATTAAGCGGCTCTACGTACATAACGATGACTATGAAGCCGTTATGTCAGAGCTCAGCTCAATTGCCAGCCAAATGAAGCTGGGTGACGGCATGGACGAATCTGTACTGATTGGCCCTCTCCAAAACAACATGCAGTTTGAAAAGGTCAAAGAACTCATCTCCGACGCCCGAACGGGAGGTTGCGACATCCGGGAGTTTGGCGACATGCCAGGCAAAGGCTATTTCCTGCCCCTTACCCTGGTTGGCGATATAAAGGACGGTCAGCGGCTGGTCGATGAAGAACAGTTTGGTCCTGTGCTGCCCATCATCCGGTATAGCGAACTGGAGGATGCCATCGATTGTGCAAACCGGCTTGAGGCTGGCCTCGGCGCCTCCTTGTGGGCAGACAACGCAGCTGATGCGAGCGAACTGGCACCCCGACTGGAAGCCGGGACCGTGTGGATCAATCAACACGGCGCGATTCACCCGATGGTTCCTTTTGGAGGCAACAAAGCATCCGGCTACGGCGTTGAATTTGGCATTGAAGGGCTGAAAGCAGTCACCCAGAGCCGGGTAATCAGCATAAAGAAATAAAAACAGACGGCTTCAAGAGGAAATTGAAACCGGTAGCGAATCAGGAGCGTGATCGGCAATGAGCCATCACGCTCCTACACCAGAAAAACAAACATTGAGGATCTTACTGATGCATCTACCTAAAAAACTGGCGTGTTGCCTGGTGGTAGCGTCCAGCCTTATTGCTGCAACAGCAAACGCGCGCCTGCCCAATGAAACCGTTGGCAGCACCAAGTTACCAATGCCGGACGATCATCGAAGCTATATGGTGGATTTCGAGTTCAACAACATGGTTTCTACCCGAATAGCGGTGATTGATCCCGACAAACAGAAATACCTTGGAATGATACCCACAGGGCACGCCGCCCCAGCGACGCTTTCCCGGGACCGGAAAACCATTTTTACCGCTGATTTCTTTTTCACTCGCTATGTGCGCGGAGAGCGCACCGATGTATTAACCGCCTGGGATAGCCAGACCCTATCACCTAAATGGGAGCTGGAAGTTTCGAGCGAGCGCGCCTTCACACTAACGGAGCGCTTTTCGTTGGCAACCAGTAGCGATGACAAGTTTGTCTATATTTACAACTTCACGCCCTCTACGACTGTGACTGTTGTCGATACCACCAAACAAGAGATGGTTAACGAGATCGCGATCAATGGCTGCATTCTGAACTACCCGGTCGGTGAGCGACGGTTTGCCTCCCTCTGTGGCGACGGGTCACTTCAGTTGATTACGCTGGACGACAACGGCAAAGAAGTAGACCGCACCAAGACTACTTTTTTTGACCCCGACCAAGTAAAACTCGTTGAAAGAGCGACTGTTGTTGACGAGACCTATTACTTTGTAACGACATTGGGAGAAGTTGTGCCCGTTGACTTGTCTGGAGAGGAGCCGAAAATATTACCCCGCTGGTCGCTCGTCACGGAAGATGAACGTGCTGAAGGCTGGGCGCCAGGCGGTTGGCAGCTACTGACAGCGGCACCTGGCTTAAATCGGCTTTATGTGCTGATGCACCCAGACCACAAAGCCCATAACTGGGAGGACCCAAGCCAGATTATCTGGGAATTTGACCTGGAAACTGGCGAAAGGCTCGGAACCCTGGAATCACCGAACCTCATCTGGAGCCTGAACGCCACCTCAGATGACAAGCCTCTTCTGCTTGGCGCAAACATCGAAGGCGGGCTAGAGATTTTCGATCTCTCCACAGGCGAGCACAACGGCACAATGGACGGCGTCACCAAAACGCCAACCTTGATACTGAACCACTGAGAGGTGACGTGATGATAGACCCTATTGTCAGTACATCGGCTGCTCTGGCGCTGGCTGTGATATTCGCCAGCGCGGCAAGCCATAAACTCAGACACCCACATTGGTTTCGTCGCCAGGTACGCGAATACGCACTCATTCCAGCATTAATGGTGCCAGCTGCAGCTCGGGCCCTGCCAATCACAGAACTTGTGATTGCCGCGGGCTTGCTCTGGAGTGCCAGCAGACCCTACGCCGGTCTTCTGGCATTTTTGCTGATAGCTCTCTACGCGCTGGCTATCGCCATAAACCTGGCCCGTGGCCGCAAAGACATCGACTGTGGGTGTTCTGGCCCGGCAATGCGTCAGCCTCTGCAACCAGCGCTGCTGGGGCGTAATGCGTTGCTGGCTGTCATTGCACTAGGGGCATTACTACCCATGCTCGACCGCCCTCTGAGTCTGCACGATAACTTTGTCATGATCGCAGCGGGAACCGTCCTGGTTTTGCTCTATACCGCCACAGACCTTTGGTTGGCCCATCGGCCGTTACTGCTAAAATTGTCAGGAGAAAAATAAGATGCAAGCACTTATCGTTTCAAACATTCTGCTTTGGCTGCTTTTGATAGCCAGCTCTTTGGTGCTGCTTGGCCTTATTCGGCAAATCGGCGTTTTGCATTCGCGGATCGCCCCTGCCGGCGCACTGATGCTCGATAAAGGTGTCGAGGTTGGGCAGCCGGCACCACAAGTAACCGCGGCGGATCGTTTCGGTCGCCCGGTTAATATTGGTTATGCCGGTGAGCGAGCTACTCTTCTGTTTTTCCTTTCACCAACATGCCCGATATGTAAATCGTTGATACCAGCAATCAAGGCCATCAGTCGTTCAGTCAAAGATCTGGACGTTGTGTACGTGAGTGATGGCGATGCCGCCGAACACGACAAACTTATTGCCGATGCAGGCCTCGAAAAATCCACCTATGTGGTGAGCCCGGAAATTGGCATGACCTACCAGATTGGCAAGCTGCCGTACGCGGCGCTGATTGATAAGACAGGCACCCTCAAGGCCAAGGGCCTGGTCAACTCCAGGGAGCATCTGGATAGCCTTTTTGAAACCGAGCTGCTGGGTTCATCAACTCTTCAGGACTACATCAAGGCTCAGTCTGAATCACCAGGTATTCACACGCCATCCTGATTACGGAGAAAAATAATATGAAATTTCTTGATCGCTTTTTTGAACGTTCCTCACGCCACGTAGCCAATACAACCGGGCGGCGCCAGTTCATCGCAAAATTTGGTTCATTTTTGGCCGTCGGCGTAGCGGCGCCAGCCCTTCTACCTATCGACAGAACCGGTAAGGCACTTGCAGCCGGAGCGCCCTCAGCCGGCGACCCAGGTGACCCCACCAGCTGTGATTACTGGCGCTACTGTTCTGTTGATGGGTTTTTGTGCAGTTGCTGCGGGGGCTCGGTTACCACCTGTCCTCCAGGAACAGAATCCTCCACGGTCACCTGGGTCGGCACGTGTCGCAACCCGGCCGACGGAATCGATTACATCATTTCCTACAACGACTGTTGCGGCAAGCACAGCTGCGCTCAATGCGCGTGCACACGCAACGACAGCGAAGAACCCATGTACAGACCCTTCAACAACAACGATATTAACTGGTGCCTTGGTACCGACAGTAGCGTTTACAACTGCACAGTAGCCGTTATTAAGGGCGTGGCGTCTTGAGGAGCATAGCAATGCGCTCAATATTCTGTGTTTTGGCTTTAGCTCTGGTAATTGCTTCCCCTTCGGGGGAGGCACGAGTTATACCTGATCCTAATCAGAAACCTGCACCCGGCAACGAGGCACGGCAGACCCCTATACACCAAGCCAATTATTCACCGGCGGTGAATTATCAGCTGCAATGCTTGGGCTGTCATTTGACAAACGGCGAGGGCGCGCCCCGTAGCGATATTCCTATGATGGAAGGCTTTGTCGGAAACTTCCTGAAGGTAGAAGGAGGTCGGGAGTTTCTCATACGTGTTCCAGGCGCTTCGCAGTCTGCGCTTAGCAACTCTCAGTTGGCTGAGCTACTCAACTGGATGCTGAAAGACGACGGGATTGCCGGAGGTAGTGCGCCAAAAGGCTTCAAGCCCTATACAGGAAAGGAGGTCGAAGCCTACAGGGGGATCATGATTAAAGATTTGCCCGGGTACAGACTGAATCTCATCAAACAGATAAAACACCTGAACATAGACATCCCCGAAGACGTCATTCCCTAATGGCGCCCGCATTCTCGCAACGCGGTTCCTGGCGCGATCGTGCCCTGAACCGCGACCTTCTGTTTTAACGCCGACAAACCGAAATCTTCTCCCAACAGACACTACCCAAAACCCGCACTTTACGTTAAGGTCAACTTTGCTCAGCTTAATCCGGTTTTACCCAAACCGAAAAGGCTGGCAACAGGAGCATCACTGCAATACCAGCAGGGTTGCATAAAGCGTTCTATACTCAGGCAAAACACCGGCAGGTAGAACAAAGCTCCGTATGTTACCGAGGCCCTCACAAGGGGCATTGTGTTCCTCAAGCCATCACCCCAGGAAGAGGATTATGACAACAACAAAGTCCAAAATCGTTTACACCCCGACCTTTACAGACGGTGCAGAGTACCGTGTTCCAACCTTCAAGCTGCTGAAGCAGGACGGCTCGCTCTATAAGGGCGGCAAAGCTCCTGACATCGATAAAGATAAAGCCTTGCGAATCTACCGTGCGATGGTTACAACCCGCGTACTGGATGAACGCATGCTTGGTGCCCAGCGCCAGGGCCGCTTGAGTTTCTATATGCAGTGTACCGGCGAGGAAGCCGCCATTGTTGGCAGTACCGCCGCGCTGGACGATGCCGACATGATCATGGCCCAGTACCGCGAGCAAGGCTCACTGGCCTATCGCGGCTTCACCATTGACGAGTTCATGAACCAGCTGTTTGGCAACGAGAAAGACTACGGCAAAGGCCGCCAGATGCCGGTTCATTACGGCTCCAGCAAGCTCAACTACATGACCATTTCATCACCACTGGCCACCCAGATTCCTCAAGCCACGGGCTATGCCTATGGCCAGAAAATGGCCGGTGACGGACATTGCACCGTGGTCTATTTCGGAGAAGGTGCTGCCTCAGAAGGCGACTTCCACGCTGGCCTTAACATGGCGGCGGTGCACCGCGTACCCGCTATATTCTTTTGTCGCAATAATGGCTATGCCATTTCCACCCCCGCGAATGAGCAGTTTGCCGCCGATGGCATAGCACCCAGGGGGTTTGGCTACAAAATGGACACCATTCGTGTCGACGGCAACGATATTATGGCGGTTTATCAGGCCACAGAAGCCGCACGGAAAATGGCGGTGGAAGAGAATCGCCCAGTTCTGATCGAAGCCATGACTTACCGCCTGGCGGCGCATTCTTCATCCGATGATCCGTCCGGCTATCGCAGCAAAGACGAGGAATCAGTTTGGCGCGAGAAAGACCCTATTCTGCGCATGCAGAACTGGCTCATGAAGCGCAAATGGTGGACCGAAGGCGAAGAGAAAAAACTGCAGGAAAGCCTTCGCCGTGAAGTGCTCGAAACCATGAAACGAGCTCAAAAGCTGCCACCACCACCGCTGGATTCCCTGGTGACGGACGTGTACGACGAGGTGCCCCCGATGCTGAACGCCCAGTTCGAAAAGCTCAAAACACACATTCGCAAGTACCCGGGCGAGTATCCAAAGTCAGCCGCACACGTTGAAGGAGGGGTATAACATGGCGAAGATGAACATGCTGCAAGCCATCAATGATGCCCTTGATATCTCAATGGCCTCCAATGATCGCGTTCTGTGTTTCGGTGAAGATGTTGGTATTTTTGGTGGCGTATTCCGTGCCACCAGCAATCTGCAACAGAAATACGGCAAAGATCGCTGCTTCAACACGCCCTTGGTGGAACAGGGCATTATCGGGTTTGCCAATGGCTTGGCGGCTCAGGGCTCGTTCCCCGTAGCGGAGATCCAATTTGCGGACTACATATTCCCGGCTTTCGATCAAATCGTTAACGAGTCTGCTAAATTCCGCTACCGCTCAGGCAACTTGTTTAACGTGGGCGGATTAACCATCCGGGCGCCTTATGGTGGCGGTATAGCCGGTGGCCTTTACCACTCCCAGTCCCCCGAAGCTTATTTCGCCCACACACCGGGCCTAAAAGTTGTGGTGCCACGCAACCCGCATCAGGCGAAAGGACTGCTGCTAGCCTCCATCAATGACCCCAACCCGACTCTGTTTTTTGAGCCCAAACGCTTGTATCGCGCCTCCACAGGCGAAGTACCAGAAGGCGAGTATCAGTTGCCATTGGGCGAAGCCGAGGTTCTGAAAGAAGGCACCGACATTACCGTGTTGGGCTGGGGCGCGCAGATGGAAGTGATCGACAAAGCCGTCGAGATGGCAGAGAAAGAAGGTATCTCCTGCGAAGTTATCGACCTGCGCACAATCCTGCCCTGGGATGTGGAAACCGTCGCCGAATCGGTGCTTAAAACCGGGCGCTTGGTGGTCACCCACGAAGCGCCTCTGACGGGCGGCTTCGCCGGCGAAATCGCCGCGACCATTCAGGAGCGCTGTTTCCTCTACCTGGAGTCCCCGATCGCTAGGGTCGCCGGCATGGATACACCCTTCCCGTTGGTGCTGGAGAAAGAGCACTTCCCCAATCACCTGAAGGTCTATGAGGCCATTCGGGAAAGCGTCGAATTCTAAGCGGATATCCGGACAGGAGAGTAATGATGAGTGATTTTATACTGCCCGATATCGGTGAAGGTATCGTGGAATGCGAGTTGGTTAAGTGGCTGGTCAGCGAAGGTGATTTGATCGAGGAAGACCAGCCAGTGGCAGAAGTGATGACCGACAAGGCGCTGGTAGAAATCCCCGCCCCCTACAAGGGCCGGGTAACCCGCCTGTATTGGAAAGAAGGCGACACTGCCAAAGTGCATGCCCCGCTATTTGAACTGGTTGATGAAAGCGGAGAGGGCTCCGACCAGAACTCTGATGAAAGCTCGGGGGAACAGGCCGAGACCAGCGATAAAAACAAAAAACCTGAGCCAGAGGCAAGGCAGGCTGAGGCTGAGGCTGCCCGGCATTCTGAACCTGCGGCAGAGCCAGCCGCGGCATCTGCTGTTTCCCCGGATGGCCAACGAACGCCAGCCAGCCCCGCCGTGCGCCGACTGGTTCGCGAGAACGAACTGACGCTCGGGAATATCCAGGGCTCGGGCAAAGATGGCCGCGTGCTCAAAGCAGACGTGTTGGCGCACATGGACCAGTCGGCATCAGGAGGTTCATCAGCGTCTGAGAGTTTACCCGGGAATCGTCACACACAGAGCCAGGACGTTCGCATTGAGCCAATCAAAGGCATGCAGGCCGTGATGGCCAAGCGCATGGTGACTTCAGCATCGACCATCCCGCACTTCAACTTCAGTGAAGACATTGATGTAACAGAATTGCTGAGCCTTCGCCAGCAACTCAAGCCCGACGCCGAAGCTCGGGGTTCTCGCCTCACGCTGATGCCATTCATCATGAAAGCGATTGCGCTCGCGGTTAGGGAATACCCCGTGCTCAATAGCCAGCTAAACGAAGATGTCACAGAGATTCACTACCAGCCAGGCTGCAACATCGGCATGGCCGTGGACAGTAAAATCGGACTGCTTGTACCTAACGTTAAAAACGTAGGCCAACTTACTCTGCTGGAAATTGCCGATGAGGTAACCCGACTGACCGAAGCGGCCCGGGAAGGCAAGGTAAGCCAGGCAGATCTTAAAGGTGGCACCATTACCATTTCCAACATTGGCGCTCTGGGCGGCACCTACGCTTCGCCTATCATCAATGCGCCGGAAGTGGCGATTGTAGCCCTGGGGCGTACCCAGAAGCTGCCGCGCTTTGATGCCAACGGGCAGGTGGTAGAACGTTCAATTATGACCATCAGCTGGGCAGGCGATCACCGTATTATTGATGGGGGCACCATCGCCCGATTCAATAACCTGTGGAAGGGCTACCTGGAGTCACCGCAATCCATGCTGCTTCACCTGGGCTGATTGCATGGTGCCACCAAACCAATCGTCGTCGATGCCGCAACCGTCGCAGTTGCAGCAATTCTACATCCCGGAAGAGCAGTCGGTTTACCTGCTCAGCCACGGCGATGCTCGAAAGCTGAAAGACTGGGTTGAGCTGTGTACAAGGCAGCTCAAACAGATGGGCTATGCAGACATCTCGATGATTGGTAAGGGCGCCTACGGCTTTGTGTTTTCCGGCAGGCGGCCTCTGGAAGGCGCGCGTGATCTTGAGCATGTATTTAAGTTTACCCGTATCACGCTGCCCCAGCACCTGCACGACCGGCTGGAAGACGAAGCCTATATTCTGGAGCAAGTGGAGCACCCAAGGGTGCCCCGCCTAATTGCCTTTCACAGAGCCGGCCGCCAACCCATTTTGGTTATGGAACGTGCACCGGGCTTTAACCTGGAGGAAGTATCGTTACGGGAGGGCCGCCTAAGCCCGCGCCTGATTATCCGCATCGCCGACCAATTGGCGGATATCCTGCGCAACCTGCGACGCGAATCTGATGACGGGCAACGCCCTATCGTGCATGGGGACATCAAACCGTCCAATCTGGTGTTTGATGCCGAAAGCGAGAATATCGCCCTGATCGATTGGGGCTCCTCAGTATTTGCTCAACTAGACTCCAACCAGCAATTCCTCAGCCCCAGCGTAATGGAGCTGATGTCTGACAACCTGCAGCAGACCAACGCCCGCTTGGGTGACGTCTACTTTATTGGCGAAGAACAACTCTATGGTGGCTTGTCGTCCCCACGATTTGACGAGCAAGGTGCTGCGGCCACGCTCTATGCACTTGCCTCCGGGCAGTCCTGCCGCTTTGGCCACTTGGCCATACCGGCTACGTCCCTGGGCTTGCCCATGGAATTTGCCCGCATGCTCGACGGCATGCTCGACCCGGATCCCGCGCTGCGCATGCGTGCCGGCGACCACTACCTGAAAGAGATGCCACGTATGGGCCGAACGGTAATGATCGACTTACCCGAGCCCGCGCCCACACACTTGGTGCCCATCTGGACGCGGCTCTCCGACCGGGAAATCGACACAGTGGTTTACAGTTCTCGCAAAACCTTTCTGCGACAAGAAGGTGCCCCGGAAACCCTGAACGACGTCAACGACGTGCAGCTCGATCGCTACTACAAAAACTTCATGCAGGGCATGGGGGACACGGAAAAAGCATTCCTGGCAGCGGTCAGCCGCCTTGGCCGTTACCCGGTGGAAGGCGGGCTCGCAGTGCGCTGGGAACCCGACGGTGTCTATGTGGACACGTCCCTAAACTTACACGACCCGGAACTCAAAACCGCCTTCACCACAGCCGTGAACAACATGGTTCATCTGGCCCAGGCAATCTATCGCCAAGGGATCTTCAAAA
>JBQCZX010000043.1:0-24605 GCA_052089485.1 Marinobacter sp. | reverse complement strand
CGTGTGTCGGCGCTAAGCGCGCAGGCAACGAAGCCGGGACTATCCCGGAGTACACCGGAAAATACCTCGGCGAAGTGCCGGGCTGGGATCTGAAGCCGCATAGCGGAGAGCACCCGGTGAACCCTTATGCCGATGAAAAGCCAGTACTGACCATTACCGCCGCCAACGTGTCGGAGTATTCCGACAAGCTGTCCGCAGGGCAGGTGGCCATGTTCGAACAATACCCCGAAACGTGGAAAATGCATGTTTACCCGGGGCATCGCGATTACCGCTATCCTGATTTCGTTTGTGATCGAGCTATGACGAACGCTAAAAACGCGAAGTTAGAAGAAAACGGAATGGGCGTGGACGGTCTCGGTCACAATCCATTCCCTATTCCCCAAAACGCAATGGAAGTTCTCTGGAACCATCAGTTGCCTTACCGGGCGTGGACCGAAGAAAGTAGGCGGGATTTCGCCTCTGTTGGCGCTGACGGAGACATTGGTTGGGGGCGCACACATGCGGTTTGCCTTGCACCTTCGAACGATCCAAAAATTATGCCTTACACCTCTGACGGCGTTTCAGCGTACTGCCGAAACGAAACCCTGGAGCCTGTTCGTGCGCGGGGTAATACGTCGATGAACCATGAGCCTTATAACTACGCAAGTGGCTCTCGGATTGCCTGGACCTACAACGCGGGTACTCGACGGGTGCGATTGGCTCCGGGCTATGGTTATGACCAGTCTCTGAGCGGTAGTAACGGCAATATGACCATTGACGACGAACGGTTGTTTAATGGTGGACCTGATCGTTACAACTGGGAATTGATTGGCAAACAAGAAATGTACGTGCCGGCCAATGCGTTTGAGGTGAACACTGATGAGGTCAGCTACGACGAGCTGCTGACTCCAAAACATGTAAACCCGGAGTTCATTCGCTATGAATTGAGGCGTGTATGGGTCCTTGAGGCGACCCTCAAAGAAGGCAGTCGGCATTTGTACGGGGAGCGTCGACTCTTCCTGGATGAAGACACCTGGAACGCAGTTGTTGCCGACAACTATGATATGCGGGGCAATCTGTGGAAGCATTCCTTCGTTAATTATTATTACCACCCGGATATGAGTGCTTGGCAGGCTGGCGCTGGTTTTTATCATGACCTGACCAATGGCGAGTATGTGGGAAGTAACCTGATTAATGAGCGTCGTACAGCCCACATCATTAATAAAGGTGACTGGAAGGCGAGTGACTTCACGCCTGATCGTCTGCGAGCGCAGGGCCGCTAATAACTTCACACCCTCTAGTCTGTTAACCAGAGGTTTTGCCCACGCATTTGCGTGGGCTTTTTTTTGTGCTGTTAAAAGAGAAAGCAAATCATGACAAAACAATTTGATGTCATTGTCATCGGCGCAGGCTCCGCCGGTTGCGCCGTTGCTTACCGTCTTGCCAAAGAAAGCAGTTTGCAGGTTCTGTTGCTGGAAGCGGGCAGTGCGGACAAAAGCATGATGATACACATGCCCATGGGGTTCGCATTTTTGTTAAAGCCCCACAAAAATAACTGGGCTTACAGAACCCTGCCGGAGCCGCACCTTAATCATCGTGAAGTAGATCTGCCCCGAGGCAAGGTGCTGGGCGGC
Source organism: Marinobacter sp. (assembly GCA_052089485.1). Taxonomy (GTDB): domain Bacteria; phylum Pseudomonadota; class Gammaproteobacteria; order Pseudomonadales; family Oleiphilaceae; genus Marinobacter. Next base: position 22,992 of record JBQCZX010000043.1, on the reverse strand, counting down.
TGCAGCTCCATTAACGGCATGGTGTATATCCGTGGACAGAAAGAAGACTTTGATCGCTGGTCGGCGTTGGGTAATAAGGGTTGGTCTTATGAGGACGTGCTGCCGTACTTCATCCGCTCTGAACACAATGAATGTGGTGCTGATCACTATCACGGTAGCGGTGGCCCGCTTTGGATCAGCAGTATGGTTGATGAGTTTCCGATCCATCAGGCGTTTATTGAAGCGTCTTTACAGGCGGGGTATGGCTTTAACGCCGATGTGAACGGCGAAGCTCAAGATGGGGTTAGCTGGTTCCCCCGCACGATCAAAAATGGCAAAAGACACAGCAGCGCTCGGGCATTTCTGGGGGCGGGCAAGCATCTTGCTAATCTGACTGTGGTCACCCACGCGAATGTCAGGCGGGTGCTGGTAGACGATAGCAAAGCCGTGGGTGTGGAAGTGAATGTTAAAGGGGAAATGGTCATCTTTACCGCCAATAAAGACGTGGTGTTAAGTGGCGGGGCTATTAATTCGCCGAAACTGCTCGAGCTCTCCGGCATTGGCCAAAAAGAACGGCTGATGAGCTTGGGTATCCCGGTTAAGAAAGATCTGCCCGGAGTGGGTGAGAATCTTCAGGATCACTGGAACAGCTACATCAAACAGAGGGTTAACGGCGTCAAGACCTATTATGGTGAAGCGAAAGGTTTTGCCATGATAAAAAGCCTGCTTCGCTATGTATTCACAAAAAAGGGTTTTCTGGCCAATTCGGCAGCGACGCTGGCCGTGTTTTATAAGGGTACGGACGTGCAAGAAACCCCTGATTGTCAGATTCACTTTGCCCCGGCAGCGTCGGAAATGGATGCCAAAGGCAACATGGTGCCGATCGACGCGGTAACCATCGCCTCCTGCTCAATACGCCCGGCCAGCCGCGGTTACGTCCATATCCGCTCGCGAGACCTCGACGAAGCCCCGGACATTCGCCTGAACTACCTGGCAACGGATGATGACAAAACACTGGCGGTGGCGGCTTTTCGAAAGGCCAGAAACATCCTGGCGCAGGATGCCCTGAAAGACTGCGTGAGTTCTGAGTTTGAACCAGGCGCACAGGTGCAAAGCGATAGCGATATTCTGGAGTATATAAAGAATACCGGAGAGCCGGTTCACCACTTGGCAGGTAGCTGCAAAATGGGCAACGATGCCATGGCCGTGGTCAATAGCCGATTACAGGTGCATGGGGTGGAGAATTTAAGGGTCGCGGACGCATCCATCATGCCTGACCTGGTCAGCGGCAACACCCACGCGGCCTGCGTAATGATTGGTGAGAAGTGTGCGGATTTTATTCTAGGCGAATGTATTGCGCCCAGTGCCTGACCACCCATAGGCCTTTTGGACGATGAACCGTCTTTGGTTTTCTGGTGACAATAGGGAGTACAAGAATTGGGTTCTCCATAACAAAAGGTGTGTTACATGGGATGGAAAGGAGAAGCAGCCATTGTTGGTGCTGCACAATATAAACCTCAGAAATACTCCGAAGCCCCGCAGATGTTCCATCTGGAGCAGGTGGCTGACTTGGCGTCACAGGCCCTGGAAGATGCAGGTCTGCAAGCTGATGATTTGGACGGCCTGGTCATCAACGGCCCTCATTTCCACGAAGCGTCGGTATTTGTGCCGGCTATGGCCGCGGAATACCTGGGGTTGGCGGTAAACTTTGCCGAAGTGGTTGATCTGGGTGGCACCACCCCTGTTGGTATGGTCTGGCGTGCGGCAGCCGCCATTGAAATGGGGCTGTGTCAGGCTGTGTTGTGTGTGCTGCCTATGCGTATGGCACCGTTCGGGCGCGATGAAGACCCGGGTGCGATGGCGCGGGCCATGCGCTACGGTGGCCACAGTACTGCGTTTGGAGCGCCAGAAGCTGAATTCGATTTACCCTACGGGCACATGGGCCAGAACACCGGTTACGCCATGATCGCACAGCGCTATGCGGCGCAGTATGGTTATGACGAGAGAGCCATGGCGAAAATTGCGGTCGACCAGCGTACCAACGCCCAGGCCCACCCGGACGCGATCTTTCAGGGAAAACCGCTGACCATTGACGACGTGCTTAACAGCAAAATGGTGGCCGACCCTCTGCGTATTCTGGAAATAGTTATGCCCGTGGCCGGTGGTGCGGCGGTGATTGTTGCCTCCAAGGAAGTTGCCGCCAAGGCCCGAAACCGTGGTGCACACGTTACCGGTTTTGGTGAACGTCTGGGCTATAAGTCACCCACTTACTCTCCGGACATGACCGAAACGCCGGTCGGACCGGCGTCGCGACGCGCGTTTGAGATGGCAGGACTGAAGCCTTCTGATATAAACGCAGCCCAGATTTACGACTGTTACACCATTACTGTGCTGTTGAGTCTCGAAGACGCTGGCTTTTGCCCCAAGGGTGAAGGTATGCGCTTTGTATTGGAAAACGATTTGACCTGGCGCGGTAACTTCCCGGTGAATACCCATGGTGGCCAGCTGAGCTTTGGTCAGGCTGGCGCTGCGGGTGGCTTTTCCCAGATCATCGAGGCATTCGATCAGATCCGTGGCAAAGCGGGTGAGCGTCAACTGAAAAATTGCGATCGTGTGTTCGTGTCCGGTACCGGGGGCGTCATGAGTGAGCAGGGTGCACTGATTCTTGAGGGAGCCTGATTATGTCTACCAATAAGCCCATGCCGATACCCACGAGCATATCGGCGCCGTTTTGGGATGGATTAAAAGATGGCCGCATCCTGATGCAGCAGTGCGGTGCCTGCGAGAAGTGGACTTTCTATCCACGTCGGCACTGTTCGCACTGCTGGTCGGCGGACGTAGAGTTCCGCGAAGTGTCCGGCGAGGGCAAGCTGTATACCTTTACCGTTGCCCGGGTGCCAACGCTACCAGAATTTGCCGGCTCTGAACCTCAGTTAATGGCGGTGGTTGAGCTTGATGAGGGGGTTCGCGTTAACACCACTCTGGTCGGTGTAACGGCCGATGAGATTGAGGTCGGCATGCGCGTAAAACCGGTTCGGGCCCGCGTAGCGGAAGATGGCACGGTGCTGTTGCGCTTTACCGGCAAAGATGTGGATCTTGATGAAATCGATGAGGTGCCCAAGCAGCCCGAAGCTGTTGGGGCTGATGCTGGTACTAGTACTGAGTCTGTACGCCAGGTTCCGTTGGATGACGAAGCAGCCCTGAAGGAACTGGTGTCTGACGAGTTCAGCGACTGGAGTAATCAGGTGCTGGTTGATCAGGAGATGATTGATCAGTTTGCCGAATTATCTGGTGACAGCTACTGGATTCATACCGACCCTGAACGTGCCCGCAAAGAAGGGCCTTTCGGTGGCACCATTGCCCACGGTGCTCTGGTGCAGATTCTCATGTCGCGGCTGCAGGTCGATCTGGGATTTGAAGTTACCGGCTTCACTAATATGGTGAATTACGGCTCTGAACGCCTGCGCTTTCCGTCTCCGGTACCGGCAGGGTCTTTGATTCATTCCCGTGGCCGCGTTAAGTCGGTTGAGCGCAGCCGTCGTGGCACCCAGATGGTGCTTGAGCTGAACGTTCATGTTGTTGGTCAGGAGCGCCCGGCGGTCATTAATGATCTGATTATTCTGTATATGTAAGTCATTAAAGCAAGATGATCTGTCTCGAGTGGACTCCTTTCCATTCACCGCCTCTGCGCAAGCGAGGCGGTTTTTTTTATCCTGAAAACCCCGCCGCTCCTGCATTGAAACCCTTAGTCTCAATGGACGATGAGTAATCTCCTCGTTCACGCAACAATTCAATACAACACAAAATCCAGGTGTATCAGGAGAGCAATCACGTGAGCACAATTCAGTCGCTGAGTTATATCGTCGCCCAGGTCCAGAGCCTAGAGTCTTGGCGTCACTACGCCGAGGAAGTGCTCGGTATGATGACCACTACCGAAGCAGATGGCATGCTCCGGGTAAAAATGGATGAACGGCCTTTTCGTATGCTGGTGCAAGAGGGCAAGTCTGACACTTATTTTGCTTCCGGATGGGAGCTGGGAAGTGAAGAAGACTTCAGCGCCATGCTCAAGCATCTAGATGACAAAGGTGTAAGTTACGAGATCGGCAATCGTGAGTTGTGTGTGTCCCGTGGTGTGCAGGCCGTGGCCACATTGTCTGACCCTTCGGGTAACCGCCACGAGCTGACCTGGGGACACATCTCTGGTTGTCAGCCTTTTGTGTCACCGCAAGGTGTACCGCGTTTTATCACTGGAGATATGGGGTTGGGGCACACGGTGTTGCCAGCACCCAAGTTTGATGACTGTCTGGCCTTTTACCGCGACGTTCTGGGCTTTCGTCATTCCGACATTTTTAACTTTCGTCCCGATCCTTCCGTTGATCCGGTCCGCATTCACTTCATGCACTGTGGCAACGCGCGCCATCACAGCTTGGCCATTGCTGAATTCGACGTGCCGAGCAAGTGCGTTCACGTGATGGTGGAAGTCGATGATATGACTGAAGTCGGCCGTGCTCACGATCGTCTCGAAGCTCACAAGGTGCCACTGTCAGCCACACTGGGGCAGCACCTGAACGACAAGATGACCTCTTTCTATATGAAAACACCGTCCGGCTTTGACCTTGAGTACGGCTGGGGTGGCCTGCAGGTCGATTGGGACAAGCACTCCGTTTTTGAATTCAACCGTGTAAGCGTCTGGGGCCACGACTTTGGTGTGGGCCAGCGAGGAGAAGCAGAATGAATAAGCAAATGACACCGGCAGAAGCCGTGGCTCATCTCAGAGATGGCATGACAATCGGTTTTGGAGGCTGGGGCCCACGCCGCAAGCCGATGGCTATTGTGCGTGAAATCCTGCGCAGCGACGTGAAAGATCTTACCGTGGCCGCCTTTGGTGGGCCAGAAGTCGGCATGTTGTGTGCGGCTGGTAAGGTCAAGAAGCTGATTTTCGGCTTTGCTACTCTCGATGCGATTCCCCTTGAGCCGTACTTCCGCAAGGCGCGCCAGGCCGGAACGCTTGACGTTATGGAACTGGACGAAGGGCTCTTTCAGTGGGGCCTGAAAGCCGCAGCTATGCGGGTCCCATTTCTACCGGCCCGTGCGGGTCTGGCTACTGATGTGCTGACGCACAACCCTGAGCTGAAAACCATTCGCTCACCGTACGAAGACGGTGAAGAGCTGCTGGCGATGCCGGCGCTGTATCTCGACATGGCGTTTGTTCACGTTAACCGCGCTGACCGTTTGGGCAACACTTTGGTTACAGGCAACGATGCCTACTTTGATCACCACGTAGTACGTGCGGCCAAGCAAGCCATCGTGTCGGCAGAAGTGGTGGAAGAGAAGCTGGAGCTGACCAAGGAAGAGGCGCGTTTCAATACGTTTGAGCGTTCACTGGTAACCGGTGTTGTAGATGCCCGCTTCGGTGCCCACCCCACCATGTGCAGCCCTGATTACGGCTGGGATATGAAGCATCTTAAAGAGTACAGCGATGGCGCCAAAGAAGACCACGGCTGGGATGCTTACGTTGAGAAGTATGTGCAATGCGGCGAAGAAAAATACCGCGAGCGTAACGGCGGTGACGAACATTTTGCATCCATTCCGCTGCCTACCTTCTGAGGAGTATAGACATGACGACGCCTAATTTTAGTCTTGCAGAGCTAATGATTGTTGCGGCTTCGGAAGCATTCCGTGATAACGGCGAAGTGCTGGCATCGGGTTTGGGCATTATTCCCCGGCTCGGAGCCAGCCTGGCCAAGATGACCCATTCCCCTGAATTGATGATGACCGACAGTGAGGCCTTTTTGGTAGAAGAGCCTATCCCGGTGGGGCCGCGCGGGGATTATCAGCCGAAGTATTCTGGTTACATGCCCTTTGAGCGTATTTTTGACAATGTCTGGGGCGGCCAGCGGCACGCCATGGTGGGGCCTACCCAGATTGACCGCTGGGCTCAGAACAACCTGTCGGTTATCGGTGATTACAACAAGCCGAAAGTTGCCATGTTGGGTGTTCGCGGCTTGCCAGGTAACAGTATTAACCACATGAACTCATTTTTTGTGCCCAGCCATAGTAAGCGCGTGTTCGTGGAAGGTGAGGTGGACATGGTTTCCAGTGTCGGCTTCAAAGAGGAGCGCTGGAGTGAGCACATGCGCCGCGACACCATGGGTATTGGCGTTGCCGTAACCGATTTGTGTGTGATGGATTTCAACGGACCGGATAACGCCGCGCGGGTATTGTCGCTGCACCCTGGCGTGAGTTTTGAGCATGTTCAGAACAATACCGGGTTTCCGTTGCTGAAAGCCGATGACATCAAAGAAACCGTTGCGCCAACCGCGGAACAAATAGCGGTGATTGCAAAGCTTGACCCTCACAATCTGCGTGCCAAGCAGCTGAAGGGTAACCCAGCGGGCGTTCGCACGGCGGCGGAGGTAGAAGTATGAGCGATTTGGACCAGTTAACGCCTCGCGATGACGAGTCGGTATACGAAACGCAAGAGCCGGTGCAGTACCGGGTAGAAGATGGCGTTGCCACCCTGACCATGAGTCGTCCCAAGTTCAACAACGTGCAGAATTCGCAGATGACGTACGCGCTGGATGACTGTTTCCGTCGCGCCATAAACGACGATGCAGTCAAAGTCATCATGTTGACGTCTACCGGCAAGCATTTCTCTGCCGGTCACGATATTGGCACGCCCGGCCGTGACGTCAACAAGTCGTTTGACCATAAACATCTGTGGTGGGATCACACCAACAAGCCCGGTGGTGAGTTCCTCTACGTTCGTGAGCAGGAAGTGTACCTCAACATGTGCCGGCGCTGGCGCGATATGCCCAAGCCCACCATTGCGGTGGTGCAGGGCGGCTGTATTGCCGGTGGCCTGATGTTGGCCTGGGTGTGCGATTTGATCGTCGCCAGTGACGATGCCTTTTTCCAGGACCCAGTTGTGCGTATGGGCATCCCTGGCGTTGAGTATTTTGCTCACGCCTTTGAAATGCACCCGCGCATTGCCAAAGAGTTCTTGTACATGGGTGATCGTATGCCCGCGGCGCGTGCCTACGAGCTGGGCATGGTGAACCGTGTTGTACCTCGAGAACAGCTGGAAGCCGAAGCACTCAAGATGGCACAGCGCATTGCTACTCAGCCGCGTATGGGGCTGGCATTGACCAAGCAAGCTGTCAATCACATTGAAGATGTGCAAGGTAAGCGCACCGGTATGGAAGCGGTGTTCGCCATGCACCACTTTGCTCACGTGCATAATGAGCAGGTGTCGGGTGACAAGCTTGGCGGCTTTGATGGCAAAGGCATGGCGGCTCGCAACAAGGCTGAGGCGTCAGGAGGGGATAAGACATGACCCTGCCGCGAACCCGATTGACAGACGCACTTGGCTGCCGTTATCCGATCGTCCAGACGGCTATGGGCTGGGTGTCGGATGCCAATCTGGTGATCGCGACGACCAAGGCCGGAGGCTTTGGTTTTCTTGCCGGTGCCACCATCGAAGCGTCTGAGCTGGAGCGTGAAATTGAGCGCGTCATCAGCAGTACCGGCAGCAGTAATTTCGGTCTCAATTTTCACATGTTTCAGGAAAATGCGGGACAGTGCGTGGATCTGGCGATCAAACACCGTTTGAAGGCGGTCAGCTACGGTCGTGGCCCCGATAAAAAGACCATTGCGCGTTTCAAAGCCGCCGGTGTGTTGTGTATCCCTACCGTGGGCGCGGTGAGACATGCGGTGAAGGCGATCGAACTGGGCGCTGACATGATCACCATTCAGGGTGCGGAAGGCGGCGGCCATACGGGTGGCGTGCCCAGTACGATTTTATTGCCCCAAGTGCTGGATGCGGTCTCTGTGCCGGTGATTGCGGCCGGTGGTTACTCTACCGGTCGTGGTCTGGCATCGGCGTTGGCAGCAGGTGCTGAAGGAATTGCCATGGGTACGCGCTTCATGATGACCTCAGATTCGCCAACGCCGAAGATACCCTGGCCGAATACGTTGGCATTGCAGACACCCAGAAAATCCGTGTGACAACGGCGGTGGACGGTATGCGCCATCGCATGATTGACAACGACTTTATTCGTCGTCTGGAAGCCGCCGGTCCTGTCGGCCGTTTGTGGATTGCCCTGCGCAGTGCGCGTAAGTGGAAGGCCCAGACGGGTATGAGTACAACGCACATGATCAAAACCTTTATCAGCGCCATCAAAGACGATCCGTCTGCAATGTCTCAGGTGATCATGGCGGCAAACCAGCCGGTGCTGTTGCAGCGTTCCATGGTAGAGGGCTTTCCCAAAGAAGGCATTTTACCTAGCGGTCAGGTGGCCGCAGCTATTGACGCGCTGCCGAGTTGCGCTGAATTAATTGAAGGTATTGCCCGCGAGGCGGAGCAGTGTCTGGAGCGGCTGAACAGCCGCCGTGTTTCGCAAACTGATGACGACCCCAAGCAAGCAGGAGCCTCACAATGAGCACCGCAATTAGTTCTGCATTCACAACTGAAATCAATGATGGTATCGCCGAGCTGGTGATCTGTAAGCCGCCTGTTAACGCACTCAACAGTGATGAGTGGTTTGGGCTGGCTCAGTGTATTGATGAGCTGGGTGCTGATCAGAACGTTCGTGTTGTGATTATTCGTGCCGAAGGTCGCGGTTTTTGTGCCGGTGTTGATATTAAAGAACTGGACGCCAACCCAGACCTGATTGTGCGGGTAAACGCCGGCAACTACGCAACCTTCCGTGCTGTGCATCTGTGCCCGGTTCCAGTGATCGTCGCGGTACACGGATTCGTACTCGGTGGTGGTATTGGTATCACCGGGGCTGCCGACATTGTGGTGGCTTCTGAGTGCGCCAGCTTTGCTCTGCCGGAAGTGGATCGTGGTGCCATGGGCGGCGGTGCTCATTTACAGCGATTGTTTCCCGTTCAAAAGGTTCGCCACATGTTCTTTACCGGCGAAGCAGTGAGCGCACCGGATGCCATGCAGTACGGGTTTATTGAGCGCCTGGTCAGTAAAGAAGAGCTGCCTGTCGCGGCCCGTGATATAGCGGCCAAAATTGCTGCCAAGAGCGGTGTCATGATTCGCATTGCCAAAGAAGCTCTCAACGGCATCGAAGATGGCGATCTTGAGAAAAAGTACCGCTGGGAACAAGGGTTCACCCTTGAAGCTTATACCACCGCTGATTCTGCAGAAACCCGCCGGGCGTTTGTGGAAAAGCGTGACGCCCGTTTCTGATTAAGGCTCCTGCAGGAGAAAACTCCCATGCAATTGAAATTCAATGAAAAGCAGAACGCATTCCGCCAGGAAGTGCGGGAATGGCTGGCCAAGAACGTGCCAGCGAAACCGTTGACAAGTTACGACACCCGGGAAGGCTTTGAAGAGCACCGCGAGTGGGAAGGCAAGCTATACGAAAATCGCCTGTCGATGGTGATGTGGCCCGAGCACTTGGGTGGCCGAGGTTGTGATCTAATTGAATGGCTCATTTTCGAAGAAGAGTATTACGCCGCTGGTGCGCCCATGCGGGTCAACCAGAACGGCCAGCTGTTGCTGGGCCCAACATTGATGGAATTTGGCACCGAAGAGCAAAAGCGTCATTTCCTGCCGCGTATCGCGTCAAGCCAGGATATGTGGGCGCAGGGTTGGTCAGAGCCGGATGCCGGTTCCGATATGGCCGCCATTCGCAGTAAGGCCACGCCTGATGGCGATGAATTTATTGTAAATGGTCAGAAAACCTGGTCTACCCGTGCCATCTTTGCTGATTGGATTTTCGGTCTGTTTCGTTCCGACCCGGACAGTAAGCGCCATTATGGCTTGAGCTACATGATGGTGCCGCTGGATGCGCCCGGTGTGACCGTGCGCCCGATCAACGCGTTGAATGGTAAAGAGGCTTTTGCCGAAGTATTTTTTGACGATGTTCGCGTTCCAGCCACCAACTGCATTGGTGCTGTGGGAAAGGGCTGGTCGGTGGCTATGGCCACAGCCGGCTTTGAGCGCGGCCTGTTGTTGCGCTCGCCGGCAAGGTTTCAGCAAACCGCCCAGCGCCTGGTGGCGCTGTACCGCCAGTATGCCTCTGATTATGGCGATCACAGTGGCCTGCGTGACGCAGTTATTGAGAGCTGGATGGGGGCCGAAGCTTACGCGCAGGCGGCATACCACACCGTTGGCCTGGTTGAGAACGGGGCCAAAATTGGTGCTGAATCCAGCATCAATAAAATTATCTGGTCTGAGTTAGACCTGAAAATGCACGAAGCTGCGATGGAAATGCTGGGCGCCTACGGCGAACTCAGTGCCGGTGCGCCGGAAGCTGTTGATGGCGGTAACTGGCTGGAAGGCTTCCTGTTTGCCCAGGCTGGGCCTATTTATGCCGGCACCAACGAAATTCAGCGCAACATCATCGCCGAGCGCATGCTCGGGCTGCCGCGAGTGTAAGGGGACAGGCTATGGATTTTACATTTACCGAAGATCAACTCGCATTCAAAGAGGCCATCAGCCGCTTCCTGATGACCGAGGCACCGCCAGAGATGCTGCGTGATATCTGGGAGACCGAGGATGGTCGCTCGCCGGAGCTGCGGCGGAAGATGGCGGAGCAGGGACTGACAGCGCTGTCGGTTCCCGAAGAGCAGGGCGGTTTGGGCATGGATGATACTGCCTGGTCGTTGTTGACTCAGGAGTTGGGCTACTACGCTATTCCAGATTCGTTGGCTGACACAGCCTATGTTGCGGCGGGTCTGTTGACGGCTTTGCCCGTAGGCACGCAGGACCGTGATGAGATGCTCACGCGGGTCGCCGAGGGCAGTATTCGCATCGCCATTGGTCACAGCATTAACCCGCTGGTAGCCGATGTACACCTGGCGGACAAGATCCTTGTTGAGCATCAGGGTGAAGTGCATCTGGCGTCTCGTGAACAGGCCGGTTACGAGCGCAATGCCAGCATTGATAGCTCTCGACGCTTGAGCAAAATCAGCTTTACACCAACAGCCGACAGCCGAATTGCCGATGCTGACACTGGTGCGGCTGTCTGGGGTGAAACCCTTAACCGTGGCGCACTGGCCGTTGCTGGGCAAAGCCTGGGGTTGGCGCAACGCATGCTTGACCTGTCGGTAGATTACGCCGTACAGCGCAAGCAGTTCGGTAAGCCTATTGGCAGTTTTCAGGCGGTGAAACACAAGTTGGCAGATGTGGTCAGTGGCATTGAATTCGCTAAACCGACGCTGTATCGCGCAGCTTACGCCTTGGCAAACGGTGATGCCCGTGCCGACCTGTACGTGTCTCACGCCAAGCTGGCTTGCAGTGAAGCGGCCTGGGTAGCTGCGCGTCACGGCATCCAGGTGCATGGTGCCATGGGGTATACCTGGGAGGCCGACCTGCAGATGTTCATGAAGCGCGCCTGGGCCCTGAATGCCTCTTGGGGCACCCGTGATTTCCATCGTCAGCGCATCGCCGATGACATTCTGGCCGATGGCGCGGCTATCGGCCCACGACACACCTTCGGAGGATAACACCATGGCTGAAGCCTATATTGTTGACGCCCTGCGTAGCCCGACCGGTAAGCGCAAAGGTGGTTTGGCTCATGTACACGCTATGGATCTGGGCGCACACGTGCTCAAGGCACTGGTCGAGCGTAATGGCATTCCCAGTGAAGACTACGACGACGTTATTTTTGGTTGTGTCGATACCGTTGGGTCGCAGGCGGGCGACATCGCTCGCACCAGCTGGTTGGCGGCTGGCTTGGCCATGAATGTTCCCGGTACTACCGTCGATCGCCAGTGCGGTTCGTCACAGCAAGCGCTGCATTTTGCCGCTCAGGCGGTGATGAGTGGCACGCAGGATGTGGTTGCGGTCGGCGGTGTGCAAACCATGACTCAGATTCCGATCTCAACGGCGATGCTGGCGGGACAATCGCTGGGTTTTCCGGACCCGTTCTCGGGCAGTGAAGGCTGGCAGGCACGGTTTGGTAATCAGCCGGTGGATCAGTTTTACGCAGCTCAGCGCATTGCCAGCCATTGGGGTGTGAGCCGTGACGATATGGAACGCTTTGCGTTGGAAAGCCACCGCCGTGCCTTGGCGGCCACCAGCAGTGGTCGTTTTGCAGCGGAAATCGTTGCCCTCGGTGATGTGACGCAGGATGAAACACCCCGCGATACCAGCCTGGAAAAAATGGCGACACTGGAGCCGGTCAACCCTGAGTACCCCGATATTACTGCAGCGGTATCCAGCCAGACGGCCGATGCGTCTGCAGCTTTGTTGGTGGTCTCTGAAACCGCTCTCAAGCGTTACAACCTGACCCCCAGAGCCCGTATTCATCACTTGAGTGTGCGCGGCGATGATCCGATCTGGCACCTGAGAGCGCCAATTGAAGCCACCCGTGCAGCGTTGAAAAAAGCCGGCATGACCATGGCGGATATCGATCTGGTTGAGATTAACGAAGCCTTTGCATCGGTAGTGATGGCCTGGCAGAAAGAGCTCGATTTTGACCCGGCGCGCACCAACGTCAATGGCGGTGCTATCGCTATGGGGCACCCGCTGGGCGCCACCGGCGCAAGGTTGATGACCACGTTGTTGCATGAGCTTGAGCACAGCGGCAAGCGTTTTGGCTTGCAGACCATGTGTGAAGGCGGCGGTCAGGCCAACGTTACCATTATTGAACGTCTGGGCTAACACCAACAGAAGGATAAGCATTATGGGAATTCTGAACGAGCGCGTTGTCATTATTACCGGCGCTGGCGGCGGCCTTGGTGCTGCCCACGCCCGGGTTTTTGCAGCAGAAGGTGCGCGAGTACTGGTTAACGACATCAATGAAAGCGCCGCCCAAAAAGTGGTTGATGACATTGTGGCGGCCGGCGGTGAAGCCGTGGTTAATACCTCTGACATCACCAACTACGAAGACAGCGCCCGCACGGTACAGCAAGCCATTGATACCTGGGGCGACTTGCACTGCGTATTGAATAACGCCGGCATCAACCGTGATCGCATGTTTGCGTCACTAAGCGAAGCCGACTGGGACGCGATCATGAGCGTTCACCTGAAAGGTCATTTCTGCATTACCTCGCACGCGGTGCAGTACTGGCGCAGCCAGTCAAAAGCCGGCAAGCCGGTGAATGCGCGCATTCTGAACACCACCTCCGGTGCGGGGTTGCAGGGTTCGATTGGGCAGTCCAACTACGCGGCGGCCAAAGGCGGCATTGCAGCACTAACCTTGAACCAGGCGGCTGAACTCGGGCGTTATGGCATTACCGCCAATGCGGTGGCCCCGGCGGCCCGCACTGGTATGACCACGGCGGTTGAGTCCATGGCAACCATGATGGCTGAGCCTACCGATGGCAGCTTTGATTACTGGGCACCGGAAAACGTGTCGTCACTGTTTGCTTGGTTGGCTTGTGAGTCTTCGGCGGAAATAACCGGGCGGGTATTTGAATCCGAAGGTGGCAAAATTTCCATCGCCGACGGCTGGCGCAAGACTGAAGGCGTCGACAAGGGTGCACGTTGGGCCCCTGCCGAAGTGGCTGAAGCCATGCAGGCGTTGCTTGCTAAAGAAAAGCCCGCGCAAAAAGTCTACGGCACCTGAGCATGGGAGCTCCGTCATGGAATTTCGCTTAACGGACGAACAGCACATGGTGCGTGAGACGGCGAAAGCCTTTCTGGCGGACGTCTCAAGCTCCGAACATGTGCGCCGCGCGATGACACACTCGCACAGCTATGACCCTGATGTCTGGCAGCGTCTGTGCACCGAGTTGTATGTGCAGGCGATCACCATTCCTGAACAGTACGGTGGCCTGGGGTTGAGTTACGTCGATCTGGCCATCGTGCTGGAGCAAATGGGGCGCAAGCTGTTTTGCTCGCCTTTTATGGCCACTGTCGGGTTGGCAACCAATGCGTTGTTGCTTGCGGCGTCGGAGGCGCAAAAACAGCGCTTACTGCCTGCTATCGCTGAGGGTTCGCAAACCGCGACTCTGGCGTGGACGGGACCAGAAGCTGCCCGTGCCGGTGGTAGTTGGGGTGCAGAAGCAATTTCTGCCACCTGGACGCGCACCGCTGACGGCTATCAGCTCGATGGCGAGCTGCGCTACGTCATTGACGGCGACACCGCCGATAGTCTGATTGTTGCTGCCAGAGCTCCTGGCTCCAGTGGCACCGAAGGCATATCCCTGTTTGTTGTACCTGCAGAAAGTGTGGGTCTGGAGCGCATCTGGACCCCAACCATGGACCAGACTCGGCGTTTGGCTTCGCTCACCCTGACACAGGTGCACGCGACCACCGATCAGCGCTTGGGTGAGGAGGGTAACGTCTGGCCTCAACTGCAGAAAACCTTATCGCTGGCCAAAATCTCATTGGCGGCAGAGCAGTTGGGTGCGGCCAGCGAAGCCTTGGATTTGGCGGTTGCCTATACCATGGAGCGAGAGCAGTTTGGCCGTGTCATTGCCGGGTATCAGGCGGTAAAACACAAAGCCGCCGATATGAAGCTTAAAGCCGAAGTGGCCTGTTCAGCAGTGTATTACGCCGCCTGTGTTGCCAGCGAAGTGCTTGATCCTGAGGGACAGCAGCATGTTGCCGCCGAACTGGATGAAGCCGCAGCCATGGCCAAGGGCTACTGTTCCGACACCGTATTTTTCAACGCCGGCAGTGCCCTGCAATTGTTTGGTGGCGTCGGCTTTACCGCCGAGTACGACATTCAGCTGTACTTCAAACGGGCCAAGGCCAGTGAGCTGTATTTGGGTAACGGCGCGGCTCAGCGTGAACAGATTGCGGCCATGTTGTTGGACGAGGAGAGCGCGTAATGAAACTGACCTTTAACCCAGACGACGAACGCTTCCGTGAAGACATCGCCAGTTGGCTGAAAGCGCATCTTGTCGGTGAGTTTGAACACCTGAAGTTTCGCGGTGGCCCCGGCGACGAGCACATGTTCCCAGAGGAGCGTAAACGCTGGGAGCAAGAGCTGGCCGTCGGTGGCTGGATTGGTATCGGCTGGGGCAAGGCCAGCGGCGGTCGCGGTGCATCTATTGAACAGCAGGTAATTTTTGCCGAAGAGTACGCCCGCGCCGGTGCGCCGGGTCGCATTGGTCATATCGGCGAAGGCCTGGCGGGTCCCACTATTATTGCGTTTGGTTCTGACGAGCAAAAAGCCAAATACCTGCCGGGTATTCTTAACGGCACCGAATTCTGGTGTCAGGGGTATTCCGAGCCATCTGCCGGTTCGGATCTGGCCAACGTGCGTACACGTGCGGTGCGCGATGAAGCAGCGGGCCAATGGCGCATTACCGGGCAAAAAATCTGGACTTCACTGGCTCACGAATCCCAGTGGTGCTTTGTGTTGGCGCGGACTGAGCCTGGCTCGGTTGCCCACCGTGGTCTGGGTTTCTTTCTGGTAAAAATGCAGCAGCCAGATATTACCGTCAGGCCCATCGAACAACTGACCGGCACCTCAGAATTCAACGAAGTCTTTTTTGATGACGCCATCGCCGAAGATCTGGTTGGCGAGCCGGGTGACGGCTGGCGCATCGCCATGACCCTGCTGGGGTTTGAGCGCGGCGTGTCGACGCTGGGGCAGCAAATGCAGTTCCAGAACGAGCTTGATGAGGTTATCCGCATCGCCCGCAGCAACGGCGCCGCGGCCAACCCCGCCATTCGTCAACGCATTGCCGAGGCCCATACCGGTCTGCGGTTGATGCGCTACAACGCCATGCGCATGTTGTCTGGCGACGAACGCAGTGGCCCTGACAGCTCGGCACTGGTGTACAAACTGCACTGGTCAAGCTGGCACCGTAACCTCGGCGCCCTCGCTATGGACGTGTTAGGTCCCGAAGCTGAGCTGATGGAAGGCACGCCCTACGAGCTGACTCGGCTGCAATCCCTGTTCCTGTTTACCCGCTCCGACACCCTTTACGGCGGCACCAATCAAATTCAGCGCAATATCATCGCCGAACGTGGCCTTGGTATGCCCAAAGAAGCAAAAGGCAGATAACGATGAACGATGTAACCCGTAATCCGACATACGTGCCGGGCCATGGCCTGCTGAAAGGCCGCTCTGTACTGATCACCGCTGCAGCGGGCGCCGGTATTGGCTTTGCCGCTGCCACCAAATCCATGGAAGAAGGCTGTCGTGGCATCGTCATCAGTGATGTGCACGAAGGCCGGCTGGAAGCTTCAGTGGCCAAGTTGAAAGAGCAAAGTGGCTCTGATCAGGTTTGGGGCAAGTTGTGCAACGTCACCGATGAAACCGAAGTGCAGGCACTGATCGATTTCGCTGAAGACAAACTCGGTGGTGTGGATGTGTTGATCAACAACGCTGGTCTGGGCACCACACGCGCCTTGCTGGATATGGAAGACGCCGAGTGGAACAAGGTGCTGGACGTTACCCTGAACGGCACCATGCGCATGACCCGTTACATGTTGAAAATGATGAAGCAGCGCGGCAACGGTGGCGCCATTGTGAATAACGCCTCGGTACTGGGCTGGCGTGCACAGAAAGAACAGTCCCATTACGCGGCCGCAAAAGCCGGTGTGATGGCCTTTACTCGTTGTACCGCGCTGGAAGCCGCTGAATTTGGCGTGCGCATTAACGCGGTTGCGCCGTCGTTGGCGGTACACGCCATGCTGCGCAAATCGGCTCCGGTGGAATTACTGAAAGAACTGGAAGGTCGTGAAGCTTATGGCCGTGGTGCTGAAGTATGGGAAGTGGCGAACGTGATGATGTTTCTCGCCAGCGATTACGCCTCCTACATGACCGGTGAAGTGCTTTCGGTCAGCTCGCAACAAGCTTAACGCTGCCATTCAAAGTTTAACGGAGAAAGCTATGAGTAGTGTGTTTTCGAACGCTGCCAGTCTGCAGGAAGCAGAAGGTACATCGCTTGGGGTCTCGGACTGGTTGCAGATTGATCAGGATCGGATCAATACCTTTGCAGATGCCACTGGTGACCACCAATGGATACACGTGGATACCGAAAAGGCCAAAGACGGCCCATTCGGTGCAACCGTGGCCCACGGTTATCTGACTTTGTCACTGGTGAACTATTTTCTGCCCCAATTGATGACGGTCGAAAATTTGGCCATGGGCGTGAATTACGGCTGCGACCGCATCCGCTTCCCCGCACCGGTGGTGGTGGGCTCACAGATTCGCGGCGCCGGTGAGATTACCCGCGTAGAAACCCTGGCCAATGGTTCGGTTCAGGTTGTTGTCAGGGTTACTGTGGAAATAGACGGCAGTGACCGACCCGCGTGCGTGGTGGACACCATCAGCCGCTACACCTTTGCATCCAACGACTGAGGAGTCTCCCATGAAAGAGGCAGTAATCGTTTCCACGGCGCGTACCGCGCTGACCAAATCGTTTCGCGGTTCTTTTAACGACACCGAAGCCCCGGTACTGGGCGGCCATGTTATTCGCTCGGTGGTTGAGCGTGCCGGTATTGATCCTGCGGATGTTGATGACGTCATCTTGGGCGCAGCGGTACAGCAGGGCACCCAGGGTTACAACATTGGTCGTTTGAGCGCTTATACCGGCGGCTTGCCCAACAGCGTTGCGGGCATGGCAGTTGACCGCATGTGCGCGTCTGGTCTGATGGCCATTAGTGAAGCGGCGAAAGGCATTATGTGCGGCGAACTCGACGTGGCCATTGGCGGCGGTGTGGAGTCGCTGTCATTGACTCAGAACAAGCACAAGAATACCTATCGTGCGCGTTCTGAAGCAGTCATGGAAGTGGCTCCGGCGGCTTACATTCCGATGATCGAAACCGCAGAAATTGTTGCTGATCGTTATGGAATCAGTCGTGATGCTCAGGATGCCTACGCACTGCAAAGTCAGCAACGTACTGCAGAAGCCCAGGATGCCGGCCGCTTTGATGACGAAATTGTGCCGCTGAAAGCAAACAAGAAACTGTTTAAAAAAGATGGCACGCCAGCAGGCTTTGAAAACGTTGTTGCCGACCGTGACGAGTGCAACCGCCCCGGCACCACGCTGGAAGGATTGCAGGGTCTGAAAACGGTCTGGAAAGATGGCGAATGGGTGGCCGAAGGCAAGTGTGTGACCGCTGGCAATGCCTCCCAGTTCTCTGATGGCGCATCTGCTTGTTTGCTGATGTCCCGGGAGGAGGCGGACCGTCGCGGCCTGGCACCTTTAGGCATCTATCGCGGTGTTGCGGTAGCGGGTTGTGGCCCTGAAGAAATGGGTATCGGCCCGGTATATGCGATTCCCAAATTGTTGCAGCGATTTAATCTGCAAGTTTCTGATATCGGACTCTGGGAAATCAACGAGGCCTTTGCCTCGCAAGTGCTCTATTGCCGTGATCACTTGGGCATCGACAACGACAAGTTGAACGTTAACGGTGGCGCTATTTCGGTAGGTCACCCCTTTGGTATGAGTGGGGCTCGCATGGTGGGCCATGCGCTGCTTGAAGGCCGGCGTCGCAACGTTAAGTACGTGGTCGTTTCCATGTGTGTTGGTGGCGGCATGGGCGCAGCAGGGTTGTTTGAACTGCCATAGCATTAAACGCTTTATACAAAAAACCGTCGGTGTGGATAGCGCCGACGGTTTTTTGTTATTACCACCACAAGTAATTGTATTGCCATCAAGGGAGGGTGGCTCTGGCGTATAACCCGTTTGGACGATGCTCGTTTTTTGCATCCGGATCAACATCGAGACAGCTCTTCTATAAAGACAAAACAATTAGAGGTCCGCTGGCGATGATCAATGCCGATGCGAGAACTCAAAACGGGAGACAACCGTGTACAGATTAATCAGCTATTCATTTTGTTTACTGGTCGCAGGCCTTGTCCTTTTTGCATTCTCTCCCCGAGGCGGTAATGAAGTTGGTAGTGAGCAGATCAACCTGAGCCGAATTCAGGTTAACGATCTGGTCAATGTTAACGGCAGACTCGTGGCCGTAGGCGAGCGCGGCACCATTGTTGTCAGCGAAAACAGTGGCCGCACCTGGGAGACGACACACCGGGACGATGAAGTCCCTGTCACTCTGACCGATATCACTGCATTGAGCGATAAGTTACTGCTTGCTGTAGGTCACGACAGCGTGATTTTGCGCAGCACCGACGCCGGCCTCAGTTGGGAGCTGATCAGGCGTGACAGCGAGCTGGGCGAGCCTCTGCTGGGCAGCTGGAGTGAAGACGGCACCAAAGTATTTGCCTATGGCAGTTTTGGCAAATTTCTGGTGTCTCGGGATGGTGGAAAAACCTTTGATGCCCAGGAGTTGCCTATACACGGTGAGCATCTCAGCGCCATGGCGGGTGATGCTGAAGGTACCCGAATCATGGTTGGTGAAATGGGGCTGGTAATGCGCAGCCGTAACGGAGGCAGTTCCTGGGAGAAGCTGGAATCGTTTTACAACGGATCTCTGTTTGGCGTTGCCTACTTAAATGATACCCGCTGGATTGCTTACGGCATGCGGGGGCACGTTTTCTTCAGCGAAGATAGTGGGGACAGCTGGGAGCAGGTAGACGTTGGCAGTGAGCTGCCATTGTATGGACATGCAGTAGCGGGGAGCGGAAAGCAAATGGTCATTGTTGGCACCGCTGGTTTTTTGGTGTCTGTGAATGATCGGGGAGAACTGCTTGAAACCGCGAATATGGGTGGCTTGGGCACGCTGACGTCTGCCGTGATACTGCCAAGTGGCGAGATTTTTGTTGCGGGGCAGCGGGGGCTTAAGCAGAGTTCCCACGCTCTCGTGGCGGCCTGGAACAAATAGGAGAGGACCATGAGCAACAAACACAACAAGATAGGACGGATGGTTGAGTGGTCGGCTGATCGCTTGCTTGGCTGGCGCAAGCCGTTACTGGCTCTGTTTTTATTGATCACTGTGGCCCTCGGGTATAGTGCCACCGGTATTCGATTAGATCCTGGTTTCAATAAACAGATTCCGGTGAATCACCCTTTCATGCAGAATTTCCTTCATTACAGTGAGACCTTCTCCGGAGCCAACAATGTTCTGGTCAGTGTGCGCTGGAAGGGCGAAGGCGACATTTACAACCCTGAGTTTCTTGCTGCCCTGCGTAAAGTGACGGATGACGTGTTTTTCATACCCGGTGTCCGTCGCTCCAGTGTGAGCTCGCTGTTTACCCCGGACGTTCGTTATATCGAAGTAACGGAGCGAGGTTATATTGGTGATGTGGTCGTACCTCCGCACTTCAACGGTACCCCGGAAGACCTGCAGCAGGTGCGCAGAAATACCGAGCGCTCGGGCCAAATTGGACGTCTGGTCGCTAACGACCTGAGTGCTGCGATGGTTCGTGCAGATTTGCAGGAAATTAATCCTCAGACTGGCGAACAGGTGTCGTATGTCGCTATTTCCCGCCAACTGGAAGAAATCCGCAATAAGTTCGAGAACGACAACATCGACTTGGACATTGTTGGCTTCTCCAAGCTGACCGGTGATGTAGTGGAAGGGTTAATCGATGTTATCTGGTTCTTCCTGATTGCCTTTGTGATTACCGCTATCCTGTTGTGGCTGTACTGCCGTTCAATAAAACTGACGGTGGTGTCGTTGGTGGTGGCGATGTTGCCTGTGGTGTGGTTGCTCGGCCTGCTGCGGATAATGGGCATGGGCATTGACCCCATGTCAATACTGGTGCCGTTCCTGATTTTCTCTATCGGCGTGTCCCACGCGGTGCAGATGACCAACGCCTGGAAGCAGGACGTACTCGGCGGAAAAACGTCCATGGAAGCTGCGCATTCTGCCTTTTGCAAGATTTTCATCCCGGGTTCGTTAGCGTTATTGATGAACGCGCTTGGCTTCGGCGTGATCATGCTGATCGATATCCCGATTGTGCATGAGCTTGGCGTAACTGCCTGTCTGGGCGTGCTGTTGATGATCATCACCAACAAAATGATGCTGCCGATTATTATTTCCCACTTGCGCCTGGAGCGTTCTGCGAAGTCGGTGAATGTGGTTCCCGACGGACGCCGCCACAAGGTGTGGTGGCCGCTCTCCCGTGTGGCCTTGCCGGGAACAGGGCTGGTTGTGTTTGCGATCAGTCTTGTGTTGCTGGTGGGCGGTGCCTGGAAAAGTCGCGATCTGGTGGTGGGCGACGTCGGCAATGGCGCACCTGAGCTGCGGGCGGATTCAAGGTATAACAAAGATAACGCAAATATCGTTAATCGTTATTCGATCGGGCTTGACCGATTGTCGGTGTATGTTGAAGCCAATGCTGAAAACGGTGATGCCTGCCTGGATCCGGATGTCATGCGTGCGGTAGAGAAGCTCGATTTCCACGCTCGTAGCATTCCAGGTGTTCAGTCGGTAGCCAGTGTGGCGAGTATGGGCAAGGTGACGATTGCTGGTAACAACGAAGGTAATCCGCGCTGGGCCGCTATTCCTGGATCAGGGCGAGGTTTGAGAGCAGGGTCGCAAGCATACTCAAACGATCACGGCCTGGTCGTTGATGGCTGCGGTACTATGCAGGTGGTCGTGTTCCTTAGCAGTCACCAAGGTGAGCTGGTCAGCCGTGCAATCGAACGCGTTGAGCAAATCATTGCGAACATTGACGAACCCGACGTCGAGTTCAAGCTCGCTGGTGGCAATGTCGGTGTTATGGCGGCATCAAACGAGGCCGTAAAGAAGGCGGAGGTACAGATGCACGGCGGCTTGCTCGCGTCGGTTGCCCTGTTCTGCTGGCTGACCTTCCGCTCGTTCCGTGCGGTACTGTGTATTATTATGCCACTGGCGATTGTCGCGACTTTATGCAACGCACTGATGGCGTGGCTGGGCATAGGGCTGAAAGTGGCAACCTTGCCGGTGCTGGCTTTGGGTGTAGGTGTAGGTGTGGATTACGGCATTTATATCTATGAACGCATGCAGCATGAACTCGCTTTGGGCCGAGACCTTCGCGAGGCATTCTATGAAGCGATGGTCCAGCGCGGAACGGCGTCACTGTTCACTGCCATCACCATGTCCATTGGCGTCGGTACCTGGGCCTTCGCTCCGCTCAAATTTCAAGCGGATATGGGGATTTTGCTGGCCTTTATGTTCCTGGTGAACGTGTTTGGCGCGATCTTCTTGTTGCCGGCACTTGCGGCCTGGTTTAATCGGTCAAAACGACTGGTTAATGTCCGGAACACGGGTGCGCAAATAACTACGGCTTCTGAGGCAACTGGCTAATTGAGCGAATAGGCACTTTGAGTCTCGGCACATGATAATAATCGTGCCGAGACTGGTGTTTTAATTGTCTGGAGTCTGGGAGTTGGGCATCGCATTAATGCGGCTTTGTTAGGAATAGAATAGCGTTAGAAGCGGATATTTAGCTGGATTGATCCGGATCGATTTTGGTTTTTGATTTTGGCTCTTCAGACAGTGATTCGTATAAAAACAAGAGGTAAAAATGAAACCTGAAAATCCTGATAGCGAAAACGTTATGGACCCGCAGGGCATATCGATTGTGGAGTACAATCGGCTCACTTGCGCTATCCATGATGGCAGTTTAGACGATCAGGCTCTTACTCTGGCGTTGGACATGGTTCGCCTGCAGTTTGAAGCAAACTTTGTCACCTTGATTTTACGCATACCGGGCGTTGAAGATATCGGCCTGATGCTTGTCTCCGGTAATATGGAGGCTCATGGCCGCTTAGCGTACCTTACCTACCATCGCAGGCTCACGCCGTTCTCCGATCAGCCCGTCGATAAAGTATTTACCCAGCAGGATGTTGTGTCGGAGGCAGAGTGGGAAGCCTCGGATTATTACCAGGAGTCTTGCATACATCAGGATGTCCACCATGTGTTGGGCGCAGACATCGCCACGGAAAGCTCGGGTACGTTTCGTGTTCGAATTACCCGCCCCAAGAGCGCGCCTGCCTTCGACAGCAACGACAAGGCTTTGTGCGGTTTGCTCTTGCCGCATTTTAGCCAGGCGCTCCATGTGCACAGCCTGCTTGGGCGTAGTGAGTCGCTCGGTGGTATTTATGCCGAAGCGATCAATCGGCTGTCGGTTGCCACCATTCTTTTAACCGAGTCAGGAACCGTGCAGAGGGTGAATGATTACGCGCAGCAGCTGCTGGAGCACGCTGACGGGTTAAAACTGGTGGGCGATCGCCTGGAAGCAAACTACCCCA
>JBQCZX010000042.1:8003-24704 GCA_052089485.1 Marinobacter sp. | reverse complement strand
ATCGGGAACCGTGCCCCAATAACGGCTATCGTTACTGTTGTCACGGTTATCGCCCATCATGAAGTACTCGCCTTCAGGAATTTGCCACTCGCCCTCACCAGGTGCACCCGAGCGCCCCATGGTGTGGAAAATATCATGCTCGACCGTGCCCAAGTCTTCTTTGCGCACCTCCACCGGCGGCAGACGTACAACAAACTCACTCTCAATCAACTGGTCGTTGATGAAAAGCTGCTTGTCGCGATAGCGCACGGTATCTCCGGGCAGGCCAACCACCCGTTTGATGTAATTGGTTTCGCGGTCTACAGGATAGCGGAATACCATTACATCGCCCCGCTCAGGATCCCCAATATCTAAAACCTTGGTTCCGGCAACCGGCAGGCGCAGGCCATAGGCGTATTTGTTGACCAGAATAAAGTCACCGACTTCCAGTGTCGGCAGCATGGAGCCTGAAGGTATCTGAAAAGGCTCCACCAGAAACGATCGGAGTACCAACACAATCGCAAGCACGGGGAAAAATGAGCGACTGAGATCGACTAGGTAGGGCTCTTTGGGCTCGTCCCCATCACTTGCAACATCCGCCGGGGACGCCGCAAGGCGACGCTTACGAAAAAACAGTATGTCTGCCAGCCAGATCAGCCCGGACGCGAAGGTCAGAACCACCAGGACCAGTGGAAAATCAATATCCATCGAGGTGCCTTTTAATTATCGACTTTCAATACGGCAAGGAACGCTTCCTGAGGCACCTCAACATTACCCAGCTGCTTCATGCGTTTTTTGCCTTCCTTCTGCTTCTGAAGCAGCTTCTTCTTTCGGCTAATATCACCGCCGTAACATTTTGCGGTTACGTTTTTGCGCAGTGCTTTTACACTGACCCTCGACACAATCTGGTTACCGATGGCGGCCTGGATTGCGATATCAAACATCTGCCGGGGAATCAGCTCTTTCATTTTTTCAACGAGCTGACGCCCCTTGTAGTTCGCCTGATCCTTGTGGACGATCAGAGCCAGAGCGTCCACGCGCTCACCGTTTATAAGGACATCCAAACGCACAAGGTTTGCCGGCTGAAAACGCACAAAGTGATAATCCAGTGACGCGAACCCCCGGCTGGCGGATTTGATTCGATCAAAGAAATCCAACACCACTTCGGCCATGGGCAATTCATAGGTTAGCTGCACTTGGTTAGTCGTAAAGTGCATCTGTTTCTGAATCCCACGCTTCTCTTCACACAAGGCGATCACGTTACCCAGGTGTTCTTGAGGTACCAAAATGTTCGCTTCAACGATGGGCTCGCGCATTTCCTCAATCGAGCCAATATCCGGCAACTTTGAGGGGCTGTCTACCGACAGTGTCTCGCCCTTGTGATTCAACACTTCGTAAATAACCGTGGGCGCGGTCGTAATCAGATTAATATCGTATTCACGCTCCAGCCGCTCCTGAATGATCTCCATGTGCAGCATGCCCAGAAAACCACAGCGAAACCCAAAGCCCAGAGCGTCGGAGCTTTCAGGTTCGTAAAACAGTGAGGCATCATTCAGGGTGAGCTTTTCCAACGCATCGCGGAAATCGTTGTAGTCGTCAGCGCTTACCGGGAAGAGACCGGCGTAAACCTGTGGCTGAACCTTCTTGAACCCCGGCAACATCGGCGTGTCTGCGGCAAACTTGTGGTGCACGATGGTGTCACCCACAGGCGCACCGTGTATGTCTTTGATACCAGCCACAACAAAACCTACATCACCGGCTTCCAATATGTTGGTGTCGTGGGGTTTGGGGTTAAAAATACCTACTTTATCGGCATTCCACGCTTTGCCCGTGGATTTGATAACAATCTTGTCGCCTTTTTTCATAATGCCCTGGGTAACCCGGACAAGAGAGACAACGCCCAGGTAGTTATCGAACCAGGAATCAATAATCAGCGCCTGCAACGGGGCTGCACGATCACCTTGGGGTGGCGGTATGTTCTGAATAAGGTCTTCCAGAACGTCTTCAACACCCATGCCACTCTTGGCAGAACAACGCACTGCGTCCGAGGCATCAATGCCGATAATGTCTTCTATTTCGGCTGCGACCCGTTCTGGCTCCGCCTGGGGCAAGTCCATCTTGTTCAGAACCGGCACAACTTCCAAGCCCTGCTCAATGGCTGTATAGCAATTGGCAACAGATTGGGCTTCCACCCCCTGGCCGGCATCTACAACCAGCAGTGCGCCCTCACAGGCGTACAAAGACCGGGACACTTCATAGGAGAAATCCACGTGGCCCGGCGTGTCGATAAAATTCAGTTTGTATTCCTGGCCGTCCCGCGCTGTGTAGTTCAGCGTAACGCACTGGGCCTTGATGGTGATGCCCCGCTCTCGCTCCAGGTCCATGGAATCCAGCACCTGTTCGGCCATTTCCCTGTTGGTCAGGCCTCCGCAAACCTGGATAAAACGGTCTGCAAGGGTGGATTTGCCGTGGTCAATATGGGCGATAATGGAGAAGTTACGGATTCGGCTCAGTTCAGTCACAGACAATGAATACTCATAAAAAAACGAAGGATTGAGCCCGGAGAGGCCACTACCAGAATCCGGGGTAAGCGTGATTTTACCGGTTACCGGCCGCCATTGCCATGATCAGGAAATAAGCGGCCGTTCGTATTGCCGGATAAGGAAGCCAATCAGCGCATCTTCGCTCAGCGGGTAGCTGAATAGGTTGCCTTGGCACTGGGTACATCCGGCCGATTTCAGGAAGCTCAACTGCTGCGGTGTTTCTACACCCTCAGCCACAACGGTAAGGTGGAGCTTTTGCGCCAGCGCAATAACCGCAGACGCCACATCAGTTGCACTGACATTGTACGGAATATCGCGGATAAAACGGTGATCAATTTTTATCACATCGAGGGGCAGCTGCTGCAACGCAACAAGTGAACAGGAACCAGCGCCAAAATCGTCTAGAATCAAACAAACACCAAGATCATTGAGTGACACAAGAAGCTCACGCAACATGCGCGGGTCTTCATTCAATAATTCCACCGGCATTTCCAACTCTAACTTTTCCGGGGAAACACCGGTTTCAGTAATCACCTGCCGAACCATCTCAAGAAAACGAGAATCTATGACCTGTCTAACCGACAGGTTTACCGCCATTTTAAGAGATTCAAAGCCCGCTCGTTCCAGTGCCTGTACCTGAATACAGGCTTGGCGCAGAGCTATTTCACCCAAACGCACAATCAGCCCGGTTTCTTCCGCCAGACCGATGAATTGTTGCGCCGAAACCAGACCCTTTTCTGGGTGATGCCAGCGTAGGAAGGCCTCAACACCGATAACCCGCTCGCTGACCAGATCTATCTTCGGCTGGTAATGCAGAAAGAAACGGTCATCTTCCAGCGCACTCGCCAGTTCCTCTTGCTGCAGCAACCGACGGGCGGCTTTGATATTCATGGCCGGGGTAAAGAACTGATAGGTATTGCGGCCCATTTCTTTGGCTCGATACATGGCCAAGTCTGCAAATTTCATCAAGGCGCCGGGGTCTTCACTGTCACGGAGAATCATGGTTATACCGATACTAACCGTAATACTCACCTCATGATCGTTCAGGCGAATCCGCTGACAAAGCCTGCGCAGAATTGTTTCCGCAACCTTGGCGGCGGCATCTGTGCCACTGATTTGCGAGAGCAACACGACAAATTCATCACCGCCAAGCCGGGCCACAGAATCGTCCTCACGCACACAGCCCTCAAGCCACTGAGCTACTTGTTGCAGAAGCTTGTCACCGGCGTCATGACCAAGAGTATCGTTAATGCGCTTGAAGCCGTCCAGATCCAGGAACATCAACGCAGCAGCCTCTCCGCTTCTACGGCTCCGACGCACCACATTGTTAAGGCGATCACGGAACAGCTGACGGTTAGCAAGCCCGGTAAGCGGATCGTAAAAGGCCAAACGGTGCAACTCAGATTGGGCGGCTTTTAGCTGGGTTAAGTCGCGCAAGCTAAGCACCACACCGTGCACGCCAGGCACCGTCAGCATGTCGGTATAGGTGCCTTCCATATCTCGCCAGTTGTCGGCCGCGTCGCGGATTCGCGCTCGGATAACCGGCATCTGCTTCCCCGGCGCCTGAACTGCGTCATCAAAGCCTTGTTTCAGCTGGGGCCAGTCGTCTTCGTGCACCAGGCTATCCAACGCAAGCGCCTGCACTTCATCTGGGTCAAACCCGAGAATGTCAAAGCTGGACGGACTGGCATAAACGGGTATGCCCGCTTCATCCATAACCAGAGTTACATTGGCCGCCCCCTCGGTAATGGCGCGATAACGGCCTTCGCTGATCTGTGCCATGAGGCGCGAACGGATCAGCACCAACGCGACAATGAAAAGCAGTAGACTTATCGCAACACCACTGCCAAGCACAATCGACGGGCGTGGATCTGAAGCGAGATAGTCAAAGGCTGGAGTAGAACGGGTTTGCAGCAGCCAGTCCCGCCCGCCATGGCTTACGGTTTGGCTCATATCAAAGCTGAATTCATTGTCCAGTGAGCCAAGGTTTGAGCCGTACATCAGGTTTTCGCGGGCAACTACCCCATCATCGTAGATACGAACATCAAGAAAAGGTGAAATCAGTCCAATAATGCCGTCAAGGAGGTTGTTCATACGAAACGCACTGAAGACAAAACCCGCTAACATCATGCGACGCTCAGACCGTACTTCCGGCACCTGCCCACCTTGATAAACCGGGTAGTACATAAGAAAGCTGGCCTGCCCTTCTGCCAACTCTTCCTGCACCAAAACCACTTTGGCTGTTACCGTCGGAACGGCATCATCCCGCGACTGCTCCATGGCTTTGCGGTGGACTGGGTCACTGAACGCATCATAGCCTAATGCTTTACGGTTTCTTTCGGTTCCAGGCTCCAGATACACCATGGGGTAATAAAAAGGCCCAACCCCCAGTGGCTTAACCAGATAGTTATGCACACCCTCGGCGCGCACCGATGCAATGTGATCGGCCATATCCCTTACTTCAATACGTTCAACATACCCTATGCCCTGTATACCCGGGTAATAGCGGTTGATATCAACTTTGTGAACATATTCTCGCCATTGCTCGCGGGAAACCTCGCCAGCAACCGAAAAAAGGCCGGCACTGCCTGCCAGAACCTGTTCATAATTGAGCAGGCGCTCCTCAATAGCGGTTTTTAACTGCAGCGACTGGGTTCGAAACCGGGCTTCTGTACGATCGTCGACCAACCGGATTGAAAACTGCCAGGACAACACTGTTACAGCGATCGCCACGACCAGAAGTAGCCAAGCGATCCAGGCATTACGGGGTTTCAAAAGTTGTAGGAGGGGGAGATCCTTTCTAATCATAATCTGACCTGATCCATTCCGTGGCCGTGCTCATTATCGACGCCGGGCAGTATAACAAAAGCCTCTAGACCTGTCGTTTTCAACATCAGGCCCAGAGGCTTTTTTCGATAATATAACGGCCGTTCAGGCTAGGTCTGTCAGGGCTTCATTACCAGATAGATGGCCCTACCCTGGCGCACGACGCGAACAGATACAGCACGCCCTTCAGGCAGTGCCTTGATTGCCTGCTGAAAATCTTCAACCGTAGACACTGCTTCTCTGTCGATTTCAGTGATCACATCCCGGGCGCGAATACCAGCATTATACGCCGGACCTCTGTTCACACCGGTTACGACAACGCCGCCGGATACGCCAAGAGAATCCGCCAGGTCCGGTTGCAAGGGCTCAACAGTCAGCCCCAAGGGCGAAGTGGTTGAACTACTCTCAGAAGAAGCCGGCTGCTGAGCGTTGTTTTCGTCCGGCAGCTGGCCAATTTCTACATCGAGTGTGATTTTTTCACCGCCACGAAGAACCGTAAGGCGCGCCGTTTCACCTACTGAGGTACGGCCTACCATGGGTGGCAGATCCGACGAGCGCTGAACTTCGTCACCATCGTACTCAAGCACAATGTCACCAGACTGCAAGCCGCCTTCTTGGGCCGGAGAGCCATTCATAACTTCCGCAATCAACGCGCCCCTCGGACGCTTGAGTCCAAAGGACTCCGCCAGATCACGATTCACTTCTTGAATCAGGACGCCTAACCAGCCACGGGATACAGCACCTTTGTCCCGAATTTGACGAAATACGCTCATGGCATCGTCAATCGGGATAGCAAAAGAAACCCCCATGAACCCGCCAGAACGGGTATAGATTTGCGAGTTAATACCAATCACTTCGCCGTCAAGATTGAACAACGGGCCACCCGAGTTGCCAGGATTTATGGCTACATCGGTCTGAATAAACGGAATATAGTTTTCTGTTGGGAGCGAACGCCCCAGCGCACTGACGATGCCGGCGGTAACGGTGTAATCAAAACCAAATGGGGAACCTATGGCAAACACCCACTCACCCACCTTCAAATCTTTGGAGCGCCCTGTCTTCACCACGGGCAGATCGTCTCCGTTCTCGATCTTCAAAACAGCCATGTCTGAGCGGGGATCCGTGCCGATCAGCGTTGCCGGCAGCTCACGGCGATCATTGAGCCTGACGATAATCTCATCGGCATCTTCAACAACATGATTATTGGTTAGCACATAGCCATCGGCAGACACAATAAATCCCGACCCCATGGAGCGGATCGGCTGGGGCTCACCAGGCGCCCGGCCAAAGGGTGACTCAGGGCTGCGAAAGAACTCCTGAAAGAACTCTGGCAACTGCTCAAGCTGGCGTTCATCAAAGGGCAAACCGTGAAAGCGCTTATTCCCGACGGCTGGCGTGCTAGTGGTACTTATGTTGACGACCGCCCCGGCATTTTCCTCCACCAGCCCGGTAAAATCCGGCAATCCTTGCGCGAAACCCGCCTGACTCCAAGCTATGAGTAAGATAGCGAGCAGTGTCATCATCATTGAACCCAGCACCCTCTGGGTTAGTGGCGCCGGGGAAAACCGGCTAACTGCGGTTGTGGTTCTCGGCATGTCTGAATCCCCTGTATATCATGTTAGCGAGCTGGGATGGGCCACCACTCCAGTCGGAATACGGTTCACCCGGAGCAACCTGGGCTCATAGCTGCTGGCATTCCGGCGCTGTAATTGCCGGCTTACCAGAAAGCCTAACCCAAGACCGGCCGCAGCGCCCAACATAGCCGCGAAATCACTGCCATCGGACAAATGATGCCCGGCCATGCTGGCCGCCACCATGAGCAATAACGGAAGAGCATAGACCAGCAGTGACGCGCCCAAGAGCGCGCGCTCATCAATGCCAAGGGTCACTTCTTCGCCAACACAGGCATTCACGGAATTAAATACGCGAACCTGGTTGGCCCGACCACTGGTTGCCGAAGCCAGCACTTTTTGCCCGCAGCCATTACGTGCAGCACAGCTCTGGCAAGCGCTCGTGCGAATGGTCTGAACCCAGGCGTGCTCACCCGTAACAGCAACAACTTTTCCAGACTCGGTAATCATTGCTCACTTGCACTCAAAGTAAAGGCTTCATCAATTCTCACAGATTCAGCAACTTGGCGGGCGGAAGTGGGCGGTAGCTCACCCACAACGGTCACCAAAAACGCCTTATCGTCGTTCTGCAACTGGCGCATATAAATAGTTGTTGCGCCTATGCGGGACGCACCGGTTGGCATACGCACTGAGCCCGTGGGCTCAACGAACACAGAGAACGCCGCCAGCCCGTCCGAAAACGCAACAGCCTGCCCTCGCCGGGAGCTGGGCGCAGCAGCAGGCACAAATCCATCCGGGCGCCAATCAAGATGCCAACCATGCATACGCGATGCGCTTGAAAATTCTTTCCCGGAGTCTTCACCACCCAAGGTACGGGAGATCTCGCGGCCCTCAGAGCGGATTTCAAACTCGCTGTCAGGGATGTCGTCGGTAATCTCAAGATTGGTGAACTGGAAATGCTCCAGCACGTCACCATCAGATGTCCTTACGTGGCTTTTCACCAACAAACCGGTGGATTTTTCCAACCATAGACGATGGCTGTATCTATGCTGATCTTTGGCCGTCAGCGCCACAGTCACCACATCATAGCCGGCCACACGCCCCTCTCCTTGCAACTCGGCGTTGTACCACCGGCTTACGGGAATCAGTTGGCTGGTAAACGCCTCTGCAAACGGGCCCGAAGGGATAATCTGCTCCAGCTGTACTTTGCCCTGTTCTGGCAGAACGCAAACCACATTCATGTCTCGCCGTACAATCTCGCCACTGCCGCCGTCCTGCAAAACCAAGCGCTCTTCCACGATACCCTTGTGAAAACGATGAGCGATCTGCATAGAATGCACGTTAGAACCCCTGGCGTATACGAACACACCGCGATAGGACGTCATATTAAGAGCGGGCCCCAACCGTTCAAGCCAGTAAGCGGCAGTCTTTTCTTTCGCTACTCCATACGTCGGCATGGCCATAGCCAACACTAGCGCTAAAAGCTTAAGCAGTGACAGGCTTGCCAGGCTTAGGCTGGAGGAATGGGTTTTGCTCATGGACACCTTCATGACTCTCAATCAGTGGCCGCCACTAGCACTAACAAGGCGGGCATAACCCACCGAGCCTTGCCCGGCACCTACGCTATTATGCTGAGCATGCTCTAGCAGATAGCGGTTCATGTATTCCCATTGTTCTTCATCAAGCCCTTGCAGGGCCACTTCCTGAACCGGCGCCGCCTCACCGGTGGGCTCTGTTGCCGGGGTAGATGCCAGTGCTTCAGCCGAGGGATCTGCGGACTCCCAACCGGCTCCCGCACCAAACCCTACCAGCAAAGAGGTCGCGACCATTGCTGCAGCCGGCCAGCGCCAATGTCGCCGCGCTTCACGATCCACAGGAACGCTGGGTGTTCGCGCATGGGGGCGGCCATCTAGCGTCTCGCGCACGGCTGCACTGACATCTACGCCGTCAGCTGGTGAAGGGCCACGATGCATAAGATCATGAAGACCCGGCCATCGCTGCCACTGAGCCCGCACGTCGCTCTGGGCCTCGTGAGACAACAGGCGCCGAACTGAAAGCTCGTCGGCTTCATCGTCTATCATGGCAGACAGTGTTTCTCGGAGACGATCATCCATAGGATGCACCTTCAATTACGTAACAGAATGATTTAGCAAAGGCCCCAACTGCCGATCAACGGCATCTCGGGCCCGGAAAATACGCGACCGCACGGTTCCGATGGGACACTCCAAAATTCGTGCAATATCTTCATAGCTGAGCCCGTCGTACTCTCGCAGCAAGAATGCCGATCGCAGCTCCTCTGGCAAGGAGGCTATCGCATTGTTGAGCTCGTTTTTTAGCTGCTCGCGTTGGAGTATGCGCTCGGGCGAGGCGATGTCGCGCAATCGTCTGCCATCATCATAGTTTTCTGCTTCAGCCGAATCAGCGCTTCCCTGTGGTCTGCGACTGCGGGATTCAAGATAATTCTTGGCGGTATTTACTGCGATGCGATATAGCCAGGTATAAAAAGCGCTGTCACCACGAAAACGTTCAATAGCCCGATAAGCTTTGATGAACGTGTCCTGGGTAAGATCCATGACTTCCTGGCTGTCGTAAACATACCGACTGATAATAGAGGCTACCCTCGACTGGTATTTTACCACCAGCAAATCAAAGGCAGCGCGATCCCCGCTCCGGACTTTGCGAACAAGTTGCAGGTCGGTCTGGCGGTCTGGCTGCTCAGCTTGTGTTTGGTCATTGGGGGCCATGGGCGCTGCGCCGGTATTCTCCGATTTTATGGCCAATTTTTCGGCCGATACGAGTTTCTGATGGTTCATACTCTCTACTCGGCGCCCGTTTATGGAAAGAACGATTCAGCTTTTAATGCCAATCATCCGTCAGGCCAAATAGACAGCAAGCGTAAAGTTTAGTTCAATACACGTCTACATTATGGCCTGCGATAACAACCCGATGCCACAGCCCTATGAATACGATGTTCTCATTATCGGCAGCGGCGCTGCCGGTCTGACCGTTGCCCTTAATCTTCCGCAACATTTAAAGGTATGCGTTGTTAGCAAAGCCGACATCAGCAGCGGCGCCACACTTTGGGCCCAGGGCGGCATTGCTGCTGTCCTGGACGATCAGGATTCCACCGAAAACCATGTACAAGACACGCTTGTTGCAGGCGGAGGTCTTTGCAATGAAGACGCCGTGCGGTTTACCGTAGAGCACAGCAAAAAAAGCATTGAATGGCTCATAGGGACTGGCGTTGATTTTACCCGAGACCCAGACACCCAACTCCACCTCACTCGCGAGGGCGGTCACAGTCACCGGCGTATTATTCACGCCGCAGACGCCACCGGTCATGCCGTATCTACAACGCTGACCGCTCAGGCTCAGGCTCGACCCAACATCGAACTTAGATCGAGACGTGTCGCTGTGGACCTGATTACCAACCGCAAGCTGGCATTACCCGGCAACCGCTGCGTTGGCGCCTATATATTAAATCTTGACGATAACCATGTGGAGCTGTTTAAGGCACGCTTTACCGTGATTGCAACGGGTGGCGCCTCCAAGGCGTACCGGTACACCACAAACCCCGACGGCGCATCCGGTGATGGCATTGCCATAGCATGGCGTGCCGGCTGCCGCGTTGCCAACATGGAATTCAACCAGTTCCACCCAACCTGTCTGTACCACCCTCACGCGAAATCGTTCCTGGTGACCGAAGCGGTACGCGGTGAAGGCGGCTTGCTAAAATTGCCTGACGGCTCACGCTTCATGGACCGCTTTGACAAACGCGGAGAGCTAGCACCGCGAGACATAGTCGCCCGCGCCATCGACCATGAGATGAAACGGCTGGGCGCAGATCACCTATTGCTGGATATAAGCCACAAACCAGCGGACTTTATTCGGCATCATTTTCCGACTATTCATGAAAAGTGCCTCGAATTTGGTATCGACATTACCCGCGATCCCATTCCCGTAGTGCCCGCAGCACATTATACCTGTGGTGGCATTGTCAGCGATGAACGGGCGCGAACCGATATCAATCAGCTCTACGTGGTAGGTGAAGCCGGGTTTACCGGGCTTCATGGTGCCAACCGCATGGCCAGCAACTCGTTACTGGAATGCCTGGTATATGGTCGGGCCGCTGCCGCTGACATTACCCGCCGGGAGGCAGACATCCCGCCCCCGCCAGACGCGCCGGCATGGGATGAAAGCCAAGTACGGGATTCAGATGAAGACGTTGTGATTTCCCACAACTGGGACGAACTACGACACTTTATGTGGGATTACGTCGGCATTGTGCGCACAACCAAGCGCCTTCAGCGGGCAAAGCATCGGGTGGATCTCTTGTCGCGGGAAATCGGCGAGTTTTACAGCAACTATCGGGTAACCAACGACCTGCTGGAGCTTAGAAACCTGGTAACCGTGTCTGATCTGATTATCTGCTCAGCACTGCAACGCAAGGAAAGCCGCGGCCTGCACTACACGCTGGATTATCCGGGACTACTGCACGAGCCTCGTGATACCTTGCTGATACCCACGACCTACAGAACCCCTTCTCCATAAAGAGAGCAGCCAAGAGAGCAACTATGCAAGACCCCAAAGCCCCTGCGGACAATTCCGATTTCAATCGTCTTTGGTGGCATAGCCGCCGGGGCATGCTGGAACTGGACGTCCTGCTGATTCCGTTTCTGGAAGAAGCCTACCGGGATCTGGACAAGGACGATCAGGCGCGCTACGAAAGGCTTCTGACCTGCGAGGATACCGACATGTTCGAGTGGTTCATGCAGCGCAGCCGGCCCGCCGATGCAGATCTCCAGCGCATTGTTGACATCATCCTCTCCCGTGTCCAGCCAGTTTGAGCTAACGCTATCGCGCTGTGTTGCGGCAGGTTGTTTGGCCGCTGCGCCATGGCTTGCTGCCAGCGCTTTCTTACTGATTGCCGGCGCTTCTGGTAAAAGCTGGATGTATGCGCTGGCCCCGCTCACCGTGGCGGGCGCTATCTTTCAGTACCGACTGAATGGATTGCTCGCTGGGTCGTCGGCCGTTCAGGAACTACACCTGGATCAGAACACCCTCTACGCACGCTTAGGTAATGGGCAAACTCTGGCCGTGAACGCCTGCCCTTCAAGCCGCATCAGTTCAAAGCTTGTGCTCTTGAAATTGCAGACAACCGCCTCCAAAACTACGTCATACTCAGTTGTGTTACTCTCCGGCACGCGGATTGCCGGTAACGTATCGGAAGAGCAGTTTCGTCGCCTGAGAATGTGGCTCCGACTGGGCCGCTCTCAGCAATCATTTGAATAGTATTTTGCCCGGAGTTCTCCCATGACTGGTACAGAAACACCTGTTTCAGCCACTCCCGTTTACACGTCAGCCGAGTGCCCAGCACCGGCTTCGGGACGCATTTTGCTAACCAATCGGGCTCTGGTTCGCATCGCAGGCCCGGGTACCGACAAGTTCCTTCAGGGCCAGTTAAGCCAAAATCTTGATGACGTGAAAGCGGACAGTTCGCCCCGCGCCGCAGGTGCAACACCCAAAGGCCGGGCTTATTGCCTGACACGACTGGTGCGGGACGGTGACGATATACTGCTGGACCTGCCAATCGATCTGGCAGAGTCGATCATGGCTCATCTACGCAAATACATGATGCTGTTTCGTGGCACATCCATGACGGCCGAAACCGGCGGACAGATCATCGGACTACTGGGCAATGATGCAGCCTTAAGCCTAGCCGGAGAGGGTTTGGACAGTTTGGCATCCCCAGGAGACACTCTGGCACTGAATTCCGGTTTCCTGATCCGCACAGAGAATACCGGTGAAGGGCTGCCACGCTTTGAGTTGTGGCAACCCACTGCAAGCGATCTAAAGCTGGATAGCATTCCAGAGAAAACGCTTGCCGATTGGCAGGCCTCTGAAATTGCGGCAGGCGTACCCATGCTGAGTACCGCGACTAGCGAATCCTATGTGCCGCAAATGCTTAACTGGCAACACTTGGGCGGCGTGCACTTCAAAAAAGGCTGTTACACCGGCCAAGAAGTGATCGCGCGCATGCACTTTCTCGGGCAACTTAAAAAAAGCCTGTTCCGTTTCCGTATGGCGAATGCCGATCCCCTACCCACGCCGGGAACATCCATCAGGGCGGGCGAACGCTCGGTGGGCGAGGTGGTTAATACCGTTGGTTTCGATGACGGTTCCTGCGAACTGCTTGTGGTCATCCGGCATGACGCCGCCGAAGGCAAGCTGATTGCTGATGGTGTTCCAGAAGCGATCCTACAGCCGCAACCGTTGCCTTACACCGTTACCGAAAGGGAAAGCAGCACACTAAAGGATACATAAGTTGACAGGAAAACCAGCGAGAGTTTGTTATAAATAGAGTTCATCATTCTGATATTCAGGGTGCCCGCTCAATAACATAACGGGCCTCCCGAACTGACAAGCGGATCCTTACCAAACCATGTCGAACATTGCTGAAACCATTAAAGCGAATCTTACAGCCGCAATCGAAAACGACAAACTGGTACTTCCTACACTGCCCGAAGCAGCGCTTCAGGTGCGCGAAATCGCCGAGTCTGAAGACTCCGCCATTGGTGATCTGGTTAAGGTTATCAGCAACGACACGGCCCTCTCCGCCCGTATTATCCGCGTATGCAACAGCCCACTTTTTCGGGGTAGCCGTGCGATCGAGAACCTGAACATGGCGGTAAGCCGACTCGGCATGACCTACACCAGCAACCTGGCCATGGGCCTGGCCATGCAGCAGATGTTCCAGGCAACTTCGGATATGATCGACGAGCGCCTGCGTGCGACTTGGCAGACCAGCACGGAAGTGGCCGGTGTTTGCCATGTGCTGGCCCAGCACTACACCAAACTTAAACCGGATCAGGCCACGCTGGCTGGTTTGGTACACCTGATCGGCGTACTGCCTATCCTTCGATACGTGGAAGACGAAGAGGTGCAGATCAGCGGCATTATGCTGGATAACGTCATTGAGGAACTGCACCCAAGAATTGGCGCGGCTATTCTTAAAAAGTGGGACTTCCCGAAAGATCTGCAGACGGTTCCGTTGGAATTCGCCAACTTCCACAGGGAAGTACCCGCAGCAGACTATGCAGATCTAGTTATGATCGCCAACCTTCAGTTGGTTGCCGGCTCCGAGCACCGCTGGACTGAGATGAACTGGCCTGAAATTTCAGCGTTCGGCCGTCTCGGCATCGACCCGAATGCAGATATGAGCGAAGAGGAAGATCTCAACGCCCAGATGGAAGCGGCAATGGCGCTGCTTCAGTAACTGACACTCAGATCTGTTTTAAGGGGCAGGGCCCAGTTAATCTGGCCCTGCTCTTGTTCCCGTAGCCATTCATTGGCTCGGGAGAAATGCTTGCAACCAAAGAACCCGCGATACGCACTGAGCGGCGACGGGTGCGGCCCCTCCAGCACCAAATGCCGGTTGCGATCGATGTGCCGCCCCTTCTTTTTGGCGTAATTACCCCAAAGCATAAACACCACACCCTCACGCTCCCGGTTCACGGTTTCAATTACCTTATCCGTAAACGTCTCCCAGCCCTTACCTTGATGCGCTCCCGCCTGGCCCTGAACCACCGTAAGCACACTATTTAGCAGCAACACGCCCTGCGCGGCCCATGGCTGCAAGCAGCCGTGATCTGCCGGCACAATGCCCAGATCACTTTCAATTTCCTTGAACATATTAACGAGCGAAGGTGGCGGGGGAACACCTGGCCTGACTGAAAAAGACAGGCCGTGGGCCTGACCTGGGCCGTGATAGGGATCCTGCCCAAGAATCACAACCCGCACCCGATTCAGGGGCGTGCTGTTAAGGGCATTAAAACAATGGGAGCTGGCTGGGAAGAGAACCTTCCCAGCGCTTTCTTCAGCCTTCAGAAATTCTGCGAGAGCCAGCATGTAGGGTTGGCGGAATTCATCTGCGAGGTATTCTTTCCAGCCCCGGCCGGGTTCAAGTTGATTGGCCAGTACCTCAACCGGGTGCATGGTTACGCTTTACCTTCTGGGCTCTCGTCTTTTGCACTGTCAGCTTTGTGCTCTGGGCGCATGGCGGGGAACAGGATTACGTCACGAATCGAGGGCGAATCGGTCAGCAGCATGGCCAAACGGTCAATACCAATGCCCTCACCTGCCGTAGGCGGCAAGCCATACTCGAGCGCCGTCACATAGTCTTCATCGTAGAACATGGCTTCGTCATCGCCGGCGTCTTTCTCGGCAACCTGAGCCTGGAACCGCTCTGCCTGGTCTTCCGCGTCGTTAAGCTCGGAGAACCCATTGGCAATTTCACGGCCACCCACAAAGAACTCAAAACGCTCGGTCACGAACGGATTGCTATCCTTGCAACGTGCCAGCGGCGATACTTCTTTCGGGTACTCGGTAATGAACGTTGGCTGCATCAAACGATGCTCTGCCGTCGCCTCAAAAATTTCGATCTGCACCCTACCCCGTCCCCAGCCGTCTTTGACGTGAATACCCAGGTCTTTTGCAATCTGCCGTGCGGATGCATCATCCGCCAACTGCTCGGCGGTCACATCCGGCGCGTGGCGCAGGATCGCCTCCACAACGGTCAGACGCTCAAAGGACTTACCGAAGTCGTACTCGGTGCGCTCGTCTGTGCCGTCGGCCAGGGTGCGCGTGTTCACAACCGTGGTGCTGCCCAGTACCCGCTCCGCGATAACGCGCAACATGTCCTCGGTAAGATCCATCAGGTCGTTGTAATCAGCATACGCCTGATAAAATTCCACCATGGTAAATTCCGGGTTATGACGGGTAGAAAGCCCCTCGTTCCGGAAGTTACGGTTAATCTCAAATACCCGCTCAAAACCACCCACAACCAGGCGCTTCAGGAAAAGCTCCGGTGCAATACGCAGGTACATGTCCATGCCCAACGCATTATGATGGGTAACGAACGGCCGTGCAGTGGCGCCACCAGGAATTACCTGCAACATGGGTGTTTCAACTTCAATGAATTCCCGATCTGCAAAGAACTGACGCATGGTGGTAATGATTTTCGAGCGGGCATGGAACACACGCCGGCTGTCTTCATTCACCATCAAATCCACGTACCGCTGGCGGTAACGGGCTTCGGTATCCGTCAAGCCTTTGTGCTTCTCAGGTAACGGGCGCAGTGATTTAGTGAGCAGCACATACTCATCCATAGTCACGTAAAGGTCACCCTTACCGGATTTACACAAGGTGCCCCGCACACCCACGATATCCCCCAAATCCCAGTGTTTGGTGTCTTTTTGCACATCTTTGGTGGCGTAAATCTGAATGCGGCCCGTCATATCCTGAACCACTTTAAATGCCTTGCGATCCAGCATCATGCGGCCTGCAACGGCCGCTTTAACGCCCATGGACTCAAGCTCTTCCTTGCTATAATCACCGTATTTAGCCTGCAATTCAGCGGCTGTGGCATCGCGACGGAAGTCATTAGGGAAAGGGTTGCCCTTCTCGCGCAGCTCGGCCAGCTTGGCGCGACGCTCAGCAATCAGCTTGTTGTCCTCTGGCGGTGCATTCTTGGTGTGTTCAGTCATGTTGGCTCACTAGAAAATCGGGGGTGTTCGGGTTGGCTTGGCAACGGCGCTGATTACAGCGCCATCTTCAGGCTGGCTTCAATAAACTTGTCGATATCACCATCCAACACCGACTGGGTGCTGCTGGTTTCAACTTTGGTGCGCAAATCCTTAATACGGCCATCATCCAGCACGTATGAGCGAATCTGACTGCCCCAACCAATATCGGACTTGGCGTCTTCGGCTTTCTGTTTCTCG
>JBQCZX010000042.1:0-7993 GCA_052089485.1 Marinobacter sp. | reverse complement strand
TCACGCTCATACAGCTTGGCTTTAAGCTGCTTCATAGCCTGATCTTTGTTCTGATGCTGGCTTCGACCGGCCTGGCACGCCACAACAATGCCTGTTGGGTTGTGGGTCAAACGCACCGCAGATTCTGTCCGGTTAACATGCTGACCGCCGGCGCCTGAAGCACGGTAAACATCCACCCGTAAATCGGCCGGGTTAATCTCAATCACAAAACTGTCGTCCACTTCCGGCGAAACAAACACCGAAGAAAAAGACGTATGACGGCGATTGCCAGAATCGAAAGGCGACTTACGAACCAGGCGATGAACGCCGGTTTCGGTACG
Source organism: Marinobacter sp. (assembly GCA_052089485.1). Lineage (GTDB taxonomy): Bacteria > Pseudomonadota > Gammaproteobacteria > Pseudomonadales > Oleiphilaceae > Marinobacter. The sequence continues at coordinate 7,673 of JBQCZX010000042.1, read as the reverse complement.
CGACCAACCGAACGCATATTCGCCCTGAATGTGGATAGTGGCACTCTTCACGCCAGCCACATCACCCTCTTGCAACTCTACAATTTCGGCCTTAAAACCACGACGCTCTGCCCAACGCAGATACATACGCAGCAGCATATTCGCCCAATCCTGAGCCTCGGTACCGCCTGAGCCAGCTTGAATTTCCAGGTAGGCGCTATTGGCGTCCATCTCACCGGAAAACATACGACGGAACTCAAGCTTCTGAAGCTCGGTTTCAAGCGCTTCCAGGTCCGACTCGATATCGGTGGCTGTGTCTGGATCATCTTCCTCAACAGCCATTTCCAGCAGGCCTTCTGCATCGGACAGGCCGGCTGTGAGGTTGTCGATGGTGCTAACAATCAGATCAAGATCCGCGCGTTCTTTGCCCAGCGCCTGCGCACGATCAGGATCATCCCACACCGTGGGCATTTCCATCTCTCGCTCTACTTCGACCAGTCGTTCACTGCGCTGATCATAGTCAAAGATACCCCCTAAGCGTTTCAGTACGCTCACGAAGCTCTTTAATCTTCGTCACAATGGGATTAATTTCCATGGAAACCTTACTCGCGTTGAAAAATGGTGAGTAAATCTGTGGCGGGATTCTACCGGATTTTTGACTGCAAATCAGCCGTTGCTCTAGTGCGAGCACTGATCAGGAACGGCCAGCCATGGGAGTATGCCTGCAACAGATGGGGGGGGGGTGTTCCGGGAGACGCGGTGAATACGTCCATGTACGCTTGACGAAAACATCCATGTTTTCGACACTCCCGGAACAACCCCCACCTGCTGCAGGCCCGAGCTTTTGTACTAGGCCCCACTCCGCTGGTCTATTTGTACAACCCGCCTCGGGACCAGCCGCCAAAACCAGCCCCAAAGCTCAATTAAGAAAGCGGCTCCAAATAATCCACCAAAAGCTGCAAATTAGTCCGCCCACGAAAGGTATTCGCATCCGGCTTATACACTACCCGAGCACCAGTACGCGTATAGTCCGGAACCTCTGGCCCAGTGTTAAAGGCGATACCATCAATAATTCCACTGCCATCAATCGGCTGCAAAACCAGCTTCAAATGGCTTTCACCAACAACCCGCTGACTGACCACACGAAACTCACCGTCAAACAATGGCTCAGGGAAGTGTTGCCCCCAAGGGCCGGCGCGCTTTAACAAAGCCGCCGTTTCCAGCGACAACTCCTCAGAGCTCAACGGCCCATCGGTGGTGATGGCTGCCTCCAAATCCGCAGCGGTCAAGGTATCTCTCACGGCCCGATCAAAAGCCTCAGTAAAGGCATCAAAATCACTATGAGCCAAGGTCATACCCGCCGCCATAGCGTGACCACCGAATTTTTTCATCACACCGGGATTGCGAGCATCAACAACCGCCAGCACATCGCGAATATGAAGCCCCGGAATGGAACGCGCGGAGCCTTTTACGTCTACGCCATTTTCATCAGGGGCAAACGCAATGGTCGGCCTGTTCGTCTGTTCGCGAATACGGGCTGCGAGGATGCCGATAACGCCCTGGTGCCAATCCTGATCGAACAGCGCCAGCCCCCATGGCAACCCTTCCAAATCCAGAGACATGGAAGCAAGCAGGTCTTGAGCCTGCGCCTTCATGTCTTTTTCGATGGTGCGCCGTTCACGGTTGAAGGTGTCCAGCTCGCGGGCAAGTCGCCTTGCTTCGTCTGGGCTATCGGCCAGCAGGCAGGCAATGCCGACGCTCATATCATCCAGCCTGCCCGCAGCGTTGAGGCGCGGGCCAACCACGAATCCAAGGTCGGTTGAACTGATATTGGCGTGTTCTCGACCAGCCACCTCCAACAACGCGAGAATTCCTGGGCGGGCTTCGCCTTGGCGAATACGCCGCAAACCCTGCTCAACGAAGATGCGGTTGTTGTGATCCAGAGGTACAACGTCGGCCACAGTGCCTAACGCTACCAAGTCCAGTAGGTTACCCAGATTGGGTTCTGGCTGTGGCAGCCGGCCAGCTTCCCGGAGCTTCTTGCGCAGTGCAGTGAGTACGTAGAACATCACACCCACGCCGGCGGCGTTTTTACTTAAAAAAGCGCAGCCAGGCTGGTTGGGATTTACGATGGCCTCGGCATCTGGCAAAACCTCGCCAGCAAGGTGGTGGTCAGTGACCACAACCTTGATACCCAAATCACGAGCCGCCTTAACGCCTTCAACTGCCGAGATTCCGTTGTCTACCGTCACCAAAAGGTCCGGCAGCTCACCTTCTTGCTGCAGGCGCTCGATGATGCCGGGACTCAACCCATAACCATCCGCAAAGCGGCTGGGCACCCGGAAGTCGATACTCTGTATACCGAGCATGGAAAGCCCGAGCATGGCGACAGTGGTACTGGTCGCTCCATCCGCGTCAAAATCGCCGAGCACAAGCACCTTCTGGTTTTCAGCGATAGCTTCCGCCAGCAACTCAACCGCACGGTCGATACCGCGCAATTCAAAAGGTGAGGCAAGATGCCTGAGGGTATAGCTCAGCTGTTCATCAGAGGTAACACCGCGGGCGGCGTATAAACGATGGAGCAAGGGAGGCAAGTCTTGCCCCCAAGCCGAGACGCTGTCCGGCTGGGGGCGACGTAGGATCTTTTTGGGTGTCATTCCAAGTCAGGTATTCTTCCAGTGTTTTGCGATGAAGGCTTGAACGCCCGCACGGTCGTTATCAAGCACGGTGTAACTTTCTTCGCGCTCGAACAGATCCGCCATGTGCGCGGGAAGCTCTGGTTTTACCGTTAGGCCGGATTCACTAATAGCATCCGGGAACTTGGCCGGGTGGGCGGTTCCAAGAGTGATCATCGGCACCTGGGCATCTCGACGACAAGCTCGCGCCGCGTGCACGCCGATGGCCGTGTGCGGATCCAGCAGGTATTCGTTCTGCTCGTAAACCTTACGGATGGTGTCACAGGTGGTTTTATCATCAACCGCCGCACTATCGAACAGCTTGCGGGCCTGTTTCCAGCGATAATCCTCGATGCTCACCGGGCCTTTGACTGCGTTTTCCAGCAGCTGCTTAACCGCCACTCCATCACGCCCATGAAGATCAAACAGCAAACGCTCAAAGTTGCTGGATACCATGATATCCATGCTCGGTGAAAGCGTATGCTCAAGGGTGCGCTGCTCGTATTTATTGCCACTCATGAAGCGGTGAAGAATATCGTTCCGGTTGGTGGCGATAACCAGCTGTGAAATTGGCAGGCCCATTTTCTTCGCCAGATAGCCGGCAAAGATATCCCCGAAATTACCGGTAGGCACAGAAAACGCCATGCTGCGATCCGGGCCACCAAGGGCCAGGGAGGCATGGAAGTAATAGACGATCTGGGCCATGATTCGCGCCCAGTTGATAGAGTTCACGGCAGCCAGCTTGGTTTTGCCACCCAGGAATGACTGGTCACCGAAGCTTTCTTTGACCATGCGCTGGCAATCATCAAAGTTGCCACGAATGGCCAGATTATGGATGTTATCACCCTTAACCGTGGTCATCTGACGGCGTTGCACTTCTGAGACCCGCTCATGGGGGTGCAGAATGAAGATATCCACATGCTCGCAGCGGCGACAGCCTTCAATGGCCGCGGAACCCGTATCGCCGGAAGTTGCACCCATAATAACGGCGTGCTCTTTGCGCTTTTCGAGCACGTAATCCAGCAAACGACCTAGCAACTGCAGCGCAAAGTCCTTGAACGCCAGCGTTGGGCCACGGAACAGCTCCATCACCCATTCGTTGGTATCAAGCTGAACCAAAGGCGCCACAGCCTTGTGGGCAAACACGCTGTAGGTGTCATCCAGCATCTGCCGAAAATCAGCCTCAGGAATGGCCTCTTCCACAAAAGGGTACATGATATTGAAGGCCAGCTCGGTGTACGGAAGCCCTCGCCAGCTACGGATCTCTTCCAAGCTGAAATGCGGAAGCGACTCCGGAATATAAAGGCCACCATCAGGGGCTAACCCTGTGAGCAGAACGTCTTCAAAACCCAGTGCGGGGGCTTCTCCCCGTGTACTGATATATCTCACGTGCGTACCTGCCAGTTATGGTTTCTCAGTTAAAGTTTTCGGCGCGAATGCGAATAACTTTACCATCAATATCCGAGAGGGATTCCATCTCTTCGATAGCCCGATTGATCTGCCGCTCCTGCACTGTATGAGTCAGGATAATTACCGGAATGCGGCCATCCTTCAGCTCGGATTCCTTCTGCATGATCGACTCAATATTGATGCCGTGCTCACTCAAAATCGAGGCGATTTTAGCCAGCACACCCGGGCGATCCAGGGCGGTAATGCGTAGGTAATAAGCAGACTGAACTTCTTCCATGGAGAGCACGTCCAAGTCTTCCATGGCCTCTGGTGCAAACCCAAGATACGGTACTCGCAACGCACCTTCACTTGCCACAACCCGAGCCACATCAACAATATCTGCAATTACAGCAGAAGCTGTCGCTTCATCACCCGCACCTGGGCCGTAATACATGGTTTGGCCAACGGCGTCGCCTTCCATAAGCACCGCGTTAAGCACGCCATCAACTTGAGCAATCAGGTGGCTTCGGGGAACCAGAGTTGGATGTACCCGCAGCTCAATGCCCTCATCCCGGCGACGGGCAATGCCAAGGTGCTTGATGCGATAACCGAGCAACTCCGCCTGCGCGATGTCATAGGGAGTGAGCGCTGAGATCCCTTCGGTAAAGGCTTTTTCAAACTGCAACGGAACGCCAAAACCAGCGGAAGCCAAAATGGTCAGCTTGTGGGCCGCGTCAACGCCCTCAACATCAAAGGTAGGGTCGGCTTCTGCGTAGCCGAGATCTTGGGCTTCTTTGAGAACCTCAGCAAAGCCCCGACCTGCACGCATTTCGGTAAGGATGTAGTTACCGGTGCCGTTGATAATGCCGGCAATCCAGTCGATTCGGTTTGCTGCCATGCCTTCGCGAACGGCCTTCATAACGGGAATACCGCCAGCCACGCCTGCCTCATAGGCAACCACAACGTTAGCTTTTTCAGCTGCTTCGAAAATCTCGTTGCCATGAACCGCAATCAGTGCCTTGTTGGCAGTGACGACGTGCTTGCCATTCCCGATAGCTGCCAATACAAGCTCACGTGCGGTTTCATAACCGCCGATCAGTTCAACAACCACGTCAACGGCAGGATCATTCACCACGTCGAAAATCTCGGTGCTGAAGGTCACGTCACCGAGATTTATATCGTCACGGTTGCGACGACTGGCAACCCGGGTTATCCGGATGTTACAGCCTGCGCGGCCCGCAATAAGCGCGGCGTTACGAGTCAATACATTGAATGTACCGCCGCCAACGGTTCCCAGTCCGCAGATTCCGACACTGACGTCTTTCAAGCTCTCACCTCTGATCCCGAAGGGGTGCTGATGAATTGTAGTTTTGCAGCATTGCGATATTGCGACGCGCAAAGGTCGCATAGTATACCGGTTCAGAGCCTGCTGAATAAGCCCTGAACCAAAAGCTAGTCACATAAGCTGAGCCGCTCAAAGTGAGCGTCAGTTTATGCCAGCGTTAAAGCAGGCCTAACCCTTCGGCCAAGCTTCGCGCTGGCACGTAACCGCGCACGATGTTGCCATCTTCCAGCACGATGGCCGGCGTGCCTGTAACACCCACGCGGCGGCCGAGTTCAAACTGTTCCAACACAGGGTCGTCGCAGGTGGCTGCAGCAACTGTTTTACCAGCTTTAGCGGAATCCATCGCTGCTCGCTGATCCTCTGCACACCATACGGAAACATATTTTACAAACGAGGGCTTGCCTGGCCCGGAGCGTGGATAGGCATAGTAGTTCACGGTGATACCGTAATCATTAAGCTGCGACACCTCATCGTGGAGCTTGCGGCAATAGGGACAATCGATATCGGTGAACACATCAATCACCGCTTTCTCGTTGCTGGCCTTATAACTGATCACACCCTCGTCGCCGTAGCCATCCATAGTCTTGCGCCGGTCGCCAGCCCTAGCCTCTTCTGTCACGTTTGCGATGCCATTACTGGTCACTTTCAGCAAATCGCCGGTCAGCAGGTACTGGCCATCTGGCGTGGCATAGATAGTGTCACCGTTATTACTTTGAACCTCGTAAAGCCCCTTCGCCTCGGATTCACGTACAGACGATATTTTCAGCCCGGGCACGGAATTGGAAAGTCGCTCGCTGATGCTATCTTCAACATCACCGGCAACGCTGAAGGGCGAGCCCAGAACACCCGCAGCCATCACTGCCACCATAAAAAAACGTTTTACATTCATTCTGGCAAACACACCTTTTCGGTCGGAGATTTACTGGGTCTGCGCAGTCGCACACACCCGTTGTGAGATGAGCTATTGCGTTAACACCATGCGACTCCCGCTCGACACAAAAGTTCAAAGCGATACCTTACCTAAAAACCCCCGATTCAACCACGGGGATGATGAGCCTGATGCAACGCCTGCAAGCGCTGACGCGCGACATGCGTGTAAATCTGAGTAGTCGAAAGATCCGAATGACCCAGCAACATCTGAACCACACGCAGATCTGCACCGTGGTTAAGCAGGTGGGTTGCGAAGGCATGTCGCAGCGTATGAGGTGACAAGTGCTTGCGAATACCTATACGCGTGGCGTAATGGCGAACACGGTACCAAAACGTCTGCCGCGTCATGGCTGCAGCTCGATTACCAGGAAATAGCGCATCGCAGGCCTGCCCCTTGAGCAACTCCAAACGCCCTTCTTTCATATACTGGAGCAACCAATCTATCGCCTCTTCTCCCAAGGGAACCAGGCGTTCTTTATCGCCTTTGCCCGTCACCCGTATAACACCCTGGCGCAAGTTAACCTGATCGACGCGCAAACCTGTGAGCTCAGACACCCGCAACCCACAACCATATAGAATTTCCAACATGGCCTTGTCCCGCTGCTCAATCGGCAAGCTGGGATCCGGTTCCGCCAGAAGCGCATCGACTTCCTCTTCCGTTAAGGAGTCTGGCAACCGCCTAGGCAATTTAGGACTATCTATACGTAACGTAGGGTCTTCAGCAATCAGCCTTTCCCGAAGCAAATACCGAAAGAAGCGGCGGATACCCGAGAGGCGGCGAGCCGCTGTAGTGGTTTTAATGCCCTGCGCAAGCCCCGCGGCCACCCAAGCCAGCAAATCCGCTCGCCGGGCTTCGGTCAGTAGCGGTCGCCCGGGCTGATTCTCCAGCCATGCAGCCAAACGCTGCAAATCGCTTCTATACGCTTGTCGGGTTTTTTCACCCAGGCCATCCTCAAGCCAGACTGCATCAACAAACCGGACAACAACCGCCTCATCCTCTGCTCTCACACCATCGCCCTCGGACAACCTCTACCCGCAATGCTGTACTCTCGCTCGCCAGAAACGAAAAAAGCAGCCCTAAGGCTGCCTTTTTCACTACAAGGTCGCTCAGCAAATAGCTGATCAGCCCAGCTTTTCCTTGATACGCGCTGCCTTACCAGAAAGCTCGCGCAAGTAGTAAAGCTTGGCTTGACGCACATCGCCACGACGCTTCACTGCAATGCTATCGATCAGCTTGGAAAAGGTCTGAAAAGTACGCTCAACGCCTACACCGTAAGAAATCTTCCGTACGGTGAAGGACGAGTTCATGCCACGGTTACGCTTACCAATGACAACGCCTTCGAACGCCTGCAGAC
>JBQCZX010000041.1:0-25311 GCA_052089485.1 Marinobacter sp. | reverse complement strand
TTGGTGAGTCACTGATTGTGACCTCCATCAGGAATGCGAGCGAACGGGATAAATGTGTGGCTAGCCAGACAATAGCAGCCCCAAACTGTTCTTCTTCTTCTGGTGCTGCAATGCCTCTTTGGATCCAGCTCTCAAGAGCATTTAGTTCCGGGGGAAGCGCTCTGTCCCAGCTCCAAGGCAAGTAGTGAGATAGTTCAGTGTTCTGGATGAGAATACTCTGACCGGTGAGCCTCTGTTGTGCAGGAGTCGCCGCTGGGTCAACGTCATGAACGATTGCTGCTTGACCATCGTCATCGAATACTGAGTTTTCAGAGGGGACCTCGATTTCCTCGTATGTTTTGTTATTGCTTTGTGGAAATAGAGGACGTCTTTGTTGAGTGCGAAGCTGGCTAAAGCTTGTCAACTCGGCCGTTGTGTCTGATTCAGGTTTTATTGGAGAGCAATGCCCTCTCGTAATATCAATAGTGGCATTTAGGAATCGTATCGGGCCGAGTCCGATATCTCGTTGTTTTACTTCAAAGGCTGCTTGCTCCAAAGCAATCGAGAAATACTGATAAGGAGAAGATGATCGAGGCAATAATTGCTCAGTGCGATCTAGCAGTGCATCGACTATTTCCCAGTTTGCGTCGTGAACATCCTTGGTGATGTATCCTGCAATTTTTTGTATGTTTGTGTCGTGCGGACATTGGTGATATGCAGTCCGAATCAGCGCCTGAATAATTAACCAGAGTCGTAACTTTCGTCGCAGCAGGTATTCGTGATCTGAACATCCACCCGATAGGGGAGTTACGACTAGGTAAAGCAAAAAATGTCTTTTGGCTATATCGGCCCCTAGTCCTCTGAGCATATTAGCCGTTGGGGTGATGCTTCCGTTATGCGAGAGAGGTGGGTATTGGGTACTAATATGCGCTGAGCTTTGATAGGCAGCGTGAAGTTTGGAAAGCATGTTAACGATTGGGTTGTCTGCCCAGTCGTTTAAAATTACGGTAGATTCAGGGTGGGAAAGCTCTTGGCTCAAGTTCCCTATAACGGTGAATGCTTCTGTCTGGCCAAATGTCTGCGCTGTCAGTTTAAACGCGTCGGTTATGCTTTCTTGTTTGGCCCAATTCCGTAATTCCGTTATGCTAGGCTCTAGCCTTACGGTCACTTTGTTCGAGGTCCCTTCTGACACTTTGTGCCCAGCACGAATGTTGTTATTGGTCATTAATCGCCTTCTCGTCTGCCTCCTCTAATTATCAAAATCATAGTTAACATGTGGATTTTAGTCAATTAATGCATATTAAGCCCATTTTTCATGGGCATGCATTGTCACTCTCATAACCATCCTGCCCCCGCTACCATATAAAAGAAAGGCAGATCAGTAACTTACTGATCTGCCTTTTTTGCGTTTGGGATACAAGCTACATCTGAACTCAAAGTGCCTTTCTCATCTCCCCCATTTTTCTTTTCCCTTCGCTTTCGCCATATCTAATTGGCTAATTATGGTGCAAAAAAATCTGGCTAAAAACTAACCAGAAGCTAAGCTGTTATCAGATTCGACCAACAACAACGAGAGGGAACGAGTCATGGTAATGCCAGCGAATAGCTTTACAGAAAGAGCAACTGATCCCGCCCCAAAGAATCTCAGTCGTCGCCATTTACTGATTGGCAGTGCCGGCGCACTGGCATCCGTGAGCCTGTTGGGAATGGTTCCTCTGGCAAGGGGGGAAGAGGCCAAAACACTACCGGATTACGCCAAGTGGAAAGACCAAACTGCGCTGATCGTACACAGCGCAAACACCATGGAAACCGAGCGCGGCGCTATTGGTAGTGGTGTCGTTACGCCCAGTACCCACTTGTATGTTCGTAATAACCTGCCGCCCCCAAAAGAAGAGATTGTTACCAATGCAGATGCGTGGGAAGTCTCGTTTGAGGGTGTTGAAAACCCGAAAGCGCTCACGTTGGCAGAGTTGAAGCGCCTAGGCGTGACGTCTGTTGCGTCTGTTCTTCAATGTTCTGGCAACGGGCGGGCCTTTTTCACCCATGGCCCGGGCGGCACACAGTGGAGCGTTGGTGCGGCTGGCTGCGTTGTCTGGACAGGTGTTCCTCTAAAAGACGTTCTGGAAACCCTTGGTGGCGCCAACGGCGACGCGAAATACATCACCGGTACCGGTGGCGAAGAGTTGCCGGAAGGGCTGGATCCGAACACATTGGTTGTCGAACGCTCTGTACCGGTTGCTGCTTTGGATCAGGCCTTACTGGCGTGGGAGCTGAATGATGAACCACTGGCTATAAGCCATGGCGGCCCGCTGCGCCTCGTTATTCCGGGATACTACGGTGTGAATAACGTTAAATACATAAAGGCAATTGCCTTTACCAAAGAACAAACTGACGCAAAAATCCAGGCCTCGGGCTATCGGATACGGGATGTGGGCGAAAAAGGTGCGCCGGATCAGCCGTCCATGTGGGAAATGCCGGTCAAGTCCTGGGTAACCGCGCCACTGGAGAAGGCCAGTAAAGGCCGCAACATGATCTATGGTGTTGCGTTTGGCGGCGTGCACGATGTTGCCAAGGTGGAAGTGTCTGTCGATGGCGGCGAAACCTGGAAAGAGGCTCGCTTTCTTGGGCCAGATTTGGGGCCCTACGCATGGAGGCCTTTTGTGTTGGGGCTGGATATGCCGGCAGGCGAGCACCGTATCGTAAGTCGGGCCACGGACAGTAACGGCAATACACAGCCGCCTGAGCGCACGAAAAACGAACGAGGCTACGGGAACAGCAGTTGGAAAGACCACGGTGTGACTGTCAATGTTGCATAAGAGTAAAACTATAATGAGAAAGGCTGCAGTTACTGTGGTTTTAACTTTGTGCTCAACACTCGCCGCAGCAGACGAATTGTTCGATGAGGGCAAGAAGGTGTTTATGGAGCAAGCTCAACCATCGTGTGCTATTTGTCATACGCTGAAAGACGCCGGCTCAACAGGCGCGATTGGCCCAAATTTCAACGACTTGAAACCGACTGAGGATCAGATTCTCAATTCGCTTAACGGCGGCATTGGTGTTATGCCGGATTTTTCAGAAACGCTCAGCAAGGAGCAGATGAAGGCTGTTGCTCATTACGTAGTAACAGCCGTTAACCAGTAAAAGTCTGGAGTTGCACTGAAAAAACCTCAAGTCACGATGAGTGCACTTGAGGTTTTTTTGTAGCTGATGGCGTTAAGTCACGCCACATTACACCTAATAACGAGCATCCTTTGGCTTCTTGCCAGAAGGCCAGTCGTTCACTTTTCCAGCAAAGTCTGGCCGCGGTTTATGGGTGAAAAAGTGCGCTACGTCGACGGCGTCTTGATCACTTAATACGTTGCCGTGACCCCACAGCCCCTTGGTTTGAATCCCCATGGGCATGTTGTACTTCACGAACGCCGCAGCTTTGAACGTGCGCGCCATGCCAGCCCCGATATTAAAAGACTCGTCGCCCCATAATGGGGGGAATACGATATCGCCCCGGCTGTCTTTGATGCCTTCGCCATTATCTCCATGGCAAGTGGCACACTGGGCTTGATAGATTTGCTCGCCCCGAGCCGGGTCAGCGGTTAGGGAAGTATCAACCTTGCCAGCGTTGTTGATATCGACCTTTTGGCTTTTTGGCGTGTTTTGAGCAAGCCATTTCATATAAGCCATCATCGCGAACATCTCAGGCGACTCTCGGTCTAGCACTGTGCCGTTCATCGAGCGCTGGAAGCAGCCGTTAATTCGGGCTTCTAAATCAACCATCTTGCCCGAGCGTGGCATAACGCGCGGGTAGGTGTTGTAGCTATTGATGTACGGGTCGCCAAGGGGGATTTTGCCTTGGGATATGTGGCAGCTATTGCAGTTCATGCTGGCGCCAACGTTGTTGGGTAGCAGGCGCTTGGTTTCATTTAGCAGCCGTTTGCCATAGAAGATCTCATCAGCGTTCGGCTCATCCAGAATAGCCGTATCCTGGGGTAGCACATAAGTGCCGATATCCTCGTTGGCATCGTCAGCGGTAACCAAATTGAACTCGGAAGCGTTGCGCTCGACCGGGTCAGGGTCAGAGCAGCCGCTGATACCGGTGGCGAAAACCGCTGCGGTAAGCATAGCCGCCGATATGCGAAGCGTTGTAGTGCTGGCAACAATGGGTCGATTCAGTAGTGATTTATTCACGGTTCGCTCCTTGTGCAGCAGAGGTGACGCTCAGATCTGGTGGTAAGTCTGTGGCGGTTTTTGGTTTTTTGCTAAGGAAGTGCCGCATTTTTACTACGTCGTCCACATCAATTTTGCTTGCCTGGTTGGTCCAGCTATTGCGGACATAGTTAACAACCTCCGCTACATCGTGATCACTCAGGTTAATAAACTCTGGCATGGTAAAGGCCATGCGATCGTGGGGCGTGTCTGGCATGCGGCCGCCGCTCAAGGTGATCTGCAATACAGAGTCGGCGTTCTTGGAATAGACAGCAGTGTTGCCATCAAGCGCCGGGAATATCCTTGGCACACCTTTGCCATCGGCACGGTGGCAAACCTGACAGTACTCTGCGTACAAAATCGCGCCCCGTGAGTCATAATTACCATCCAAAAGTTTCTGGGTGGTGGTGTCTTCTTTTGCTGCCAGCGTTACTTCTTTACCAGGCGCAGGGCTGAGGGTTTTCAAATACGCCGACATAGCATCGAGATCCTCGCCGGTCATATATTGGGTGCTGTCTTCAACTACCTCGGCCATGGCACCAAAGGCGGCAGTGGTGTCCGTGCGGCCGGTTTGAAAGAATTCCACCAGCTCAGCTTTGCTCCAGGTGCCTAAACCGCGCTGCTCGCCGCGTAGGCTTTTCGCACGCCAGCCGTCGATAACGGCGCCGCTTAAGAATTCATCCGAGCCTGCATTAGAGAGTGCGATTTCCTGGAAGCCAAAACCACGCCCGGTATGGCAAGAACCGCAATGACCCGGGCCTTCCACTAAGTACTGGCCTCGGGCCAATACCGGATCATCCGATTCAGGCTCAAACGTGCGCCCAGGGGCAAACAGCGCTTGCCAGTACGACAATGGCCAGCGCCAGTTGAGTACTGGTGGCAACTCGCTTTTCCGGTTGGGTTCATTGACTGCGTTTACGCCAGACATAAAATAGGCGTACATGGCGGCTACGTCTTCGTCTGGCATGATCTGGTAAGAGGGGTATGGCATAGCGGGATAGAGTGCGTCGCCATCTTTGCGCACACCGTGTTTGACGGCATTGTTGAAGTCGTCAAAGGTGTAGTTGCCGATGCCAGTTTCTTTATCTGGGGTGATATTCGTTGAATAAACTGCCCCCAGTGGTGTCAACATGGGCAGGCCGCCGGCAAAGTCCTCACCGCCAAGGATGGTGTGGCAAGCGATGCAATCAGCTGTTCGCGCGACATACTCGCCCTTTTTAATCAGGGCAGAGTCGGTAATGTTGACTTTAATATCGCTGCTGTTGGTGCGTAGATTGGGTAAGAGTTGCCCAAGAGCAAATGCCAGTGCCAGCCCTATGACTCCGGCAATGATGATAAATAACGGCCACTTCCTCATAAGTCCGTTCTCCGTAACAGAAAATATCTGCCATCGTGCATGTGTGAACGTCGCATTTATTTATATGTTCCGTTGTTGATTAAGTTTGCTGCGTGTTTCTCGTGTTTCCGAGCTTCCTTTTTGCACATAGCGCAAATACTCCGGCACATAAGTTCCCCAAAAGCGATCCAGGTAGGGCAAGAAGCCGGCGTAGTTGCCGCGAAAGCGAGCATGGTGGAAGTCGTGGTATACAGGCCCTTTATAAACGGGCAACCAGTGCAGAGGATTCCATGGAATGTCGTAGCCGCAGTGTCCGTCGGCAGCTTCTAGCTGGCGGACGATAATCCAAAGCCAGAGCACGTAACCGTGAACGCCAAGTAGAACCGGGCCAACCAAGGCCAGTGAGGCGGTCATTACGAACTCGATCCAATGGAAGTAGTTGCCGTCCAGCGCGCTGGTATTGCGGATGCGATGATGCACGCTATGCACGTGTTTTAACAGCCAACCTTTGTGCATGGCGCGGTGCATCCAATAATAAAGGAAGTCATCCAGCAGAATGAACAGCACAATTTGGCCAACAATGACGTACCACGGAGGTAATTCACCAAAGTGAATACCGCTTAGCCGAAGCAGGGGCCAACTCAAAAGTAGAAAGGGGATAAGGATCAGGTTGTTGACCAGAACCGCTCGCAAGGATGGCCAGAAGGTCTTGGCAACATTGAAGGGCTTGTTCTGTATTTGGTAACGCCGGGCCCAGACAGGATCTTTCCATGCGAGAAGTGTCCAGGGCAATGCGAACGCCAGGAAGGCAATCAGTGCGATGGCCTGGGTGGCCATGGGGATTAACCAGAAACGGGGGTCGTCATAGAGTGCAAGTCCGTGTTGGGCCCAGTGGTGCAATGTTTCCATCATGAAAGCCGACCATCTGTTTTATGATTGTTATCAGACACCCGGACTCTAGCGTGCTTTGCGCCGTTAAGCCATAAGGCCCAGGAAGGCGACTTCCCGGGCCTGCCATAACTCAGCCCCGTGCTTTATGGGCAATATCACCCTCACGGCCTTTGAGCATGTAATCAAAGTAGAACGGAGGCAGAGCGCGCTTCTTCACCTGCCAATAAAATGCGGATTCTTTGAAGGGACTCAGTGGCAGTGTCGGCGTTACCGTGCCGCCATATATGAACTCTGCCAACATCACCTTGCCATAGCCCGTCACGATGGGGCAGGAGGTGTAGCCGTCGTAGCTTGCTTTCAGTTGCCCCTTGGCAAGCTGGGCCAAAATATTGGTTACGGCCACGGGAGACTGCTTACGAACCGCTGCTGCCGTTTTGGAGGTGGGCAGGGAGCTGCTGTCGCCCAGACTGAATACGTTGGCAAAGCGAACGTGTTGCAGGGTGTGCTGGTCCACGTCTACCCAGCCATCGGCATTGGCCAGCGGACTGTTCTTCACAAAATCCTGTGGGCATTGCGGTGGCGTTACGTGAAGTAGGTCAAAGGATTCAGTTATTTCCTGGACCTCTCCCTCACTGTCAGTGAAGCGGAAGGTGGCTTCTTTTTTGTCGCCATTCACGGCGATCAGGTTGTGATTCGTCAGTAGGCCGATGTTGTACCCGCGAGCCACTTTTTCCAGGTACGGAACAAAATCGGGAACACTGAACAGTGCGCCACCGGCTGCGTAAAATCTTAATTCGCTTTGGCTGGATATCTGTTTTTTGCGGAAGTAATCTGCCGCCAGGTAAGCGATTTTTTGGGGCGCTCCTGCGCACTTTATGGGCGCAGGAGGCTGCGTGAAAAAGGCTTTGCCGCCGCGGAACTGTCGGATGCACTGCCAAGTGTATTCTGCCAATGAGGGATCGTAGTTGCTACATACACCGTTACGGCCCAGGGTTTCCCTTAGGCCTTCTATTTTGTCCCAATCAAGCTTCAGGCCCGGCGTAACGACCAAAGTCTCGTAAGCAATCTCTCGCCCATCCTCTAAAACAATCCGGTTGTGCTTCGGTTGCAGCTCTCGGGCGGCCGCCCGAATCCAGCGGGCCCCTTCTGGAAGCGTGCTGGCTTGGGGGCGTGCGGTTTTTGCCAGGGAATAGGCGCCACCGCCCACAAGCGTGAAGGCTGGTTGATAATAGTGAACGTCGCTGGGCTCAACGATCGCGACATCTAGACCAGGCCTTTGGCGAAGCAAAGAGGCCGCGACACTGGTGCCTGCAGCGCCGGCGCCGATTACGACCACTTGGTGTGTTTGGGGAGATGTGCTCTGAGGCATTGCGAGAACTCCTTGAAGGGGCATATTCGGCAGCGCCCTGAGTATGGAAAGATGTGAAAAGGCATGTGAAATAAGTGACGTTAGCTTAAAATAATTCTGTTATTCCTTGGAATGATTAAGGTCATTTCATTTAGAATTATTTGGAATATAGTTAATATTCATTAAAATCAGCTAGCTATCTTCTATATTGAGTTAATCGATTTGTTTGTCCCGTCTATTCCATTTTATCGTTCATTTGGTGGTTTTTAGAGTGTGTGCAGGTTTTGTTCAGATGTATCTGAAACCAGCCATTTATTTATAGCCCACACGGATCATCCAATATGACGACAGATCTGAATTCGTCTCCTCTTTCCGGGGATCAGCAGGCACGATTGGCAGACATTCTTACCGGTATGAATGAGGGACAGCTTATCTGGCTTGCTGGCTTTCTTGCCGGTAAATGCTCAAGTGGCTCTGCAATCGCAGCGACTAACACGGCTGCAGCCGGCAGTGCGCCTGCCTCTGCAGCGCCGGAATTGACGGTTCTGTTCGGTTCGCAAACTGGTAATGCTGAAGAGCTTGCACAACAGCTGGCTGCTCGCGCAGCCGATAAAGGTGTATCCGCCAAGGTGGTGGATATGGCGGACTACAAACCGAAGCAGCTGAAGAAAGAGCAGTACCTGGCGGTGCTGGCGTCTACTCATGGCGAGGGCGACCCACCAGACAACGCGCTGGATGTCTACGAATTCATTAATGGCAAAAAAGCCCCGAAGCTGGAAGGCCTTCGCTACAGTGTCTTGTCGTTGGGCGATTCCAGTTATGAACAGTTCTGCAAAACCGGCCAGGATTTTGACAACCGGCTAGCCACTCTGGGCGCAACGGCTTTAGCCGAGCGCGTGGATTGTGATGTTGATTATGAAGACCTCGCAGAAGACTGGATTAACCGGGTGCTGGAAACCATTGCCAGTGAAGCGGGCGCCAGCCAGCCAGCGGCTGCCAACACGGTAGGTGCGGAGCAGGCACCGGCTTCGGCCTTTAATCGCAAGCATCCGTATGCGGCGGCTATTTTAACCAACCAACTGCTGAGTGGTCGTGGCTCTGATAAAGAAGTGCGACACATTGAACTGTCACTGGAAGACTCCGGACTTACCTACAACCCCGGAGATGCATTGGGTATTTACCCGGAAAACAGCCCAGCTCTGGTCGACGAACTGCTAGGCACGTTGGATTTCGACGGCGAGCAAGTCGTGACTGCCGATGAGCGCGAGATTCCCTTGCGGGAGGCGTTGGCGTTTTACCGTGAGATCACCCTGCTGACTCCGCCGTTAATGAAGCATTGGGCGGAGCTTGTGGGCGAGGATGCTCTTAATGCTTTAGTGGCAGATAGCAGTGAGCTGCGAGCATGGACAGAAGGGCGGGACGTTCTGGATTTGATTCAGGCCTGGCCGGTAGCAACGCTGGAACCACAGGCGCTGGTAAATCTACTCCGTAAGCTTCCCCCAAGGCTGTATTCCATCAGCTCCAGCCAAGCGGCCGTGGATGACGAAGTGCATATCACCGTGGCTGCTGTGCGCTATTCAAGCCACGATCGGGATCGCGAGGGTGTGGCCTCCGGTTGGTTGTCTGATCGCTTGGAAGAGGGCGACGAGGTTCGGGTGTATATTGATCCCAATAAGAAGTTTGCTCTGCCTGAGGATAGCGCACCGGTCATCATGATTGGCCCAGGCACAGGTATTGCGCCGTTTCGTGCCTTCTTGCAGGAGCGCGAAGAGCGCGAAGCTGAAGGCGATAACTGGTTGTTCTTTGGTGATCGCCGGTTCCGCAGTGATTTCCTCTATCAGTCTGAATGGCTCAAGTGGCGACGGGATGGCCTGTTGACTCGGCTGGATGTGGCTTTCTCTCGAGACCAGGCTGAAAAACGCTATGTGCAGCACAGTTTGAAAGAGAAGGGCGCCGGTGTGTGGGCCTGGCTACAACGGGGCGCAAGCCTGTATGTGTGCGGCGATGCCGACAAAATGGCGCCCGATGTGCACCAGGCACTGCTGGATATTATCAGTGAACACGGTGGGCTGAACCAGGAACAAGCCGAAGACTACCTGCGCCAGCTAAACCGGGATAAACGTTACCTGCGGGATGTGTACTAATGAGTGAAAAACTGCCTGAAGCCGAAGTAATCAAGCGCGAGAGCAACTACCTTCGCGGAACCATTCTGGAAGGGCTGGCTGACCGTACCACCGGCGCCTTGCCAGAAGATGACACTAAATTGACCAAGTTCCACGGCTCCTATCAACAGGACGACCGGGAGGTACGGGATGAGCGCCGGCGCCAAAAGTTGGAGCCGCTCTACCAATTTATGGTGCGCCTGCGTTTGCCGGGTGGGGTGCTGACCACAGACCAGTGGTTGGGGTTAGATAAGATTGCCGATGAGTGTGCCGATTCCACCCTGCGCCTGACCACGCGCCAAACCTTTCAGTTCCACGGCGTATTCAAGGAACAGATGCAGCCGTTTATGCAGAAGATAAACGCTCTGGGTCTGGACAGCCGTGGTGCTTGTGGTGATGTGAACCGTAACGTAATCAGCAATGTGAACCCGCACCAGTCGCAGTTGCATAGTGAGATTCACGAGCTGTCTCTGGCGATCAGCGAGCGTTTGCGCTGGCGCTCGGCGGCGTATGCGGAGATCTGGCTTGGAGAGGAGTGCGTCGAAAAGCTTGGTGAAGAAGAAGAGCCTTTCTACGGACATAAATATCTGCCCCGCAAGTTCAAAATTGCGCTGGCGGTGCCTCCGGAGAACGACTGCGATGTGTTCGCCAACGATATCGGGCTGATAGCCATTGTTGAAGGCGGTCAGATCCACGGCTTCAACGTGGTGGTTGGCGGTGGCATGGGCCTGACCTATGGCGATCCGGCGACCTATCCGCGCTTGGCCACCATGGCGGGTTATGTGCCCAAAGAGCAGATTGTCGATGCCTGCGAAGCCATTTGTGCCATTCAGCGAGATTTCGGTGATCGCAACAATCGCGCCCATGCCCGCTTCAAGTACACCATTGATGATCATGGCATGGATTGGTTCCAGGAACGCTTTGCGGAGTATCACGGGCAGGCATTTGAACGGCCGCGTTCTTTCAGCCTGAGCCGCAACGGCGATCGGTTTGGCTGGGTTGAAGGTGAAGATGGCAACCAGCACCTAACGCTGCTTATCCCCACCGGTCGGGTGGCAGATACTGAAAACGGGCTGCTAAGAACCGCATTGCGTAAAATTGCAGAGATTCACAGCGGCAGCTTTCGCATCACCTGTAACCAGAACCTGGTTATCGCCAACGTGCCACCAGAAACTGTGGCAGCAGTGGATGCCATCGTAGAGGAATACAAACTGGATGCCGGCAACCGCAGCTCGCCGTTACGTCAGAACTCCATGGCCTGTGTTGCCTTTCCTACCTGTGGCCTGGCCATGGCCGAGGCTGAACGCTTCTTGCCAAGCTTTGTCACCCGTGTGGAACAAACCATGGCGGAGGAGGGGCTGGAACCCGATGCAATCAACTTGCGCATTACCGGCTGCCCCAACGGCTGTGCCCGGCCATACCTGGGTGAGATTGCACTAACCGGCAAAGCGCCGGGCAAATACAATCTTTACCTGGGCGCAGATTTCTCTGGCCAACGTATGAACAGGTTGTATCGGGAAAACATAGATACGGACACGGTTTTGAATGAATTGCGGCCGCTGTTTCGTGCGTACCAGCAGGAGCGTTCTTCGGAAGAGCGGTTTGGTGATTTTCTGGTCAGGGCGCGTTACGTAGAGGAGGAACGCACCCCGGCCATGTTGCATCAACCACTGAAATAGCAGCGAAGTCTTAGAACTGGAACCTTGGGAACAGAATGTCTCGCTCGAGATAGATCTGTTCCGACAAGCTGAAATCCAATTTTTTGAGTTCATCATACAGCCTGCGCCATGAGCGACAGGCGGCTTTCGGTGCTTGGTAGTTGTGGGTCAGCTCCCTCAATCCGCGGAGTTGCTTTTTGATGGCTTCATGCTCGTCGTTCATCTGGCCAATAGGTGTGTCTGGATTGGGTGGCTGGTCGTTCACCAAACGAGACAACACATAGGCTTCTTCCCGCTTTACGTGGTCGGTCAGTGTTTGCTCTAGCTGCTTTACGACACGTGTAATGCCCAGAGGTACGTCTGGGCTAGCCCGGTGTATCGCCTCAATTTTTCTCGCCAAACGGTGCAGGGCCGGCAGCTGCTCAAGGTGAACGGCGTCATACTCGGTGCTCAGGAGTTCGAGTAGTGTGTTGGTCTCCATATCTTCCAGTGGCTTGTGCTCCATGCACACATCGAATAGTTGCCGGCATAGAGTTTTCCCCGCTATACCTGCTAGCGCTGCCGCCTGTTGCACGGTTTTGCTGCGGTCATCGCTCACACTTAGGCTGTAGCTTTGAAACACTGTGGATGTTTCGGGACATTGTTCGATCATGCGACCAATGGTTGTTTCGTTACAGTTGCCAAGAATGCTTTGGTATCTCATGGTTCACCTCCCGTCTATCGTTAACATTTATAATAGATGAATGTTTACATATTGCAATGAGAATGGTACCTATTCACAAAAAATAATGTTTTCGTTTAGGGGTGCTTTAGCAGCCCACTAGAGTGCGCCCAATAGGCACGGAGGTGGTAGGCAGGCTTAGTAGAGGCTTCTAAGGAAGCTGCTCGCGCCAGCGCTTTACTTTGACCTGGCCTTTAATAGCTTCAATGATTTCGTTGATCAAGTTGATCAGCGCGTCGTTCTTTTCTTCACCGGAGCCAGATTCGCCCGGTCCACGTATCAAGGCATTCACAATATCCTCAATAAACCCGTGGTTGGAAGAAGAGGCCAAGTCTTCCAAAATCTGCTGGATAACGTTGGCAACAATATCGCCTACCGCATCCTCCAGGGTGTCCTTAATGGTTGACCCCACCAACGGCAGGTATTTTAGCCGCGACAGTTCCGTGTTCTGCTCAAGTGCATGATCGACCCTGGCTTCAAGGTAACTTCTCAAAGCGCCACGATTGGGGATATAACCTTCCTGTGCCGCCTCGGCGACTCGCTGTGAAATCCAGCCGGAAAGCATCTCCCGCCGCGGGTATAGAATATCGTTCTGGATTTTCTCAAACAGCGGAGAACCGAGTTTCATTTCGTGCTGAACACCGCTCAGTACTTTCGCCACGATCCGATCAGACAGCTCTTCCATAAAGGCCTCGTAGTAGAAGTTTACGAAGCGATAAATGCCGGTGCCGGTCACATCAATAATCTTGTACTGATGCAGACGATAAATAATCGAAATCACCCGCAGAATCCGCAGGAACCGTAAGCTACCCACCGGTATACAGCCGATCAGGTCATACCAATGAATAAATGGGTAAAAATACCAGCGGTCGTACTCCTTGGCTTTTAATGCATAACCCCAGCGCACAAAGAACTCGGTGAGGAAAACCGCAACGAACATCGAGTCGTATAGAATGAAGTTTTCATGTATTGGGTGGTAAGCAGCCTGAAGCGCCGGCATGTGTTCTGCCAGTGCGTTCTGAATAGCGATGAAATTGTAGACGGAATCCCAGATGATGAACGCGAGGTTGATAATGATCAGACCCAGCATCAGAAAGTCGATTATAAACCAGGTGAGCTGGTGGCTGGACTTCAGGTTCACGCGGTTAATTTTCAGCATTCGCGGGTATCCATCGTCTGGGGTGTAATTGAAATCGTTGGTGTTTGACAGGTTAGCGCAATTGAGCCGAGCCGACGACTTAACCCGAAGCAGATTAACTTGACCGTCAGCTATTAAAACCACACGATTTAACGGTAACCTGTTCGCCATGTCCAACACTGAGCCCCGTGATGTTACCAATTGACCGTATTGTAAAGCCGGGTCGGCCCCGACTTTTAGGGCTGCTTCTGGCCTTGAGCTCGTCGTCGGGCCTGGCCGACCAGGTTGAGGTTCGTGTAAAGGGGGATTTCTCGGGGCTTCAGGAGAACGCGGAAGCATTTATTGGCGAAGTTGAGGGACGCAGTGCCGCGAATCTTCGCCGTTATGCATCAACCGCGGTCGAACAGGCCAGTCAAGCATTGCGCGCGCTAGGCTATTACAACCCGGCGGTTGAATGGCATGTAGAAGAAGGCGAAGGCGATGAGCCGGCTCTGCTGAGCCTTGAAATTACCCCCGGTGACCCGGTACGGATCAAGTCACGAACCGTCGAAATCCGTGGTGCTGCAGCTTCTGATCCAGATTTTTCCGATAATTTGCCGGCGCACCCTGCGCAAGGCGATATTCTGAATCATGGCGATTACACGAGCCTGAGAAGCACTTTCCAAACGCGTGCGCGTGCGCGGGGATACTTTGATGGGCAATACATTACCCATACTCTTAAGGTTGACCCGGAAGCCCTGACCGCCGTTATTGCACTGGAGTTTGAGAGCGGCGAGCGCTATCAACTCGGCGACGTTACCTTTGAAGAAGGCCATTGGTTTGAAATCGACCTGCTGCGGGATTTTGTCACGTTTGAGCCAGGCACCCCCTATCACGCCGACGAGATTGCAAAACTCAACAGTGACCTCCTTGGCAGCGGATACTTTGCCGGTGTGGACATAGGTGCATCCCCAAGGAGTGCGAAAGAAGGGGTGATTCCGGTGAGCGTCGGCCTGACCCGTCGCGATCGTCGCTCAATTGCCACTGGCCTCGGCTTTTCCACTGACGTAGGTCCACGTTTCCGGGGTACCTGGCGTGAACACTGGGTAAATCGTATGGGTCACTCCCGTGGCGCAGAAACGGAGCTCTCCGCACCCAGGCAGAGTGTGAGTGGCTGGTATGAGTTACCTCTGGATCCGCCAATGACCGATTCGATCCGTCTGACTGCCGGGTATCAGCACGAAGATATCGAAAACGTTGAATCCGAACTGCTCACCTTTGGGCAGCAGTGGCAGCATCAATTTGATAATGGATGGCAACAAGTATTGTCCATGCGCTGGGAAGGTGAACAGTTCAATATCGGCGACGATGAGAAGGGCACGAGTAAGCTGTTGATGCCAGGCATAGGCTACTCCAAATTACACGCGGATTCGCCGCTGGATCCGTCGCGTGGTTACCGATTGCAGATTAATCTGAGTGCTGCGCACCGTGCAGCACTGTCGAGCGTGGATTTATTGCACGTGAACGCCATCGCGAGAGGTTTGATTACCCTTGCCGGAAAACATCGTTTCCTGACCAGCTTTCAGTTCGGCGGTGTCGCGACGAACGAGTTTAAAGATGTGCCGCCTTCGTTTCGCTTCTTTGCAGGCGGTGATCAGAGCGTGCGCGGTTACGGCTATCAGACACTCTCGCCGGAAAATGATAATGGCGTAGAGGTGGGCGGCCGTTACATGATGGTGGGAAGCGCCGAGTATCAGTATGAGTTTGCCGACAACTGGCGCGCCGCTTTGTTTGCCGATCACGGTAACGCCATCAACGATTTACTTGATCCTCTGGCGACCGGTGTGGGTGTGGGTATCCGCTGGATCAGCCCTCTGGGGCCGTTACGCCTGGATGTCGCCAAGGGACTTAATCCTGAATTTGGTGGCGAATGGCGGATTCACTTCTCGATGGGGCCTGAGCTGTGACGGAAGCGCATAAAGACAACGAAAACGTCGATAAAACTGAACAACCTAAGCACAAGCGAAGAGGTCGGCTGCGCTTCTGGTTGCTGTTGCTTATTGGCCTGTTCGTGCTTCTGCCCATTGTACTGGTGGTGGCTGTTCTGCTGGCACTGCGCTCTGAAACGGGCACTGCCTGGGTGATCGACCAGGTCCCCGGGCTTGAAGCTGTTAATGATCAGGGCTCGCTGCTTGGAAACTGGCAGGCGGATCGTCTGCAGTGGCGGGGCTATGGTGTGGATGTGTTGGCGGAGTCTGTGCGTGTGGACTGGTCGCCGTCCTGTTTGTTTGATTTGCAGCTGTGTCTGGATACGCTTCACCTAAAGCATCTGGACGTTAATGTGCAGCCTTCAGAGGAAGATCAAGAGCCAGGCCCGGCTGAAGATATCAGCCTGCCGGGGTTTGAATTACCGCTGGCATTGCGAGTAGATGATGTACGGCTGGGCAGGTTCACCTTCAATGGCAGCAAGGTGTGGGACAGGTTCGAGCTGGATGCTGGCGGGTCGGGTGCAGACTGGCAACTTGAGCGGGTCTCCTACCAGCTTGATGATATCACCGTGCTGGCCTCTGGCCGTGTGGAAACCCGGCGAGACTGGCCGATCAATCTTGAGGTCAACGCGAACCTGCCGCCGCCCTATGGTGATACCTGGACCATCGATTTGGCGCTCTCGGGAAGTGTTCGGGATCTCGCGATAGCTGGGCGCAGTCGCGGCTATCTGGATGCGGCGCTGAAAGGTAAGGTCGAGCCACTGGCATCGGATCTGCCCGCAAACATACGAATATCCTCAAAGCGGTTTCAAGCCGCAGAAGCGTTGCCGGAAACCCTGGTATTGCAAGACTGGTTTGTTGAAGCCGTGGGTAGCTTGCAAAACGGCTTTAAAACACGGGCCGAGGCAACCTTACCGGGCACGGAGGGGCCGGTTGGCCTGGCACTTGATGGGCAGGTCACAACCGCAGGCGCCGAGGATATCCGGCTGGAACTTGCGACGCAAAATAGGTCTGACAAATCGTCTGAAACCGAACCTGAAACCCTGGTGGTTACCGGCAACGGGCAATGGCAAGACGGTCTCAGCGCAGAGGCGAAGCTACAGTTACGGCAGTTTCCCTGGTATTCGCTTCTGCCCGATATAGGCGAGCCGCCCGTTGCGCTGCGCACGCTGGATGCCGATGCGTCATGGCGTGATGGTCGTTATCAGGCCAGCCTGACGGCCGACGTGGATGGCCCCCAGGGCAGGGCTGAGTTAGCTACGGTTGTAGATGGCGATACCAGCCAGGTTCGCATAACGGAGCTTTCAGCGGTAACCGGTGCAGGCTCCCTCTCTGGTGACGGAGCCGTCGATTTTTCCGGGCCCTTATCCTGGCAGGCTGCGCTTGAGCTTGAGGATTTCAACCCGGGCTACTGGTTACCGTTGCTGGAGGCGAACCTCAGCGGCGACGTAACCACGCAAGGAAAAATGACCGATGGCCCGGTACCGGCAATGCAGGCAAGTTGGGATTTGAAGGGTCAATGGCGCTCAAGCCCTACGGTCGCTGCTGGCCGGCTTGATACCTCAACCGGAGACTGGGGTGTGCCCGAGCTGAAACTGGTTATTGGCGATAACCGTCTTGAAGGCAGCGGATCCTGGGGCGACGAGTTGCAGGCCGAAGTGAACCTCGATTTGCCGAACCCGGATAAAATTATGCCGGGCCTGGGCGGCGAGGCAGAGCTGCAGCTCACCCTCGCAGGAACCCCGGACGATCCTCGTGGGCAACTGGCGGCCGAAGCCACAGAGTTACGCTGGCAGGATCTTATGCTGATTGAAGAGCTGAGTCTGGATGCGCAACTGGAATCCGGCTTCCGCCTCGACAGTGATCTGCAGGCCAATGGTATTACCGTAGCCGGGAACGAAATTCAGTCAGTGAACCTCACTGCCCAGGGAACGCAAAAGAATCATCAGGTTGCCATTAATGTTCAGCAAGGCGACGCGGGTCTGGAGTTAGAGCTTCAAGGGGGCGCCGGTGAAGCCTGGGCAAGCTGGCAAGGTGAGCTTGCCCGTGGTGTTATTGACGTGCCCGGGCAGGATCAGGACTGGGTGCTGGAATCCCCCGCTGAACTGGCCTACGCGACCAGCGGTGAACTCAGTTTTGCAGCTCATTGCTGGAACTGGAAGCAAAGTTCGGTGTGTGCAGACGATCAGGTTCTGCTACCCGTGCCCAGCATTGCCTACCGCATAGACAACTTTCCAGCCGAGGCGTTGGGTCCGCTGCTACCCGAAACACTGCGTTGGTATTCGACCATAAATGGCGAGGTTGATTTCACGCTCACGGATAATGGCCCCGACGGTCGGGTAGCGGTGGATGCCGGCGAGGGGAAATTTGAGTTGCTGCTTGATGGTGCGTGGGAAACCTTGAGTTACGACACCCTGACGACGGATCTGGATCTTGCGCCAGGCGAGGCAAACCTCGCCGTGCGATTGTCTGGCCCGGAGCTTGGCCAGCTTGCGGTGGACATGGCGCTGGACCCAATGGCTGAAGAGCGCTCCGTTGAGGGGCGATTCAAGCTGGACGGCCTTGATATTGCTCTGGCTGGATTGTTTACCGGGCTTGAAGAGGTGGCCGGCGAAGTGAACGGTGAGGGTACGATCTCCGGACCGCTGATGAAGCCGGCAGTGCAGGGCGAGATTGCGCTGGCCAACGGCCGCGTGGTGGATCCGCGGCTGCCTCTGCCGATGGAGGAAGTCGGTGTAAGCGTGGAACTTGATGGCTACTCGGCAGATATCCATGGCCGAATCGTCAGTAGTGACCAAAGTGAGGCGCTTATCGAGGGTGAGGTCGATTGGCAGGAGGCGCCCGGTGGTGAGGTTCGTATTACCGGGGACAGGCTACCCTTCAGTATAGAGCCCTTTGCCCGACTGGAAGTGGCGCCGGATCTTACCATTGCGTTCCGCGATGGCGCTCTTGGCGTGAGTGGCCGAATTGAAGTGCCCCGAGGGGATATCAAAATAGAGGGGTTGCCGGAACAGGCGATTTCGGTATCCGACGATGAAGTGATTGTTGGGGTGGAGCCGGAAGAGCCATTGATTCAGTCTCTGGATATGGATGTCACTGTAGTAGTAGGCGATGATCGGGTCAGTTTTGTCGCGTTTGGTGTAATGGGCGATCTGGAGGGCTCTCTCCGTATTGGTAACGATATGGATACCCGGGGCACGCTGCAATTGGTGAATGGCGAGTTTGAAGCCTATGGCCAAGAGTTAGACCTGCGACGCGCAAGGATACTGTTTGTTGGCAGCCTGGTTGAGCCATATCTTGACATAGAAGCTGTACGCAAGGTGGATTCGGTTGTCGCCGGGCTACGCCTGAGTGGCCCGGTGCAGTCACCCACTACCGAGGTGTTCTCCAGCCCGGATATGCCTCAGTCGGATGCGTTGTCTTACGTGATTCTTGGACGGGCCCCCAGAGGGCAGAGTGATGACGGGCAGATGAGCAAGGCTGCCATCTCGCTGGGGCTGACTCAGGTGAACAAGGTAACCGGTAAAATCGGAGAAGGTTTCGGTATTCGCGATTTAACGCTGGAGGCTGAAGGCAGCGGGGATGATACATCGGTGGTGGCCAGTGGCTATCTGAGCGATGACCTCAGCATTCGCTATGGCGTCGGAATCTTTGAGCCCATCAGCACGGTTGCGCTGCGTTATGATCTGGGAAAGTACTTTTATCTTGAGGCTGCCAGTGGGCTGGCAGCTTCTCTGGATATCTTCTATACCCGGGATTTCTGAGCTCAGTCCAGCTCAAACGTTGCGTTCACTGAGGCACTGATTTCCCGTTCTCCCACGCTGGAAATTGAATCGGCGCCTCTTGCCTCAGCCGACATCATCCTCGGCATGGGGCGGTGACCGCCATTAATATTGAGTGATACAACATCCCCACAGCTCTGACCTATCTCCTTCGCAACAAACTCACAACGGGATTTCGCATCGGCCAGTGCCAGTGCGAGCGCTTCCCGTTCCAGCTGGGTTTCTTCAGAGTGGAAAAACTGTTGGGGGCCAAGATTGTAATTAAGCCCAAGTGCTTGGGCCTGCTGTAGAACAGGGTTTAGCAGCGATAGGTCTGAAAGGCTGAAGCTGATGGTCTGTGAGGCAACGGCCCGCTTTTGAGGCTCGTCTTCCCGCGCCTCTGAGGGCAGAGTGCGGGTGTACAGGTTAACGGAGGCATCGCTATATTCTTGCAGTTGTGGCATGTATTCGCTGATGCCCTCTCGCCACTGCTCCATCATGGATGACACCTGGTCGGTGGCTTTACGGGGCAGTTCATTTTCTGCACTGGCGGTAAACTTCAGCCGTGCGCTGTCTGGCTCATAGCGAACGGAACCCTCGCCAGTGAGGGTCACTTCGCCGGCCATCACCAGGCCTGGCACAAGTAGTGGCAACGCAAACAGAATACGAGTTTTCAGGTTGTGTTTAGCCATGCGGTATTCCTCCCCAGAATCGGGTGTAAGGTCAGGCTCCGCTGGTTTCAGGTTCCAGCCGGGCCAATTTGAATGAGAGGGCGGCCTGTAGAAACTGGCCAAAGATACGTCTGTGCCCGCCATGGTAAAGCAGGTATTCAGGGTGCCATTGCAGCCCCATTAGCCATTGGCCCTGGGTGCTTTCGATGGCCTGAACAAATAGATCATTGTCCACTGCCACCACTTTGAGGTTTTTGCCAAGGTGCTTGATGGCTTGGCTGTGTATCCGATTGGCTCCGATGACGGGTGCGCCCATTAGCCGCCCCAGCCGGCTTGTGGCTACAAGGCGAACGGTTTGCATAGGAAACAAGAGAGGGCGGTGCCGAGTATTTACCCTTAAGGGCGTTACGTTCTGGCACAGGGACCCACCGTGGAATATGTTGATAAACTGCGCGCCTCTGCAAATGCCTAACACAGGAATGCCGATAGCCTCTGCTTGCTCCAGCAACAACTGATCGGTGGTGTCCCGCGCCCGGTCATAACGGGCGCTGACCTGAGGTTCCTGGTCATAACGCTCGGGATGGACATGAGTGCCTCCAGAAAGCACTAAGCCATCCAGCAGCGACACGTTCACCCGAGCACCAGGGCGGATGTAATAGGTGTGAGCACCTTGCAGCCGCAGCCCCAACCCTATCAAGCGTTGTGCGATACGCTTTCGGGCGGGGCCGCTGATGCCGATCGTGAGGCCGGGCGGGCTGTCTTCAGGATAGCGTTGTTCAGACATAGCCTTTGCTTTGCAGCCAGTTCGCTGAGGTTTCCTGCCAGTTTCGGGTCAGATTGCGTAGGCTGATTTTACGGCTGTCCCGAAACAAAGCCCGCAGTTCCGCCAAATCTTCAGCATGGTTTGCGAGCTGCTCTACCACGACCCAATCGTTCCAAACACTGGAGAAATGCCAGTTGGGATTATCAATGTCGCAGTCCGGAAGCCGATAATGCAACGTCGGCCGGCTCTTGATGCGAGGATCTACCACGTACTGATCGAGAAGCGGCTTGTCCAAGTGGGCAAACAGCGGCAGCAGATCCAGGGCGCGATTGCGGGTGGGGTTGGACTCCAGGTAATCCACCATCATCTGCTGTTGATCCGGTGCATAGCCGTCAGCGATCAGTAAGTCGGTATAACGGCTACTCCATGGTTCAATATAGGGTGTGAACTTGCGGCTGATGTCTAACTGATGACGTGCCTTAAGCCAGTCATAAAGTACCGCAAAGGCTTGGTAATAGTGGACTAGCGTCGCAGGCTTGAGGTCGGGTAGCTCAGGGTTCAGCTGTAAACCAAAGGCAAAATAGATCGCCTCTCTGCTGCCCAGGGCGCCAGCTTCTCGGAGCTTATGAACCAGTGTTTCAATCTGGCTCAGCTCAGAGAAGGGCATGGGTGGGCTGACAATTTCCAGTGGCACAATCCGTTCAGCAGCGGCATCGATAACCTCCATAGCCTGCCCGCCAAACTCACGGATGGACAGCGGCAAGCGCCCATCGGCCAAGTCCAGATCCTTAATGGGATCCGAATCCAGCTCGATAATGAAACACCCTTGCGGTGTTTCAAGTTTGCTCACGTAGCGGGATTGCAATGTCGCTTCGCCGTCGAGTAGCTCTGCCACCAAGTCTACAAGCTGCTGGTAACCAAGTCCGGATAATTCAATTTCCACACCAACTCGGCGCTCTGTTCCATCAATCGTGTTCAATATGTCAGGCATTCTGCAGGGGATAGCTTGGCTCATAAGACTCACTGGCGGTGAATGTAATATCTTTTCACCATATCACACTACCGAAGACGCAGTGGTTAAGGGCTTGCAAGAAAATAGGATGCTTGGCTTTACACTGGATAAAACACTGTATATAGTCAATTTACTGTATAAAAAACCAGGATGGTTGGTTCACTGTATACGCCATCAGATATCAGGCCCAGCATGCATAAGCCCAGCATGCAGAAAGCGGAGCAGCGAAACAATGAAGCTGACAGCAAGACAGACTCAGGTACTGGAAATTATTCGCCGATATGTCGATGAAACAGGCTATCCGCCCACCCGCGCTGAGATTGCAGCGGAAATGGGTTTCCGTTCGGCGAATGCCGCCGAGGAACATTTGCGAGCACTGGCACGCAAGGGCGCAATTGAAATGGTTCCGGGTGCCAGCAGGGGTATTCGCCTACCCGACGTTGCCGAAGACCCTGGGTTACCGATTGTTGGCCAAGTAGCGGCGGGCAACCCGATTCTGGCTGAGGAACATGTTGAGGATCACTGCGCGCTGAAGCCGGAATTCTTTTCGCCTTCCGCCGATTACCTGCTCCGTGTCAGGGGTATGAGCATGAAGGATATCGGTATTCTGGATGGCGACCTGCTTGCCGTGCACAGCACTCAAGACGTTCATAACGGCCAGGTGGTTGTAGCCAGGGTTGGCGATGAAGTTACCGTGAAGCGCTTCCGAAAAGAAGGCTTGATGGTTTATCTGAGTGCAGAAAATGAAGAGTTCGCTCCGATAGAGGTCGACCTGAAAGAGCAGGAGCTGTTTATTGAAGGATTGGGTGTGGGTGTTATCCGACGTTCTGACCTGCACTGATCGGGCTAGTTTAACCACAGACGCATAGAGAAACGGGTGATTTATGGAACAACTTAGCTTCAATCAGAATATGGCGTGGCAGCAGGGTGGTTTGTCTTGCCCGGCGCCTGAGTACTCATCCCGCAAGCAGCGCACGGTCATTCGAGCCCAGCATAAACCAGATGTTGCCAACACGACTCCGGCTGGCAACGTTACCGAGATTATTCTACCGGAAGGGCAGGTGGAAAACTTTCAACTGCTATTGCCTATGTTAACCCAGCTCAATCAGGAAAAGCGTTGGTTGGCTTGGATAGATCCGCCCCAGGCGTTGGTTAGCAAGTGGCAGAAAATGCACGGTATTGTTACCGGAGAACTTCTGGTTCTGCGTTCGACCGCAGAATACCCGGCTCGTCAGCTAGCAGAGATCGCCTTGAGTGCGGGTACCTGTCACGCGGTGGTTATGTGGACGGGTAAACTGGGTAGGGCAGCTTTCGATTCCCTACAAAAAGCGGCAGCGGAGGGTAACAGCCACGGCGTAGTGCTCAGGCAACGCTGAACCTGGTTTTAATGAAGAGTGTAGGCGGGCTGAGCGTCTGATATGTCCAGCTCGTCGTCGTCCCAGTCAATATCGTGAGTGACGTTTCCAGCAGCTTCTATTCCGGCAGCAATCATTGCCTTCGCCACAGACATTTCCCGGTCCTCCATCATTTCGCGAGCTTCGTCAGAAAACGAAATCTTGACCAGTGGTGCACTGTCGTCGTCGACGCGCCGCATGGCGTAATCGCCGTTGTTCAATTGTATAATCTCGAAAAACGATGGTGACATTTCAATAACCTTTAAACGCCCGGATTAATCGGCCATCGTATCATTTTGGCACGTAGATTTCTTTACCCTCTTAAGTCCTGGTCTCAGGTGACAATAAAACACAAACATTCGGTTGAAACGTTTGTTTGAATTTAGCGAGAATCACCCGGTGTTTTTGGGTTTTCTTGAGGAGTAAGGAATGCGAAGCCAATATGTCGCATGTATTGCAGTGCTTTTGTTCGGGTTTTCCGGACAGGCGTTGTCAGCAGTATCGGTATCTGAAGCCGAGCGGCTGAAACAGGATCTGACGCCTATTGGTGCCGAGCGGGGAGCCAATGTTTCTGGCAGTATTCCTGAGTGGACTGGCGGGTTGTCTGAGCCCCCCGCAAACTGGCGCAAAGGCCAGGTTGAAGTGGATCCGTTTCCTGAAGACAAAGCCTTGTTCGTGATTACAGCGGACAATATGCATCTTTATGAAGACAAGCTCTCTGAGGGTTCGCGCCAGATGCTGAGCCAGTACGGCCCGGATTTCTTTATACCGGTTTACCAGACCCGCCGCACGGCTGCGTTTCCGGAGCGTGTCTATGAAAAATCCTATGAGAATGCGCTGAGCGCAGAGGTGCTGGATAACGGTAACGGCGTACGTAACACCATTATGACCAGCCCGTTCCCCATCCCCCAAAATGGGTTAGAAGTGATGTGGAACCACATTCTGCGTTACCGCGGTGAGGAAGTGTCGTTTCGCAGCGCATCGGCCACGCCGCAGGTAGACGGCTCCTACAATCCGGTGGTTAACCAGTACGATTACTTTCTCGCCTACAGCAAGAGAAACGCAAAGCTTGCGGATATCGACAACAAAATTTTCTACCTCAAGACCGACACCATCTCGCCCTCTACCCTGGCAGGCACAATCACGCTTGTGCACGAAACCCTTGATCAAGTGCGCTCGCCTCGGTTGGCATGGCGTTACGATGCTGGCTCCAGGCGCCTGAGGCGGTCACCTAACCTTGCTTACGAGACGGATTTGCCAAACTCTTCGGCTTTGCGCTCGGTAGACCAAAAAGATATGTATAACGGTGCGCCAAACCAGTACGACTGGGAGTTGAAGGGGAAGCGTGAGCTGTTTGTTCCCTACAATGCATACAAGTTGCACGATGAGTCGGTTCTACCGGATGACATCATTCGCGCAGGCCACATCAACCAGGCGCTGGCCCGCTACGAGCTGCACAGGGTGTGGGTAGTTGAAGCAACTCGTCGCACGGGTATCAAGCACATCTACGACCGTCGTGTTTTCTACGTGGACGAAGACAGTTGGCAGATCCTGATCTCGGAAGAGTATAACGAAGCCGGCGACCTGTGGCGGGTTTCTGAAGCCCATAACATTAGCTATTACCAAGAGCCGGTGTTCTGGACTACCATGGAGATGACTTACGACATCAAAGCGAAGCGTTATTACATTGATGGCTTGGATAACAACTACCCAGCCTACGATTTTAACCCTGGGTTTCGTGGCAACGAGTTTACGGCTTCCTCTGCGAGGCGGGCTGCCCGCCGCTGAGTCCCGCGCAATAACGACAGATCGCCGGTGTTTACCGGCGATCTGCTCGGGTCGTGCGTTCCTTATCCCCTAGTGCAAGGAAAAACGTGATGACCGACCTTCAAAACAGTCCCTCTTCTGAGCAGCAGCCTCGTCTGGATCGCCTTGATCAGCTTATGGCGGATCTTGGCCGCGCTCTGGCGGACCAGAATTGGGACGCCCTGGTGAGTCTCAATACCCAGGTTGAACCGGCAGTAGAGCCTTTGATGACTGCGCTGGCGGCCGGCAATCTAGATCCCGAGTTGGTGCGCACTCGGCTCGAGGAGTTGCGCCAGTTTATGGACGCTGCTGGCGAGGGTGCTACCCGTGCAAAGGCGGAAGCAGAGCAAGCTCTTAAAGGTGTGAACCGTAATAGTAATGCGGCTAGGGCATATCAAAATATCTCGACAGCTCGCCCTAAATAGCGTCATAAAATTGACTCTACTGCTTTTACAGTCTTAAATACCGCACAAATCCCTAAAGAGATTCTTGTGAATGTCTAAA